>NZ_JANBNX010000001.1:0-366115 GCF_035615275.1 Acinetobacter sp. IK23
TTAGACCTTTAGCCAATTCGGCAGCCATACTTTTGATTGTTGCTTCATCCATGTGAAGTACCTTTTGTAATTATCCTCTGAAGGATAAATGAAAATTAAGTACTTACACAAAATTTAGAACAGTCCCATGTACTTTGGGATATTTATCTAAACCACACCAAGCCTTAGTAAAAAGTAATCCAGTATCTTCTCTGTTTCAGCCACATTGCAGTTATCTAACAATTGAATAATCGTGCCTTCAATCACATATAAAAAGAGTCTGGCCTCATTAAATGTTGCATCGGTTTTTAACTGTCTGAGATGGCTATAAATTTCATTGATAAGCCACATTCTATATCTCACTGCGGTCTGAAAAGCGTTTGGATAGCTAATTTTTGTTTCAAAAATGGCCTTAAATAATAAGTAATATGGCCCTTCTATATCGCTATGTAAAAAGTACAGCTTCTTAAGTTTATCTAGTGTACTTGTAGCGTGGTCATATTCGACCATTTCAATCACTTGTTCTTGAAGACGTTCTTTTTGCACGATTAAACAGATTTCAATAAAGCGCTGTTTAGAGTGAAAATAATTATAAAACGTCATTTTTGTGACTTCGGTTTCTCTCACAATCTTGTCAACACCAACAGTGTGGAATCCACCGTGATGGAAAAGATGAATCCCTTTTTTTACAACATTTAAAGCACGTGGTGGGAATGTTAAATTTGGCATAGTTTTACCGTTATAAAATAAATTTTTGTTGTATATAAATGAGTTAAAAAAATCTGTGCCCTTTTTGGGAGAAAAAAAGGCACAGCAAAACCCATAAAGACTGTGCTTGGCACATCTCGAGTTTTATAGTTGCTAAGTTTTTAGTCGTGACGATTTAAAGCCTGATTAGCCTAGTGGCGATCAAACTTGTTAAAAAACTAAGTTGTGTTGTTATAGCTTTTGGCAAAGGCTGCCAAGAAATAATGAATGTGCAAAGCCGACTCCTTTTTATTGGGAGTTCTGCCAGACATTAAAATTATGGTGGCAGAACGAAGGGGGTTCGCAGACTGGCTTCAAGACCCAGCACACCCGAAGGTGTCCCCCTCCGTTCCACCGTAGAGGGGGCACGAGGGTGTACACACTAAAAGAAGAATCTTTTAATGCTCTTGAAGAACGGTCTGCGACAACCGACTGGCAATGTAGGCCAGCACGCAAAGGATAATAGTCACTCTATTTATCGTCAAGCACAAAAAGTGACAACTGTTTTAAAATAAAACAGACAAAGTATTTGATAAATCAGTGGGTTTTTAAGATGAACTACAGAATCTACGGGTAAAATCAGATGTTGTTATTTCTATAGTTTTTTAAAAAATAATTGAGTTCAGCAATAAGAAAGATTGGGCTAATTCTTATAGTATCTAATGAGAATGGATGAGAAAAATAAGCCTCTTACTCTCAGTTGGCTTGAGGCTTGGTAAAATCATCTCAATAGCACCTGTTTAAAGATGCTACACAAAATAATTAATGGTTCTTTTTAGTGAATTTGTGACCTTTAGGAAGTGGAGCATCACATGGTTGATCCGTCTTTACATCGACCATTTTCACTGGCCCATCATTGTAGACCGTTACTTTACAGCCTTTTACAACATATTCCTGTTCAATACCACCGTACCTTTCATCATCAGAAACGGGAGCTACAGAAGTTACACCATAACAAGCTCCATCAGCACCACATTCAACCTCTACTCCACTAACATCAGCTCCACCCGCTTCTGCCACTTCTGCTCCAGCAGCTTCCATTGCATCAACCTCTTCAACCTGTGTCTTTGCTGCATATGTATTTGAAAGACTCATCATCAGAAAAACTGCAAGAAAAAACTTACTACTGCGATTTATTGAATTCATGTTTTATCCATATCTATTGATTTGAAATTGGTGCATTCTGAGAAGGAAAAGCTTCAACTTCCCCATTTTTCAAAAATATTAAAAAAAATTTAGAAGTCATACAATGTCATATAACTAGGTTAATTGGGGAGTAATTTTTTAAGCTATCTTAACTTTCATAGATAACGTCATACTGACCAGTTAACTCTTCTCTTAAAAGATCGAACAATTCACTTCCTAATAGTTTGAATTTCCTCTCTTCCTGAATCGATTTAAAGGCAGAATTAATAGGATCATCTAAACATAAAGTTTCATCATACATATCAGACCATAATATAAGCTTATCTATTAGTATTTCTGATATTGGTAAATCTTTTGGATTTAAATTAGCTACTAAGCCAAATTCATCATATTCCCATAAGGGATAACATTGATAATCTGGCATCAACTTAATCATTTTTTTCAAATAATTTTCCCTAATTATATAAAAAGTCTAATAAACAACAAAATCATCAGGATGTGTATCTAAATCAAGCAATCTTTTTGATTCCTTTAAATAGATATCCAATATTTCCTTTGAAATATAAACTTTTAACCTTGAGTCATAATCATAAGAAAGCATAGCAATTGCTATAGCATTTAAAAATAAAAAAAGTTCTTTATCTGCTACTCCTTCATTTTTGCTCAATATCTTTAAGCACAACATTACGTTCTTATTTCTTAAATTCAAATAATCAGTTAAACAGTCAAAAAAGCATCAGCGCTAGTACCACCAAAATAATATTTATTGCCGGGGAATATAGGATTATCATATGGATAATACTTATAAACATGCTGACCGATATATTCAGTAATATCACCAATAAAATTTAATGATCTGTCAATTATAACTTCTATAATCGGTGTATTTATTTCTTGATATTCTACGCAAAAAAAAGTGTACAACTTTAGTTCACTCATTTTATTTTCTCCAAGTATCTCTAATTCAATAAAAAGCCTATCAATATTAGATAGGCTTTTTAGAGTCCAGTCATTACTGAACAATCAAGCTAAATACAACTACTCATATAAATCTCTAAAGCATTTTCCGAAATCATTAACCATTGTTTTTGATTGTCCTAACTCTCATCTATTTTAAATGCTTTAAATCGTTGGGAAAGGGTGATCTTTCAAATAATTTTCTACTTCGATCATCTCTAATCCTTTAACACCATTTTCAAGCCATTTATTAAAATAATCTATATACCATTTATACCCACTTCCATCCTCATCAACTACCACCTGATCAGTAGCACCAAACTTTTTTAAAGACCAAATATGATGTACTGAAAGAGTGTACTGATCAATTTCATCTTTTGTTTGAGGTATATTATTCATTGAATCAGATGAATACATTGAATCTTCACTTAAAAGATTCAATAAATCATCAAATCGCTTTAATTCAATCATTTTAAGAACAAAATTTTTAAGCATCATATTTCCTCTCGAATATAACTTTAGGCATACCACTAGTATTTTCGGCTAATTTAACTTTAAAACCTAAGTCTCTCATTGACTTACCTAATGGTGTATTATTAACAGCATCGATCAAATTTCCTGATTTTTTATACGCGTTATCAAAAGCCTCTTTATTTATTTGTGCTAACTCAGCTTTAGCGGTTTTAATTTTTGAATATCCTATTTTTTCAATAACCTGAGATAACATTTCTTTACCTGTAGCATTACCTGATTGTAAAGCTGCCATTTTTTGAATGTATAACTCTCCAGAATTTTCATTAAATGAAGAATATAAATATGATTTTCTAAATTTACCATTTTTAGGAATACCGTTACTATCAAATATTTGTTTAGCCTTATTATTTAATTGTATAACTAAATGAATAGCGTGATTATCATGTATAAAAAAGCCTATCAATATTAGATAGGCTTTCTTAAATTAATTGTTAGATTGATAAATCTATTTTTTATTTTGCTCTTTCAACATTACTCGTTTCTCCCACTCATCACGAGGTATATTATATTCATCCAACTCCTCCTCCTTCAAGTCACTAACTGCCTTCATATACAATCCAGACCAATGGTCAACTTCAGGGATGTAGGCAAATTCTATATTAAATTTCCCTTCCTCCGTTAGAGTTACTTTATAGTTAGTCCATTTTTCTTTAAAAATATCTAACGATCTTAATTCATCAATTAATAAACATATTTTATTTTCAATTTCATAAGCGCGTTCTCTGAAAGCAAATGTCTCAATTTTTCCATTTTTAAGAAGCCATTTTGCCCCACCTGAAAAATGCTCGGGATAAATATCTCCTGTAAAATCTATTACAGTTGCATCTTCAGGCATTATAGACCATAAAAGTTCGCCTATTTTTTGATATATTTCTTGATCTTTCATAATCCATAATCTGCTAATTTTTTATTGTTTCTTTTTAAGAGTGACTCTACACAAATAGGATCAACCTTTAATAGCAACTTAATAACATCATGTATTTTCCAACCATGTATTTCTGGGTGTTCTATTATTTTTTCTAGATGTTTTTTGATAAATGGTAAATATTCTTTAAAACCATATTCATCTATCATGCCTAAAATTGAATATATTTCAAAAGGTTGTTCATTTGAATTTTCTATTATTTTTACCACATACGGAAATATTTTTTCTTTAGCTTCTAAACCCTGTCCCCGTTCATTTTTTTGAGTCCAAAAACGAGACTGTAGTCGAATCTGTTTCAGATGTCCCCTGACTTTGCCCTGCTTGCTTGGTTTTGCTTTTTACAATCTCGGCAACAGCAATAAACATCCCACGAGCATGGCTAAAAATAATACGATAACGATTCTTATTCACTTTAAAGTCTCACTAAATTTTTATGTAATCAAATAAATATGTAATTGGGAGAGGATGGATTAGTAAGTCCAGTTCACACTAAATCCAGTCGTGTAATCATCCGTTTCAAAGTGATCTGGCTTTTTCAAAGGTGCTCCGACAAAAGCGTCATAATTCAAACGTAAGGGAGCAATTTGACCACGCAACCCGATAACTGCACCTAATAAACTCGTGCCTGGTAAAGGATTTGGATAATGTGCAGTTTTTCCACCAACCTCTCCGTAATCGATACCTGCATACCAAGAGTGTGGTTTATTCATGATTGAGCCACTTAGTTCATTGCGAACTAAAAAACCATTATCAGCTAATAAAGTTTGCTCACCATCAAAACCTCTTACGGTATAACGGTTTCCAATTGAAAATCTGTCTTGAGGAGTTAAAGGTTGATTGCTGTGTTGAGTACGCCATTCAGCTAAATATTGCAGATTTTGCTGACCCACTTTAAAAGGAACTTGTAAACTAGCATTGGCTTGTAAAATCCCCACACGCGTATAAGCTTCACCAAAGTCTTCTTCTGGTGCTCTCATCGCATTCAACCAACCTGTACCACGTTTATAATTCACATTGCCGCTTAAAGTAGCGTTAGAAAAATATTCAGTATGATCAAGGGTTGCTTTCCAACCCGCAGTTTTACGGCGTTGTACTTCAACTTCTACATCATTAATATAGTTTTGTGATTCACGATACCACCCCCCAAAACCTAAGGTTGTTTTCCGATGCGCGTCCCGATAAATTACTCGTGATAGATCTGCATTAATGAGTTCACTTTTACCGCTATATTGATAAGTTTCACTACTTCCAGCGACTGTTTGTAGGTAATTAGAGCGACTATAACTGGTTGAAAACAACCAATAATCAAATGGAATAGTATAACTTGCATAAAAGCCATCAGTACCATGTTTACCAGAGTTTCCACCGCCTAAATCATGGTTATAACTGATATAAAACAGATCATTTAAAGTCAGCACATCATCAAGTGATAAAGTCGCTGTGCCTTGATATTTTCCGGTCGCCTCACTCCCTGAATCATCAACCCCTATATGTAAGCGATAAGGTTTAACCTGTTGCCACGTCAAAACCACATCACTATAGCCTGGTTCTTTTTTTTGTTCTGCTGGCTGGATTTTAAAGTCAGCTTCAACCGTTGGCACTCGTTTAAAGTTTTCTAAACCTTGCTCCATATCACGAATATTTAACAGCTCTCCCGACTTCATCGGTAAGGCATTCCATAAATGTGCACGTTTAGAAGTACCATCAGCGAACTTAATCTGATCCACTCGTCCTGGAATAACACGAACACGCACCGTACCAGATGCAATATTTTGCTGAGGTAGTAACACTCGTGTTGTGACATAACCATCTGCAATAATTTTATTTTGAACAAGATCAAGTGCCTGATTAAGACCATTTACGCCTAAACAACGTCCAATAATACTGTTCTTGCCAGTAGTAATAACATTAAAAGAAGAAATGAATTGATGAGCCAAATCACCTTTTAAAAGTAATTTCTTAATTTTAAAACAAGGTGTTTCACTGTTAGAGCGTAAATATTGTAATTGTTGAGTCGAAATCTTATTTTGTTCTTGCCCTAGATTGACGTTTACATCCGGCTGAATTTGTTTCTCTAATGCACTGTCACGCTGTTGTTGTCGAATGGTTTGGTCAGCTTGAATTCTCTGGCCAATCGAATCATCCGACTCCGCAGCATAACTTAAGCCCCCCATTACTGATAAGCAGATGAATAAGACACTTTTATTAAATTTGTTATAGTTCAGCATATAAAATCAAATCAAAAATTACTTTAATTAACCATATTTTAACAAAACATTAACAAAGTAAAAATACTTTATACAGATTAGTCTGTATAAAATTAGATTTTATTTAATATAAGTAATAATTTTTAATAAAATTTAATTAAAAAATATACGAGACAAAAAAAAGCTCCCATAACAGGAGCTTTTTTTGAATCTTGGCAGAGGATCAAGGACTCGAACCTTGACGAACGGTTTTGGAGACCGTCATGCTACCATTACACCAATCCTCTATAGGTACAATTAAACCCTTTAGATTTAATCATAAAAAAAGCAAGATCGTCGTCTTGCTTTTTTCAATGGTGGGGGCGAAGAGACTCGAACTCTTACACCTTGCGGCGCTGGAACCTAAATCCAGTGCGTCTACCAATTTCGCCACGCCCCCATCTGGGACATTTATTTAAAATAAATGTGGCAGAGGATCAAGGATTCGAACCTTGACGAACGGTTTTGGAGACCGTCATGCTACCATTACACCAATCCTCTTCCAAGATTTAAATGACTTATCATTCAAATCAACTTTAAGCCTTAACTTAAAGTGGTGGGGGCGAAGAGACTCGAACTCTTACACCTTGCGGCGCTGGAACCTAAATCCAGTGCGTCTACCAATTTCGCCACGCCCCCGATGGCTGTGTATATTAGCGATAAGATCTAACAGTGACAAGTGTTTTTTTTCTAAAAAAAACTGACCGTGTAAATTGTATACAGATACTAGATCAATGATTTTTATAAGTTTGAATGTACTTTTAAACAATTTATCGCTTCAAATGCATTTGAAAACCGATTTTCCTGTTGTTTTTGCAATAATCCCGCCAGTAAAGGATAAAAAACTTGAACTGAATCAGGCAACTGAATGTCTAAATTTTGACAATGCAATACAGCCCAATCATGATAACTATTTGCTTGTAAACGCATTTGGCTTAACCATTCATATAAAACAATTCCAAAAGCATATAAATCGCTTTGTATACTCTTACTTGCTCTATGGAACAGTTCAGGAGCCATATATCTTGGGGTAGCATCAACGATTGAATCAGGACTCGATATAAGCCGTGTTTTTTCAAAATCAATTAAATAGAGTTGCTGCTCAAACTTTCGAAAGTGTTCCCTTTTTATATCTCCATGAATCCACCCCAACTCATGAAGCGCTGTTAAAGCCTTAAGTGCGCTAAAGACTGTCTCATAAATATCTTTTAAGTTTTGCTTTGCGATGGAACGATCAAACCAGTCTTCTGTATCCGGCAAAATTAATATTTTCCCTTCATGTTGTTGTAGTTGGGAAACAGTGTCGGCATCAACTATTTTAAATGGTAAAAGCCAATTTGCGTTTTTATGCTGAATATCTTCATAAAATTGCAATTCATGCAAAAAATCTTGCTCATTTTGAGCATATACGTGCGGCACTTGATATTTTAGCCAGTAGTGATGGGCATCTATAGTACATGTCCATAGATGCCGTCCTAAATCTGCACTTTTAGGTTTTGTCACGCTTTTTAGATTTTCTATATGAGAAGCAAAATCATGCTTCAGCATAATAAGACTCTGGTTGTTGTCTCTTTTCTTCAAAACGTAGAACTTCTAAACAATGCTGAATAGTTTTACCAATACGTGCATGAGTTTCTATAGAAGAAATTTTCGGCCAAGTCGCACGTTCACCCTCTCTTTGTAAACGCTTAAACAAATGCGGACGAGGGTTTTGCAATGTATAGGCATAATGTTTTAAGCCATATTTGGCAATGATATTGACATCGCCATAGTAGCGCTGCCCTATTACCCCATACCCATGATCAAGCAGTCTTCTTACTGGAGAAATAGCACCGAGTCTTTGACGGGTAAAGTCCATTACTCCCATAGACAGGACTTTACCTTGGCGTCTTAAAATTCGTTCTGGCCAACTTAAAAGATCTTTACGGAAACGGTGTGCATCATCTTGCATAAATGGTACAACATGCGGATTCACTTGACTGGCAATGGTGTAGTTTAAATTATAAAGCCTTGCCATTCTTTCTTGTGGAAAGTCACTGCGCACACTGCCATCTACCCATTTTGTATTTGCCATATAAGGTGTATGTTCACCATCATAGCGCTTACTGGTTAAACGCACAGGGGGAAATAAAACTGGCACAGCACAAGAAGCCAATACAGCACTCCAAACCAAAACGTTGGGTGTCATAATTGCATTCATAATTCGCGGGTTTTCAGTTGCATCATACGGTGCAACTGCGACATTAATATTTAAACCCGATTTTTTAAATGCTTCTTCAAAAGTCAAATCGCCTAAGTTTTCGATAAGGAATTTTTTCAAATAGTGGACATCCGCAATGCCCCCATTCCCTTTTATAAGTTCACGAAGCTTTCTAAAATGAAACGCATCACTAAAAAATTGTTCACCATTTAATAAGTTTTGAACGTCTTCACTCGCAGAAGTCCCCAACATGCCTGTCATAATGGCGCCAGCACTTGAACCAGAGAGGACTTTGGGCATTAAGTCTTGTTCAATTAAAGCCTTACATACGCCTGTATGAAAAAGACCTAAAGTTGCACCACCCGAAAACATGAGTGCGGGTTGCCCATAGGCTTTTTCACAATTTTCAAAAAACTCGATTTTTTCTTTTCTTTGAAAGGTAATACATTCACTAGAAGCAATGTAAGCCAAGCTTTGGCTGACTTCTTCAATATAATCTTCAATTAATTTTTTTGTACCTACATGCGTTGCAGCAAACAACATAGGGTGACCAATATTTGCAATATCGTAAGTTAGCCCTTCTTTTAAAAGATAAATCAAATCTAAAGTACGATGTTGCTGACGATATCTTTTCAGTAAGGTGTAACGATAAGAAATGAGCTCAGCATCAAAATAAGGTGAACTATTATCGAATTTCCACTCTTGTGCACCTGTTTCTTCATCCAGTTTTAATGCAAAAGACTTCCACTCTTCATAAGATTCAGCCATGTCTAATTGACGTTGTAATTTTTTGATACGGTAAGCCTGATGCGGATTCATATCACTTCGTATTTTTTCAAACATATTTCGTCCTCATCTTCACAGATGATTTTACTGAATAGACATGACAACACTATGCGCGGTCTGAACATTTCAATCAATTGCAAAACCGATAAACTAGATTGGCAGTATCTTTTTTGTCAGCTTGCAAATTTCGGTGTTAGTATCCTAGTAAATTACTGTTTAACATGATTGATTAACCATGGCTACCATTGATTTACCCGACAATTTAGTTCAAACCTTATCACTTGTATTAAATCAGTTACAGCAGGTTTTACCTGAACCGAAACAAGAAACTGATTTCACTGCACCAGCTTTTAGATGGGAAAACCAGCAACTTAAAGCCATTTATACGCCTAAGAATATTTATCTTGATGACTTAAAAGGCATCGAACGTCAAAAAGAAAAAATCATTCAAAATACTTTGCAGTTTTTAAATGGCTTACCTGCAAATGATGTACTGTTAACGGGATCACGTGGTACAGGCAAATCCTCTATAGTGCGTGCTTTACTCACTGAATATGCGCCCCAAGGATTACGTTTAATTGAAATTGAACGTGATGATTTAGCAGACTTACCTAAAATCCAAAAAATCATTCAAAACCGCCCTGAAAAGTATATTGTCTACTGTGATGACTTAGCTTTTAATGCTGAAGATGAAAATTATCGTAGTCTAAAAAGTGTATTAGATGGTTCATTACAATCTGGTTCAACAAATTTTATTATTTATGCGACCAGTAACCGCCGTCACTTGTTACCTGAGTTCATGCACGAAAACACACCTGTAACTAAGGTTGATGTACCTCAATATACCGAACTACATCCGCAAGAAGCGATTGAAGAAAAGATCTCTCTATCAGACCGTTTTGGCTTATGGTTATCTTTTTATCCAATGGATCAAAATTTATATTTAGAAATCGTAGAACATTATCTTGATAAAGCAAAAATGCCTTTTAATGATGAAGTTCGTGCTGAGAGTTTACGTTGGTGCCAAATGCGTGGTCAGCGTTCTGGTCGTGCAGCTTATCAGTTTTCTAAGCATTGGATTGGTTTAAATGCTTTAAAAGAGTTGTCTAATAGTTAAATAAAATGTCCCACAAAGCCTTAGCTTTGGCCTGTAAACCGCTTAGCTTTGGCAGTTGTTTTTCATAACCTAAAACCAAGATCACCCTCTTTTAGGTTTATATATGAAAAAACAATTGCCAAAATTTTCTATCGCAAGCAAAACTATTGCTAAAAGTTTGTTATTCGCACAAGGCTTTTTAGACCAAGCAAAAAAATATTCAACGCTTCCTTTTACTCAATCTCATATCATTCGCCCACGTGTTGACGAAAAATATTTTAGCTGGACTCATTACGGCATCTTTTTTCCCCTTTTGCCAGAACCGCATCGCTATTTAAATATTATGATTTTATTAGGCACACCTGGTGCGCTTGCCTTTGACCATGATGACATTATTGTTGGCAATCCCAGAAAAACAGCTACTTTCTTTTCAAGTACAGCCGCCCTTGAACAAGCCTTATTGAAAGCCTATATCATTCCTAATGATACAAAAATTAATGAAGATGGAAGCTTAATCGAACTAGGTCAGGAAATTTCAATTCAAGGAAAATTCCCTAAAATTCATATTAATGGACATTATGAAGGTCTAGATTTTGACTTTTATATTGATGGGACCTCACATGTTTCATGGTTTGTAAAAACGCCTGTTTATGATCATTTGAGTTTATTAGCAAAATTTAAAGGTTTTTTAAATTATCAAGATAAATACATTGAAAGCGAAGGACTTTGCACTTACGAATATGCTCGAGCAGTTGGCCCCCACTCATTCACAAATCAACTTATCCCTGAAAACCATAAATTACCGCTGGATTTTTTTACCTATCAAATCATTAATTTGAATGAAAATACTCAACTTCTTCTAACCAAAGCAGATATTGCGGGTCAAACAGTAACTTATACATTACATATTAGACATCTTGATCAGCCACCTGAAGTTTATACAGATGTCAGCTTTGATATTATTTCATATCAAATTGATGACTTCATTTCTCCAACGGGCAAGAAAATGCGACTTCCCAAGCGCTTTTCTTGGATTGCTAGAAATGATGCAAAGCAAATTATTTTAAATATTCAGGCAGAAATTGACTGCCCATTCCGCTATGGTCATGGGCAAGGTTACGCAAGTGGTTATATATTTACTGGTCATTATTTTGGCAATCAAGTGCAAGGCCGTGGTTATATCGAATATATAGATATTGAAAACCAACAAGCCTTTGCAGATAAATAATTTTACTCAGGAATAGATAATTCAGTCATTGGCCAACGTGGTGTAGTCGTAACAGCCAAGCCATCATGTTGGCCTGCTTTTAAGCGCTGATATCCTGCAAATGCAATCATTGCACCATTATCAGTACATAAAGCAGGCTCTGCATAGTAAACCTGCGCTTTAATTTTCGCTAAGGAAGTTTCTAACTGTTCGCGTAATCGTAAATTTGCACTTACTCCACCAGCAATCACTAAACGCTTAAGCCCAGTTTGCTTTAAAGCTTTCACTGATTTTTTTACCAATGTGTCTACAATGGCTTCTTGGAATGATGCAGCAATGTCAGCATCACGGTTTTCACCATTCAATTTTTTCAATTGCACAGAAACAGCTGTTTTTAAACCACTAAAAGAAAAGTCTAGGCCTTGATGAAGCATTGGTCGTGGAAATTCAAATGCTAGCGGATCACCAGATAATGCAAGTTTTGCGATATTTGGCCCACCCGGATATGGCAAGCTCATCATTTTCGCAACTTTATCGAAAGCTTCACCAGCAGCATCATCAATAGACTCACCTAAGAGTTCATATTGACCAATTGCATGGGCAGCCATCAATTGTGTATGACCACCTGAAACAAGCAATGCTACAAATGGAAATTCGGGTGGCTGACTTGAAAGTAATGGAGCCAACATGTGTCCTTCCATATGGTGAACACCAATCGCAGGCTTATTTAAAGAAAAAGCTAGAGTTCTTCCAAACAATGCACCTGTCATTAATGCTCCCATTAAACCTGGGCCACGCGTATAAGCAACTGCATCAATCTCTTGTTTCGTTACACCACTTTGTTCAAGCAATTGATTCATTAAAGGAATAAGCTTACGAACATGGTCACGAGAAGCCAACTCTGGAACCACCCCACCATACTCAGCATGAAGTTTTATCTGGCTATAAAGAACCTGTCCCCGCAAGCCGAGTTCGCTATCATAAAGTGCCAACCCTGTTTCATCACAAGAAGTTTCTAAGCCTAAAACAATCATCAAAACTGCCTTTTATATGAGTCAAAATATTGCAATCGCTATTATAGACTTGTGATATGAGTTGTAAATGAGTAAAATACTGACCTTCACTTGTGATCCGGCGCAATGGTGTGCCTGATCTTATCCATAATCTAGAGGATTTTACATGCCACAAGTTAAGTTGAAAGAAGGCGAACCAGTTGACGTAGCTATCCGTCGTTTCAAACGTTCATGCGAAAAAGCTGGTGTTTTAGCTGACGTTCGTAAGCGCGAATTCTACGAAAAACCAACTCAAGAACGTAAGCGCAAAAAAGCTGCTGCAGTTAAACGCTACCAAAAGAAATTGGCTCGCGAATCTGTACGTACTACTCGCCTTTACTAATTAATTTGTGATTGACTGCTGAAATTATGACTACTTTAAAAGACCAAATTACTGATGCATTAAAAACTTCTATGCGTGCCAAAGATATGGCAACAGTGACGGTTTTGCGTAGTCTACAAGCAGCAATTAAGCAAATCGAAGTTGATGAGCGCATAGAGCTTGGCGACGCTCAGGTTCTTGCGGTCATTGAAAAGCAAATTAAACAACGTAAAGAATCGATCAAAGCCTTTGAAGGTGCTGGTCGTGATGATTTAGCTAGTAAAGAACAAGCCGAAGCTGAGATTATTTCCCAGTTTCTACCAGAAGCTATGACTGAGGAAGAGCTTGATTCTATCATTGAGCAAACGATTGCTGCTCAAGAAGCAACTAGCATGAAAGATATGGGTAAGGTGATGAATTCTCTACGTCCGATCATAGCCGGGCGTGCCGATCCTGCTCAAGTTTCAGCAAAAATTAAAGCCAAGTTAGCTTAATTCCCTCCTCTTTCCTTATACATTCTTAGACCAAGCTTTCAGTTACTTGTCAGTTTAAGTAAATTCTTGTCTGCGAAAATCACAAGATTACTCTACACGTCCTAAATTTTCATTCGTCGTTCATCTTGCATTTGCTTTAAGCGGCTATCTATTTTAGCAGACATTGCATGATTGTCTTTTGCAAGTCGCTGTGCATGTAACATCGATTTAATTGCATTTTCTTCACTACCCGACCAAAATTGTGCCTCTGCTCGATAGCGCAACACATTCACCGCCCTTAAAGGCGACTCTTTATCTAAATTAGCGGCTTGCTGTAATAGTTGCCAGCCTTGAATATCTCGGGCATTTTTATTAATAAAACGCTGAACAAGTGTCTGTACTTGCGCATATTTCCCCTGACGTAACAAAACCTCAGCCAACTTATAGCTAAACGCTTTATTTTCAGGCATGGTCATTTGCAATGGCGCAATCGAATTATAAGCCTGATCAAGTTTATTTTGCCCCAAATAAATATCTGTTTGAATTAAAGAAACAAGTGCCTTACCACTAGATTTTACTTGATCTAAGGTTGTTTGAGCTTGCGTATAATCACCTTGTTTTAAATAAAATGCAGACAACGCTAATAGCCCTGCCAGATTTTTTTGCGAGGCTAAACTTTGAAGCTGATTTTCTGTAGCTTCTCCAGCAACCACCATGGTGTACCATTTTAAAATTTCAAAATCGACATCATATATTCGACTTTTAACACGAGGCATTTGATTAGCTCTTAGGCGAGCCTCACTCATACGCTCAGTCGTTAAAGGATGGGTAAGCCAAAAATCTGGCAGGAAACTTACATGGCTAGTTGCCCTATGCATCGTTTCAAAATAATCCGCCATACTTTGCGGGTTATAACCTGCGGCATACATATATTGCATTCCGATCCGATCGGCTTCACGCTCTTGATTACGACTATAGGTAAGCTGCTTATCCAAAAGTGCAGCTTGTGTACCCAACATGACTGCCGCCCCTGCATCTCCACCCGCCTGAGCAGCCAAAGCTACGCCTGCCAGCAAACCAGCCAAACTTAAGAGTGCTTGCCCTTTAAAGGCTTCTTCTGAACGACTAAAGTGCCTTTGAGAAACGTGAGCAATTTCGTGTGCCATCACACCAGCAATCTCATCAATATTGCGAGCAGATGAAATAAGGCCAGTATTTAATGCAAATAGCCCACCTGGGACAGCAAATGCGTTAATTTGAGGGTCTTTAATTACAACTAGACCAATAGGTTGCCCAAGCTGTGTTTGACCCAAAATATTAGAGAAGACTTGAAAAAACTGATCTTCCAGCCATACATCCTGTATGACTGGCATTTGCTTATGAACTTCACGAAAAACTTTTTCACCAATAAATTTTTCTTTCTGTTGGTCAAGCAATCCTATTCCACTACCAATATTCGGAATTTCAACTTGCCCAGAAGCTGGTTTGGAATCAAAAGGATCGGCATAAGAGGCATTTGTTATAAAAGCCAAACTTAAAATAACTGGCAAAAATTTCATAAGTTCTTCTCTATTAAAAATTAGACCAACAAAAAAGCCCATTCATACAATGCTTGAATTATCTTGCATCATATCAATAGGCTTTCACTATAACATTGAAAATAGACTATATTTGCAATGAAGTGTTATTCAATTTTTATGCAAAATTAGGGTTCACCAAATATCTTGGAGTTTTATCTTCCAGTGCTTCCACTAAGTTTTTATAAGCTAAATTTGCCATTTTTTTGCGAGTTTCAGCTGTAGCAGAACCTACATGAGGCAAGGTAACAACATTTGGTAATTTGAAAAGTGCCGAATCTTGCAAAGGCTCTTTTTCATATACATCAAGACCAGCAGCAAAAATAACTTCATTCTGCAAAGCTTCAATAAGCGCCTGCTCATCGACCACTGAACCACGCGCAATATTGACAAAAATAGCATGCTTTTGCATAAGTTCAAATTGAGCTTTACCCATTAAAGCTTTAGATTCTGTATTTAAATCAACTGCTGTCACTACAAAATCAGACTGTTGTAGCAACTCATCCAAACCTAAATATTGAGCATTCAATGGCTCAGCCAACTCAGGCTTTTCTCGTCGATTGTGGTAAACAATATTCATGTTAAAGCCATAAAAACCACGACGTGCAATTGCAGCACCAATATTACCGAGCCCAATAATTCCTAGCGTCTTCCCAAACACATCTAGTCCAAACTGCTGTGGCCCAACTGTTCTTTTCCATTCACCTTGTTTAGTCCAATGGTCTAGAAATGGTACTTTTCTAGCTGCACTTAATAATAGTGTAAAAGCAAGATCTGCCGTAGTTTCAGTCAAAACATGCGGTGTATTTGATAACCAAATTTTCTTTTGGTTCAAATAAGCAACATCATAATTATCATAACCAACTGTCACAGATGAAATAATTTTTAGTTTTTGTGCTGGAGCAAGATTACTTTCATTGAGCAAGCGCCCCGCGCCAATCATTCCATCAGCATCTACGACTTCTTTTCTTATCTGTTCATTAATATCACCCAGTTTAGGGTTTAATACGACAACATGATAATCCTGCTGTAAGCGTGACAAAATTTCTTCATCAATTTGGCTAAAAACCACAACCTTTTTCATGTATATCCCTACTACTCATTGTTATCTTGCATAAGTTGCCACAGCCTTTTTTTAAGGAGAGGCTTATCTAACATTTCTTTTAAACTAGCTAAATGAATAATATTTGTATGTTGAATATAGGCACATTTACCTAAACACAAAATCTTTTTTTCTGCCGCTACAGCATCTAAAAAACCTTGAATATATGAACCGACACCGCGTTGATCTTGATAAGCTGCTAACGGAAAAGGCCACCTTAATTCAGCATAATGTCCCACTTTGGCCTTTTGTATATTTGCCCAAAGTTGCTTTTCCTCTTTCTCTAATGCAGTTACATCAACAAAGATTACACACTTTTCAAGACAATAAGCCTGCAACTCAAATGGAGCAATTGCCTCTCGCTCAACAACTATAGGTTTTTCTACAACCATTTCAGGCTGTGGAATATCTACAATGGCTATTGAAGGCTCCTCAACCACTTTAGCAACTTCAAGCAGTTCAGGATTAGATGGTGCCTGTTCAAATGCAGGAATATCTACAGAAACAGGTATATTAATTGGAATATGAGGCTCAGCAACCTGATCACGCCATAAAGTATGAGCATTATTTTTTTGGCACACTTGTGTTCTAGGAATCCACACATCGATTCCTAAAGTTGCCAGTATATTTCTTTGCTGCCCAATCATGTTTAAATCAGTACCTCTAATCTACACACATTCTAACGGGCTTCTGATTTTTTTTCAGCGTTTTCTTTAAATGATCTCTTTTCAAAACCACATATGTTTCTTAAATAATCATAACGCTATTTTTCTTCTGCATTTGCTCTACAATTTCATCGGACTCAAAACCAAATCGCCAATAGAGCAACTCAAGCACATCAAGTTCATCTTGAGTAATAATTCGGTCACTCCATAAGCACATTTCAGCAATTGCCAAAATGCTTAAACGATCACGAAGTAAAAGCCCAGCAATGTCATTTAAAATTTCAGCCAAATCCAAAGGCTCATCCGAAATTTCATCATAAATATTCATTTCATCTGGGTTTAGCAATGAACGCAAAATACGTTCACGAACTTCCAACTGGTTTGGGCTATTAATTTGCTGCACATGAAGTAGTGCATCAATTAAACGAACTATTTGAGGTTTTACTTCTTCAAATGCCGTAGGTAAGTGAAGTGGCATAAGATTCAATTCATACTTGACCCGCTCTAATAACAAGGCATCAAGTAGTCCTATTTCACCATCTTCCTGAATAATAAGAGCCAGTTTAGTCAAAAATTGACGAGCAATACTTGCAGGCATATGGCCAATATTTTTACATGCATCGTGAAATATCTGAATATGAATACGACCATCTAAATTAAGCAAAGCATCAACAATAGAATGACTTACAGGAGCTTCTTGCGGAATAAATTCTCGATATTGACGAATCATTAAAATTGCAACCATCACCTCACGCGAACCAGTGGCTGTTTGCAATGCACGCTGAATGAGCTCCGGCCGTTTTTTATTACGCCGAATATCATTACTTAAAGGTTTAATCGCATCATTTAATGCAAAACTAATTGGAGAAAGGCGCAACAAAGGCAAAGGCTGTGGTGATGACCACGGAATATAAATTTCTGTTTCAGATTCTTCTAATGAACGAAAAAGACTAAATAACGGTCTATTACGAAGTTTCTTTAAATTTTCTAATTGTAAATCTTGCAATAGAGTTGGATTAAGTTCGTAAATACGCTCACGAATACTTGGGTGAATATTCATCCAACTTTGAGGACTAAGTGAGTTTGCAAAACACATATGTGCAATAGATTCAGAATAAGCACTATGAATTTGCGAACCTGAATGGTGAACATAAATACGTAATAAAGTTTGGGTATTCGTACTATTTTTTAGCAACCGCATGGTTTTTTGGTCGTTGCGAAACGTACGACCACTTAATGTTAAATATTTAATAAAACGTGTGATTAATACACCCAAGCTTCCTGCTAGCCAGATTACACCACCGACAGCTACAAAGACTGTTTCAAATTTATGCTTATAACCAGGACTGTAACGTTTAAAACCCTGCTTGGCGAGCTTACTTCCCCATTGACTGAAAGTTGTTAAACCACTGTATAAAATTTTTAATTTAGTATTTTCTACAGCTTCACCGGATAAAATCTGGTTAAACTCATGACCCAATAGACCATACAGCTCTAGTTCATCTAGATTCTGTAAAGCTCCCCAAGTCAAAATAATGACAATATCGTTTGAGTGAAAACCTGCGGTTAATGCATTCACCCCTACTTCGTCAGGCAAAACATAAAGTGTTGGAATATTCAGAGAAAATGTTTGCGCCAAATGTTCTGTAATTTTTAATGCCGCATGTTCTTCTGGTGTACTTTCACCTTTTACCAAACGACGCGCTTTAAGCTGTTTAGCAAGTGAATGTCCTCCTTTACGCAGAATATAAAGCTCGGTCACCACTGACCAAACCATAATAAAAAGCAAAAGAGCAACAAAATATGGACTTAAAGCATGCCACCAAATTGGCTGACTATAATCAAAGAAATGAACAAGTAAACCCAAAATGAGATTTAAAATAAAAATAGTTAAAAGCACAGCGACCAAACACATAGTGATGGACCATGCCATATTCTTATTTTCGATTAAATAGTGGCTTACTTCTTTCAATGTAAATAATCCCAATTACATTGTTAAGTTTCATCATAAAAGAAAAAAGCGGGAAACACCCGCTTTTTTCGGCCATTTCTATTCTTCTTTAATGCCCGTCAAATCTACTGACGCAGCATCAATATTGACATCAATATAACCATCTTTTTTCTTTTTCGCAGAGTCATTACGCTTCTGCTCCAAATTATTCAGATAGTCTGCATCGATACCGCCAGTTACATAAATTCCATCAAAAACAGAGCAATCAAACTCAGTCAATGTAGGAACCTTACTTGTACGTACGGCGTTCTTCAAATCTTCCAAATCTTGGAATACTAAACGGTCAGCACCAATAATTTCTTGGATTTCTTCTACACTGCGCTCCGAAGCGATAAGCTCAGTCTTAGCAGGCATATCAATACCATAAACGTTTGGATACATCACCTTTGGTGCTGCTGAGGCAAAGTATACTTTTTTCGCACCTGAGTCACGCGCCATTTGAATAATCTCATTACACGTAGTACCACGTACAATAGAGTCATCCACCAATAAGACGTTCTTACCTTTAAACTCTAACTCAACAGGGTTTAATTTTTGACGTACAGATTTTTTACGCTGTTGTTGACCCGGCATAATGAAGGTACGACCGATATAACGGTTTTTCATAAAGCCTTCGCGGAACTTCACACCAAGAATATTTGCAAGTTCTAGTGCAGAAGTACGGCTGGTATCTGGAATTGGGATAACCACATCAATATCATGGTCTTCACCCCAGTCACGCAAAATTTTATGCGCTAATTTTTCACCCATTTTTAAACGGGCTTTATAAACTGAAATACCATCAATAATTGCATCTGGACGAGCAAAATAAACATATTCAAAAATACATGGACGGTATTTTGGTTCTGCCGCACATTGTTTAGTGAATAATTGACCTTCTGAATCAATGAAAATTGCTTCACCTGGTGCAATATCACGCTCGATTTTAAAACCAAGTGCAGTAATCGCTACAGACTCTGATGCAATGATATATTCCATCTCACCTTGTTCAGTCTCACGCGAACCATAAATAAGTGGACGAATACCATTTGGATCACGGAAACCAACCAAACCATGACCAGTGATCATAGCTACCACGCCATAAGCACCTTGACAGCGCTCATGCACACGAGAAACTGTATGGAAAATATCTTCAGCTGTAGGGTTTAATGTTCCTTTCTTTTGCAACTCATGTGCGAAAACGTTTAAAAGAACTTCTGAGTCAGAATCAGTGTTCATGTGACGTAAATCTGTTTTAAACAGGTCATCATGAATTTCTTCTGCATTGGTTAAGTTACCATTATGTGCAAGTGTAATCCCATAAGGTGAGTTCACATAAAATGGTTGAGCTTCAGCACTGCTAGCAGAGCCAGCAGTTGGGTAGCGTACATGGCCAATACCATAATTACCAAGTAATGCTCTCATATGACGAGTATGAAAGACATCACGCACCATACCGTTATCCTTACGAAGGAAAAGACGGCCTTCATGGCAGGTTACTATTCCAGCTGCATCTTGCCCACGATGCTGCAACATCGTTAATGCATCAAACAACATTTGGTTCACTGGCGATTTACCGGCTATACCAACAACTCCACACATAGCAACCTCGCAGACAAGCTAGGAATTAATAAAAAGGATTCTTTGTTGAATGGTCGGATCGGGTTTCTGATTCATCCGATTCGTCCATTGTTTTTGAAGGGGTGCTTGATGCACTACCTCCAGATGTTATCTGATGATACGCCTCACTTGCTGCATCTTTAGACAACTCTGTTGCTAAAGGTGCATAAGGCAATAAAAACTGTATAAGTATGGACTGTTTCCAGTTTGCTGAACTTTCAACCCAAGGTCCTACGCCTTGCATGGTCACAAGAACAACCAGTAAACCTTTTAAGGAACCAAAAGCGCCACCTGCTAAACGATTTAATGGCCCCAATTTCAAACTTTTCAAGAGGCCATTTAAAATTGCAGTGACGATCCAAGTTAAAACAATAATAATGAGTGCAATAAATGCAAAAGCCGCAATCTTTTGAACCACCGGATCCTGACTTAAACCCGACATTGACGGAGCTAGAAGAACAGCATATTTTGCACCCATAATTAATGCAAAAATCCATCCTACCAAGTTCGCAAAGGCTTTTATAAATCCTTGTCGCAAACCGTTTAGCCCCCCAATGAGCAAAAGTATTAGAATGATGATATCAATAGTGTTCATGTTCAATTAGGTCATAGCTTCAACACATTGCTTTACAAGTGTTGGTCCCGTATAGATTAGACCACTATAAATTTGAACAAGTGTTGCTCCAGCTTGCTGTTTCGCTAAAGCCTGCTCACCAGACAAAATACCACCCACACCGATTAAAGGAATTTGTCCTTTTAATGATTGAGCAAATAAACGCAAACATTCTGTACTTTTCTCAAATACAGGAGCGCCTGACAAGCCACCTGACTCATTACCGTAAGGCAGGTTTTCAACCCCTTCTCTCGATAAAGTCGTATTAGTCACAATAAGACCATCAATTTTAAAATCAAGTAATTGTGCAGAGATAAATTCAACATCTTCAGCCGTAAGGTCAGGAGCGACTTTTAAAACCAAAGGAACATAATGATTATATTGCTCAGCCAACTCAAGTTGACGTGCTTTTAGTGTTTGCAACAATTCAGTTAACGCATCACCACTTTGTAAACTACGCAAGTTTTTAGTATTTGGAGATGAAATATTAACTGTAATATATGACGCGTAGTTATAAACCTTCTCAAGACAAATTAAGTAATCATCAACCGCCTTTTCAACAGGCGTATCGGCATTTTTACCAATATTGATTCCTAAAATGCCTCTAAATTTTGAAGCTTTAACATTTTCAATAAGCTTATCAACACCATCATTATTAAAACCCATACGGTTAATAATGGCTTTAGCTTCAGGAATACGGAATAAACGTGGTTTTGGATTGCCTGATTGTGGGCGAGGTGTAATTGTGCCAATTTCAATGAAACCGAAACCCAATCCGGCTAAGGCATCAATATGAGCACCATTTTTATCTAGCCCCGCAGCCAAACCTACAGGATTAGGAAACTCGATTCCCATACATTTGGTCGGCTTTGCTTGTACAGCCTGACGCATCATGCCTAGCTTATGTGCTTTATCAAGCATGGATAATGTTAATTCATGGGCACGCTCTGGTGCTAAACTAAACAACATCGGGCGAGCAAGTGAATATAACATACCAATCACAATCTACTGATTTTAGGTACGCATATTATAGGCACAGGTAGCACAAAACACCATGCTTGACATAAGCATATTTTGATATGTTATTGAACTGTCGCTGTTAATTTAATCTGACCTTCACTGGAAACCATTTCCATTTTCTGAATACTAAGACCCATCTGTGCAAGTTGTGTTAAAAAGTTAGCTAAAATTGCATAATTTTGATGTGTTACAACAATTTGTAACTGCTCTCCATTTTGCTGAGAAGTCACAGTCAAGCCTTGTTGTTGAGCGACTCTTTGAATTTTTCCAGACTTATCAAGCTCAAGCTCATTTGCAGGCTTCATAGTAACAGCATTACTTTGCATCCACACCATCAGATCTTTTAAATCATTTAAGCGCTTTTGCTGTTGTTCTGCCAAAGAATGCATTTTCCAAAGCGAAGAGCCAACGATAGCCACCACTACAAAAATTGTAGTAAAGATGACCATAATACGTTCACGGACCGTTAAACGATCCAAATATTGAACAAGTTGTTCAATCCACTGATCAAAACGATTTTGCAATTGAGCTAACATTTTCATTATTGTATTTTCACCACCCCAATTGCACCACTACCATTTGCTTGGACATTACCTAGCTCAGCCTTAAATCCTTGCTGATTCAATTGCTGTGTCAAAGCTTGTAAATCATCTGCCGATTTTGCTTTTAATGCCATTGTTAGGATTGAAGCATCATAATTAAGTTGCTGAGCCAAAATCTGTCTTTGCATTAAAATAGGCCCAACACGACTTAACAAAGAAAGCGCTTGAGTATCACCCTGCTGGCTCATTCTTAAATGGCTTTCAAACTGACCTTTAATATTTTGTTCGGTTACGCGACTAGATGGCCCAAACCAGTATTTATATTGTTCAATTGTTTGATCAGAGGTTTGGTTCGCCACTTTTTTCAATTTAACCCAACGCAATAAATCATAGCTAAATTGCACCACAATAATTGCTAAAACAATAGTAGCACAAGCTTTCCAATAGTTAGAAAAAGTACGCTCTTGGCCTTTTGACTTTGGCAAAACATTAAAAGGATGTTGCTTAGTTTTATCTAAAGGCTGGAATTGATAAATAAACTCAGAACGTTCGTCAGCACTTGAAGCCGCCTCTAAACTTTCGAGCTGCTCTACGGTTAAACCGCTATATTGATAATGCGTTTCAGCTGCCTGAAATTCTAAAAAAAGCCCCAAATCATCAACTGAATTGCCCAACCACTTATTTTCACGTACCAAAAGCTGATGATCAATATTACACAGCATAACTTGCTGAGCTTGTGGTTCGGGTAAAATCAGAAAATCTGGTAGTAAGGCCGCAAGTTTAGTTGGTAACAATGCTAAAGAATGTTGCCATGTCTCGACCATCCCCTGAGCAACACCCAAGATAGTTAACTGATCGCCATGAAAATGATGAACTACTTTCATATGATCAATCGGCAAAGTCACAAACTCTTCAAGTAGATATTTAACCCCATCAGCCCCAAGCTGTTTATAGTGGGACTTTGCCATAGTTTGCTGAAGCATTTGAGCATGACGACTCGGAAAAAAGACTGTAGCTTCTTTTCCTTGGTGTATTTGCAAGTCTTGTATTAATTGATCGAGACTTGTAGCCTGCAACCAGTTCTCTCCGTTAGACCAATGCCATGTTCCATTGGTTTCAGGCATCCTTATATACAGCATGTCGGCTAAATAACCTTTTTAATTATATTGTGGGTATAAAACTATTCTTTTGTGTTGATAAACCATTTGCAATAACAGCTTGATCATAAATTCTAGCTTCGGCAAGAGCAAATGGATTGAAGTTCTCATGAGTAAGTAACTCTGCAATATGACCGACAACATTCATATGGCAAACCACCACAATCGACTCATAAGGAATTTGAGACAACCACTCAACCGCTTCTCTTGCATCATCATCTGGCTTAATTTTATCGCATAACAATACAGGCACATCTTTAAAATATGTCTGGATATGCGCTAATGTTTCTTGAGCACGCAGTAAAGGGCTTACAACAAAAATATCTGGCTTAACAATATCTTTTAAAAATGTTGCTGTTTGCTCAGCCTGTGCATGTCCACGCGCAGTAAGTGGACGTTTAATATCATTACCATTTACTGGCGGAGCAGCTTCCCCATGACGAACTAATGTCAGTTGCATAAAATTTCCTTGTTAATCATTCCTGCATTATAACCACAATTTATGACATTTATTCGTCAGACTTCATGATGAGGTAAAACAAACTCAACATCACTACGGTGCCCATTTTTCATAAGTGAAAGCGCAATATTTAATGGTGGAGCACCCTCAAAAATTACTTCATATAAGGCATTGGTGATTGGCATATACACATCCAGTTCTTCTGCTTTACCACGCACTTGAACAATTGTATTAATACCTTCTGCAGTTTGACCCAACTCTTTACTTGCCTGATCAAGTGTCTTACCAGAACCTAATGCATAACCGATTTGATAATTACGACTCAATGGACTATTACAAGTCGCAAATAAGTCACCAACACCAGATAAACCTAAGAACGTAAGTGGATTTGCACCCTGCTTTACCGCAAAACGGCTCATTTCAGCCAAAGCACGCGTTAAGATCATACTCTTGGTATTTTCACCAATTTTATATGCCGCACCAATCCCCATTGCCACTGCATAAATATTCTTAAGCGCACCGCCTAATTCAACGCCATGCACATCATCACTACCAAAAACACGGAATAACGCACTATGCAGTGCATGTTGTACAGCATAACGAACAAGTTCCGAATCACTTGCAATCACCGTACCAGATGGCATACCTGCCATAATTTCTTTGGCAAGGTTTGGACCCGACAATACACCGTATGGAACTTCAGGTAATTCTTCACGAATAATATCACTCATGAAACTAAACGTTTTAGCTTCAACACCTTTGGTTAAAGAAACAACCGCTTGTGCAGTAATATAAGGCGCGATTTGTTTTAAAACATCGCGGAAAGAATGACTAGGAATTGCGACCAAAATAATATCTCGATCACATACAGCTTGTTCCAAATCCGAAACAGCGCGCAATGAAGATTCTAAAGTGAAGTCTGGCAAATAACGCTTATTAATATGGGTTTTATTAATTTCTTCTGCTGTTTCGGCATCACGAATCCAGATCATGGTATCGCAGCCATTACGAGCAGCCAAATTAGCCATGGCCGTACCAAAGCTACCACCGCCTAAAACAGTAATGCGTAATGCCGTTTTTTTATCGACCGCAACAGGTTCCACCAAATCTGTAAACTTAAATTCAGCCATGCTTTATTATCCTATTTCTTACTTTTACAGACGTTTAAGCCTGCCAAACTTTTACGAATTCTTTACTTTCAATATCTGCACGTGCTGCAATTGCTTTAGCTGCTGTGCCAACGTAAATAATACCTGATATTAAATCATGGGGTTGCAAACCTAAATGCTGTTTTAACCAATTTGATTCGACAACAGCACCACTACGCCACATGGTTGAAAACCCTTGAGCTTGCAAAGATAACAAAAGATTTTGTACTGCCGCACCTGTACTTAAGATTTGCTCAAAATGTGGCACTTTGGGATGATCTTGCAACTGAGTAAGCGCTAAAATAAGTAGCGGAGCACGAAAAGGATGTTGCTTAACGCGTTCAAGTTGAGCAGGATCAGTTTCACCTAAATCTGCCAAAGCTTTTGCTAGAACCTCACCAAAAGCTCCACGTTGTTCGCCAGAAACAATTACAAAACGTGTTGGCTTAAGTCTATGATGATCTGGAGCTGTTAAAGCAGCCTGAAAAGCCAACTCTAATTGATCTGAGTTTGGAGCGGGTTCAATTAATTGGCCAATAGACTGACGCTGATGAATATTTTGGTGAATTATTTGTATTGCTGAATCCGTCATTAATATTGATCTAACTCAAAAATTCGAAATAGATTAACATAATCTACCGTTAATCCACCATGGAATCTAGCTTATAAACTTAGCGAACTCATAGTTTGACATTTTTTAATACAAAACTTCAAAACTCATACAACGTCTTCAAAATCAATTAGAAAACTTATGTTCAAATAACCCTATCTTTTGGCGGTTAACTTAGGTGAATCATGAAAAAAATAATTTTAGCGAGTGCAATGAGTAGCGTTATTTTATTACTAGGTGCTTGTGCAACTACTCCTAAAAACACTTTAGCAATTCAAAAAGAAAATAATCAGTTTGAAGTAACTGGTATTGGTAAAACTAATTTAATTGCAAAAAACAATGCAGTGACTGCCGCACAAAAAACCTGCTCTAAGAGCACAACCCCAGTTATTGTTGATGAAAAAACCACTTATCACGGTGTATTAAAAGATGTAGTCAGTGAAAAAACTGGTCAAATGGTAGAAGCCGCAGCAGGCGTCATTGGTAGTTTAACCGGTAAAAATGCGTCTTTAGCAAAAGATGATGATTACCAAACCACTCTTACTTTTTACTGTAAAATTAATTAAGTGAAAAAAAATCCCAATCAACTGATTGGGATTTTTTTATTAGCAATACCCATCCAATCGAGTGAGCGGTAGTTTTTTACCAATTGCTTTTTCAATTTCTGGTAAATAGAAAGCATCATCTTCAGACAAGAAACTAATACTTACACCTTGTGCCCCTGCACGACCGGTACGGCCAATACGGTGTACATAATCATCAGACTGTTCAGGCAAAGTAAAGTTGATTACATGCGATACGCCATCTACATGAATACCACGACCAGCAACATCGGTTGCAATCATGATGTTGTGTTTACCTTGCTTAAACTGCTCTAACATTTTCATACGTTTGTCTTGAGCAATTTCACCCGAGAGCATTCCCACTTTATATCCATCTTTTTTCAAATGGTCATATAGGCGGCGCACTTGATCACGGCGATTTGCAAAGATCATGACCTTATCAATCGGTTCTTCGCGCAAAATATCTTGTAAAAGACGATATTTATCTTGTTTAGCTACAACATAAACACGTTGTTCGACATCATTATTGGTCTTTTGTTCAGGTTCAATTTCAACTGTTACAGGTTCAAATAACCACTGTCTTGCCAAATTTAAGACGTCGTAGCTAAATGTCGCTGAAAACATGAGGGTTTGTCGTTGTTCCTTACGCGGTGAATAACGAACAATACGTTTTACCGAAGGAATAAAGCCCATATCTAATAAACGGTCAGCTTCATCAATCACTAAAAATTCAATTTGATCGAGCCAGACTTCTTTTTGTTCTACGAAATCAATTAAACGGCCAGGTGTAGCAACAATGATATCAACAAAATTAGCATCAAGTTGCTTCTTCTGCTTATCAAAATCGACACCACCCAATAGGGTCACGACATGTAAATTAGAGAATTTTGTGAGAAATTTAGCATCACTTTCAATTTGTAATGCCAACTCACGAGTAGGCGCCAAGATTAAAGCACGAGGCTCGCCACGGAAACGTTGCTCTTTAATTGGATTATTGAGTAAATCATTGATTACACTAATCAGAAAGGCAGCGGTCTTACCTGTTCCTGTTTGTGCTCGCCCAATTGCATCATGCCCGGCTAATGTATATTTTAAAACCTTTTGCTGAATTGGGGTCATTTGAGTAAACCCTAAAGCATCAATCGCCTTTTTAAGTTGCGGATGTAAATTCAAGGTTTCAAAACCAGATGTCATAAATACGTGCTCTAACAAACAATCTCTCGAATGAGAAGATCATTATAAACAAAAACGCTCCAATTCAAAAATTGGAGCGTCCATGATTCATCAAAAGATGAATTTAGTCTTAGTCTAAAGGCTGAACGTTTTCAGCTTGAAAACCTTTTTGACCTTGTACAACGCTAAACTCTACGCGTTGACCGTCACGTAGAGAACGGTGACCGTCACCTACGATTGCACGGAAGTGAACGAATACATCGTCGCCGCCGTTACGTTGAATAAAACCAAAGCCTTTAGTGTCATTAAACCACTTTACTACGCCTTGTTCACGAGCTGTCATAAGTCAATCCTCAGATGATGAAAAAAGGACCTTCCGGTGTTGCAAACAGCAGAGTAAACAAGGATTTAAAATTTTTATAATCTTAAAGCTTGTAATCATTCTGTAAAACTATCAACAATTTCCGGTTACATCCATTTGTTATAGGTTATTAAAACAATTTAACTGTGTGGTAATCCCTAAAACGGTTCGAGCTTAACACGGGTTTATGACAATTAATAGAATTTTTTTCAAATATTTCCCCTATTTTTTAGCTCTTTTTTTAAACACCTTATGACTAGAATTTTTATAAGAATCCGTGACCTCATAATTTTATAAAACAGCTAGAGTTCATAAGAAAATTTGTTAGAATATTTTTTTTAGTTGTTTTTATGATGAATGAGCACTACCTCTTCTGCTATTACCCCCATTGAAATTAATGCGCTTGGTCAACCATGTCCAATGCCTTTATTAATGTTAAAACGTGAGCTTAAAAAACTATCTGGAAAGCAACTGTTTTTATTAAAGTCATCTGACCCACATAGTGAAATTGATGTAACCCGTTACTGCAATTTACATCATTTTATGTGTCAAACCATGCAGATTTCGGAAAGAGAGTTTCACTATTTAATTGAAACTCAATGATTCTTTGATAAAATAAAAGATTAGAAACTGCATAAAATTTTACATTTTTCTACCCAATTTTCCTTAATTATGAAGACAATTCAAATTAAGATGAATTTATTGGTTAATCCATCCTATCCTATAAGGAGAACTCATGAGTGACAGCAGCAATCAATTGATGCCCCTGTCATTGTCTGCGCCCGGTGTAAACCTTGGTGCATATATCAGTACTGTCAATCAGATTCCTATTTTAACGGCCGAGCAAGAAAAAGAACTTGCTGAACGTTATTATTATGACCAAGATCTTGATGCCGCAAAAATGCTGGTAATGTCGCATTTACGTTTTGTCGTTCATATTGCGCGCAGCTATGCAGGTTATGGCCTACCACAAGGCGACCTTATTCAAGAAGGTAACTTAGGCTTAATGAAAGCCGTAAAACGTTTCGACCCAAATATGGGCGTACGTCTTGTCTCTTTTGCCGTCCACTGGATTAAGGCAGAAATTCACGAATACGTTATTCGCAACTGGCGTATTGTCAAAATTGCAACGACAAAAGCTCAACGTAAATTATTTTTCAATTTACGTAGCCTAAAAAAATCGAGTAAAAAATTAACGCTCGAAGAAGCTCAATCGATTGCTAATGACTTAAATGTAACTCCAGAACAAGTTCTGGAAATGGAAGGTCGTTTAACCGCTTATGATGCTGCCTTTGAGGCACAAGGCGATGACGACGATGACACACCACACACAGCGCCTGCGTTGTATCTTGAAGATAACCGCTACGACCCTGCTCGTTTAGTTGAAAATGAAGACTGGGAAGAGCAAAGCACATCTGCTTTACATGACGCCATGGATCAGTTAGATGATCGTTCGCGTAATATTTTGCAGCGTCGTTGGTTAGATGATGATAAATCTACCCTACACGAGCTTGCTGCTGAATATAATGTTTCTGCGGAACGTATTCGTCAGCTTGAAAAAAATGCGATGGAAAAAATTAAAGTCGCAATGTCAGCAAGCTAAATTAAATGAAAAAAATAAAAGGGCGATAAGCCCTTTTGTTTTATCTGGCTATGTTTAGCCAACCTATTCTATGGTAACGTTGCCTTTCATTATTCAGTAGCGTTTTTTGTTATGTGGATTGCCATTTCAGCCCTTAATCTTGCTTTTGCAGTCATGTTGGGTGCTTTTGGAGCACATGGTCTTAAAGCTCACGCGGGTCCTGAGCAACTTGCTTGGTGGCAGACTGCAACCGATTACTTTTTTTATCATGCTTTAGGCCTACTAGCACTTGGTATTTTAAGTAAGGTTCTTCCTCTCTTTCCAATCAAGTTATCTTTCTTGCTTATTCAAATTGGTATTCTATTTTTCTGTGGTTCGCTTTATATCATGGCACTAGGTTTACCACGAATATTAGGCGCAATTACACCAATCGGTGGAGCCTTAGTGATTGCTGGATGGCTGATCTTGGCTTGGAATGCTTTCAAATACGCTAAATAATCGGAATGTGATCATGCAAATTTATTTAAATGGCGAATTAACGGACACGCCTAGCCAAAACCTGTTGCAACTCATTCAGGAACTGGCACTTGAAGGAAAACGTTTTGCTGTTGAACACAATCAGCAAATCGTTTCTAAAAGCAAATTAGAGCAAATTACGATTGCTCAACATGACCGTATCGAAATTATTCACGCTGTTGGCGGCGGCTAAGTCGGAGTTATCCATGCAAGACACCCCTCTCATTATTGGTTCACGTTCTTTTCAATCTCGTTTATTGGTAGGAACTGGCAAATATAAAGACTTAAATGAAACGGATTTAGCTATTCAAGCCAGTGGTGCAGAAATTGTAACTGTCGCAATTCGTCGTGTGAATATTGGACAAAATCCAGATCAACCGAATTTACTTTCAGTCATTCCACCAGAAAAATATACAATTTTGCCAAATACCGCAGGTTGTTTTGATGCTGATAGCGCAGTACGCACATGTATGTTAGCGCGTGAACTTCTAGACGGTCACAACTTGGTAAAACTCGAAGTTTTAGGTGATGAAAAAACCTTATATCCAAATGTAACCGAGACTTTAAAAGCCGCTCGAACTTTGATTGATGACGGTTTTGAAATTATGGTCTATACGTCTGATGACCCAATCATTGCTCAAGAACTTGAAAGTATGGGCTGTGTTGCGATTATGCCATTAGGCAGTCTGATTGGTTCAGGTTTAGGTATTTTAAATCCTCACACTATTTCAATTATTAAAGAAAATGCAAAAGTACCTGTCTTAGTCGATGCAGGCGTTGGTACAGCAAGTGACGCCGCTATTGCGATGGAACTTGGTTGTGACGGCGTACTCATGAATACTGCAATTGCAGCTGCCCAAAATCCTATTTTGATGGCTTCTGCAATGAAAAAAGCTGTTGAAGCAGGACGTGAAGCATTTTTAGCTGGTCGTATGCCACGTAAACGCATGGCAAATGCAAGCTCACCAGAAACAGGTTATTTCTTTAAATAATTTATTTCTTGCAAGAACATAGCCTTTAATTGCCGTTGTAATTTCAGTGCAACTTGTATGGGCATTTTACTTTTCAAAGATGAAAAGTAACAAAAATCTTTTGTTTCGCTGATATTACATCCATGTAATACAGCGAAACGGTGGCATCCATGCCACCTCACGATAGTTACATCTTGCTAGAGTTTAATTTGAGTAAGGCTAAGCCACTTGCTCATCACGTTTAAATACCAACTCTTTTGCAGATGAGTTATCAGCATCAAAGTAGTAACCCTCTGTATTAAACGCTTTGATGTCTTCAGCTTTATTTAATCGGTTTTCAATAATAAAACGAGCCATTAAACCGCGTGCTTTTTTCGCATAGAAACTAATGACTTTATATTTGCCATTTTTCTGGTCAAGGAAAACAGGCTTCACAATATCAGCCTTAATTTTCTTTTCATTCACAGACTTGTAATATTCATCCGAAGCTAGATTTACTAATAATTCAGATTTAATTGCGACCAAGTCTTCATTAATCTGGTTAGTGATAATATCACCCCAAAATTCATACAAATTATGGCCACGCGTATTTTTTAATTTAGTGCCCATCTCTAAACGATAAGGCATCATTAAATCTAAAGGACGCAATAAACCATATAGACCAGAGAGCATACGCAAATGCTGCTGTGCAAAATCAATATCTTTGTCTTTTAAATGATAAGCATCTAAACCAGTGTAAACATCACCTTTAAATGCATAGATTGCTTGGCGAGCATTTGAGAAATTAAATTCGGGATTCCAATCTCTAAAACGATCTGCATTGAGTGTGGCAATTTTTTCACTAACACTCATTAAAGTCGCAATTTCCGAAGCGGAAAGTTTACGGCAAACATCAATTAATTGTGCTGAGTTTTCTAATAAGCGCGGCTGAGTAAACTCATCTGTAGGTAACGCTGTTTCATAATCTAAAGTTTTTGCAGGAGAAATTAAAGCAAGCATAGACAACCTGAAAAAATTATTCTTAATACCAACTATAACAGTAGATATTTTTTAATGCTAACTCGTGTTTTCAATGACGACTATCGGTAAAATAGGAATACGTATTGTTATTTATCGATTCTTATATGTCTGAGCAAATTTTCATTCAGGGTCCAGTTGGTAAAATTGAACTTTTTGTAGACCGCCCTGAAGGTGAAATCAAAGGCTTTGCGGTCGTTTGCCATCCGCATCCATTGCAAGGTGGAACTCCTCAACATAAAGTCCCTGCTCTTTTAACCCAAATCTTTAATGAATATGGTTGTATTGTTTACCGCCCAAGTTTCCGTGGTTTAGGTGGTAGTGAAGGCATTCATGATGAAGGTCATGGTGAAACCGAAGATATTTTAGCTGTGATTGAGCATGTTCGTAAGCTTCATGAAGGCTTGCCGTTCTATGCAGGCGGTTTTAGCTTCGGTTCACACGTTTTGGCAAAATGCCATGCGCAGCTTAGCCCAGAATTACAACCAGTACAGTTAATTTTGTGTGGCTTGCCAACAGCGACTGTAGTGGGCTTACGTCACTATAAAACTCCAGAAATTCAAGGTGATATTCTACTCATTCATGGTGAGCAAGATGACATTACCTTACTTTCAGATGCAATTGCATGGGCAAAACCACAGAAGCATCCAATTACGATTTTACCAGGCGCTAACCACTTCTTTACAGGTTATTTAAAACAGCTTCGTCAAATCATTACACGCTTTATTATCATGAAATAAAGTGTATTTGATGGGCATAGATTGAGTCTATGTCCATCATTTCATAAGCACAGTAACTGCTAAAAATTATTCCAACTTAACCCAAAACGTGCCAAATATTTTTTTACTCGGTCGCTATCATTTGTTGTATTACGTTGTTGGCGAGATACTGAAAAGAGTTGTCTTCCCGCCTCTGCCATTGATTTTGAATTTTCACAGACTTTGAGCACACCTCGTAATTGAATCTGATCAAATTCATCTATTTGTTCTAGCTGCTCAGGACTCAAATAGTTCAACAAAATATCTGTATTTTTACCATTGTAAGATTCACCCTGAATAAGCCAAAGTTGCCTTAGGCGCTCAATTTCTTTTTCTACAGCTTCACGACGAATTAACTCACCTTGAGATAAAGTTGCTAAACGAGTTACGCTCGCTGCTAAATCTCTAAAATTTCCTTGCCATGATGCATCTGCCGATTTAGCAAACTTTAAATATGTTTCTAATGCCTCACGTTGAAAACGTAATTGTCTTTGATGAATTGCAGCAAAACGCTGTAACTCAAAATCAATATTGGGTGCAATATCCTCTACACGATCTTTTAAATTAGGTAAAAAGAATGTCCACGTATTCAAACGAGCCCATAAATCTTCACGAAATCGGCCAGCTTGAACTTCATTACGCAAATCACGGTTAGTACCCGCTATTAGCTGAAAATCGGCCTGAATTTCCTTATCACTTCCAACAGGAAAAAAGCTTTTGTCTTCTAGCGCTTTTAGCAGCATAGCTTGTTCATCAAGTCCCAATTCACCAATTTCATCTAAAAATAAAATGCCTTGGTCAGCACTTTTTAATAAACCAGCACGAGATGCAGCTGCGCCTGTAAATGCACCTTTTATATGACCAAATAAGGTCGACATGGCACTATCACCACGCAAGGTTGCACAGTTAACATCAATAAAACGGCCGCTTAATTGAAATTTATCTTTCTTTAACTGAAAAATTTGTTTTGCCAAATGAGACTTACCAACCCCTGTTGCCCCCATAATTAAAATAGGTGCACTAGAGCGGGTTGCAACTAATTCAACCTCCTCAATAAGCTGATTAAACGCTTTATTATGAGTAGAAATATTGGCTTTAAGTTGTTGCCAATTTTGCTTTTGCTCATCATCGAAGCGTTGTTTTAAAACATCGTATCGAGATAAGTCCAGATCAATAATTCTATATTCACCTTCTGATGTCTTGTGTTGATTAGGTGAACTTTGAATGAGTTGAGCTGGCAAATAATGTGCATCTACCAATAAGTACCAACAAATTTGAGCAACATGCGTTCCTGTCGTGATATGCAGTAAATAGTTATTTTTTTCGACATCAAACGGATAGGTTTTTACAAAGTCATAGAGTGCACCATAAACTTCAGCAAAATCCCAAGGATCTTTAATACTTACCTTATGTCCAGAAACCTCAGTTTGTGGAGAGATTTCTTTAGCATCTGCTGCTATAGATTTAACTAAATTATGATGTTGTCGATCATGTAAAAGTACCAATTCATCTACAAGCAAATCTTCATGCATTAACAGGCTAAGTGTAGGACGCCAACGCTGCCAGCGATCTGGCCTTCTCCCCTGATCAAGTGTAGAACCGACAAAGCCAATAACAACTGTTTTCTTTGTATCCGCCATAATTTCTATAAAATTTTATAAGTGTCTATAATATACAATACGCATTTGACCAAAAAATTCCAAGAATATGCTTCATTTTACTTTTTTAGGCACATCTTCAGGTGTACCGACCCTGACGCGTAATGTTTCAGGATTAGCAGTTCGTAACAGCAAAAATAAGGACTGGATTTTAATTGATGCTGGCGAAGGGACACAGCACCGTATTCAACAAGCTAAACTTTCACTACAAAACCTAGTTGCCATTTGTATTACACATGTTCACGGCGACCATTGTTATGGTCTAGTTGGTTTATTAGCAAGTGCAGGCATGAATGCCCGTAGCAAACCCTTAATCGTGATTGCACCGAAAGAAATTCAGCAATGGTTTGAAATCACTGCCGAACTTACAGATTTACATTTACCCTATTCCCTTCAATTTATTGATGTGAATGAAGCAACGCAGCCACAACAAATCACTGACGAATTCATTGTTCAAGCACACCCTCTAAGCCATCGTGTTCCAAGTTTTGCTTTTAGCATTTATATCAAATCTATTCATAAGAAGTTAGATACCCAAGCTCTAACTCAACTTGGCGTACCTCAAGGCGATATGTGGGGCCATTTGAAACGAGGCTACAATATTGAATTTGAAGGACAAACATTAAAAGCTCAAGACTTTATCAAAATTCAAAATCAACAAGTTCATGCAATTATAGGTGGTGATAATGACCAACCAGAACTATTAGCTGACGCTTGCAAAGATGCTCAACTCCTTATTCATGAGTCCACATACTTACAAACGGTTTTAGATAAAGTCGGCAAAGGTCCAATGCATAGCTCAGCAAAAATGGTGGCTGAATTTGCAGAAGAGCAATCTTTAAGCAATTTAATTCTAACGCATTTTAGCCCCCGACATCAGGATAAAGCTGGGCAACAAGCTATTACTGAAGAAGTTCGCCAGTTTTATAAAGGTCATTTTTATTTAGCAAATGATTTTGATGAATTTACTTTAAATGAAGCTGGACAGCTTTTAAAAGTCGATAAAAACGGGAAGACACATTAAATACATATATCCAAAAAGATATTTAAATATACTTTTAGATATCTTTTAAATATTAAAATTTCCAACAGAAATTAGTTGCGCAGAAATAACAATTGTTTTTATATATTATTTTCAATAACTTATATTTTTAATTAAGTATATTTTTAAAAGTTGGCACACTCAGTGCAATAGTACAAAGCACACAACATCATTCGGATATTGTGAATAACACCTGCCTGCAAACGCTTGGCAGGCAGGCTTTGAAAGGAAAAGAAAATGTCTGTCATTGAAGAAATTAACCAACAAGCTCAGTTTGAACAAAAGCAGCAACAACGTTCTTATGAAGTTCTGCAAAATGAAAAAAGTATGCCAGTCAAAATGTGGACTAAAGGCGTGCTTGTTGATGACAACTCAAAACAACAATTATTACAAACAGCACAAATGCCTTTTATTTATAAATGGATGGCTGTAATGCCAGATGTACACTTCGGTTTAGGAGCAACTATTGGTAGCGTGATTCCAAGCAAAGGGGCAATTATTCCTGCTGCTGTGGGTGTAGATATTGGTTGTGGAATGATGGCAACCCGTACAAGCTTAACTGCTTCAGATTTACCAGATAACTTACATGCTCTACGTACTGAACTTGAGCGATTAATTCCCCATGGAATGACTAAGCGCGGACGTGATCGTGGTTCATGGGAAACTCCACCAGAAATGGTAGATCAAGCTTGGATCGATCTGGTTGCAGATTTTGAATACATTTGTGCAAAACATCCACGCTTGAAAAACACCAATAACCGCAAACATTTGGGGACTTTAGGTACTGGAAACCACTTTGTCGAAATCTGTTTAGATGAGCATGATCATGTTTGGATTATGTTGCACTCAGGTTCTCGTGGTGTAGGAAATGCTATCGGTAATCATTTTATCGAACTTGCCCGTAAAGACATGCAGAAGCATTTCATTAATTTGCCAAATAAAGATTTAGCATACCTAGTAGAAGGAACTGAACACTTTGATGATTACTGGTTTGCTGTAGGTTGGGCTCAACGCTTTGCGATGAAGAACCGAGAAATCATGATGCAATCTGCGATTAAAGCCTTGGCTACGATTGTACCAAAGCCTTTTCAGGCACGTTTGGAAGCAGTGAACTGTCACCATAACTATGTGGAAAAGGAAGAACATTACGGTGAAGAAGTAATGGTCACTCGTAAAGGTGCAGTCCGTGCGCGTCTAGGTGAATACGGAATTATTCCAGGTTCAATGGGTGCGAAGTCGTTTATTGTACGTGGACTTGGAAATCAGGAATCTTTCTGTTCATGTTCTCATGGTGCTGGCCGTGTTATGAGCCGTACTGAAGCAAAACGACGTTTTACCGTAGAAGATCAGATTGCACAAACTGAAGGTGTGGAATGCCGTAAAGATGCAGCAGTTATTGATGAAATTCCATCGGCATATAAACCAATTGAAGATGTAATGAAAGCCCAAAGCGATTTGGTTGAAGTGGTTTATACATTAAGACAAGTGGTGTGTGTGAAGGGTTAATGCTATGCAAAATATAGATATAGAAAAATTCAATCACATTTTAGAAGGGATATGTATAACAGCAAATGCTTTAGATCCAGCATTTCAACCACAATTTGACTGTTATATAGAACTATTAAATTTCAATGAAAATATGCCAATTTATGAGAACTTCAAGCAATTCTTTACTTCTAAATCCATTTGGAGAAGCATGAAGAAAATGTGTGATGATCCACAATTTGTAGACTGGCAATTTCAAATGAAAAGTATAGGAACACCCACTGAAACAATAGATTACTTTTTTCGTAAAAATCTATTTTCCACGTTAAGTGATAAGCAATTCACGGTAATTGCAGTTTATTTAAAATCATATATTGAAGGTCTAATCGGAGAATTAAAAGATTCCCAACAGGGCTATATAAGACCACCAAATAAATACCTTCCGAAGTATCTCCAACATTGGCAGCATCTTTACCTCCAAGGTAAAGATGCAGAAATTCTGGTTACTTTTGAAGCCAACACTTAAAACTGATACGGGTAAATAAAATGAAACTCGCAGAAGCACTTTTACTTCGAAGCGATCAACAAAAAAAGCTTGCTTCGTTAAAACAACGAATTAATGCCAATGTATTGGTACAAGACGGTGATGAACCTAGTGAAGATCCAAATGAACTGATCAAACAGATATTTGCTTTAACTCAGGAAAGCAATCAATTGATTTGTCGTATTCATTTGACCAATGCACAAGCAAAACTGGAAGATGGCAGAGTATTATTGTCTCTATTAAGCTTGCGCGATAATTATGCTGAACAGCATAAGATTTTAATCGATGCAATTGCCAATACACATCGAGAACCTGATCGTTATAGCTCACGTGAAATTAAGTGGAAGAAAGTCATTCCTGTTTCTAACTTACAAAAGCAGGCGGATGATATTAGTGCGAAACTACGAGACTTAAACGTAAAAATTCAGGCTGCTAATTGGCAAATTGATCTAATCGATTAAACAATGAATTTTGTGAAATCATTTTCACAATCAAAGTTTGGACATACTGGGCGAGTACAAGATCCTACATTACTCCGATCTGAGGGATTGAAAATAATTCAGGCGGCTATGGCAGCATGTGAGCCGTGCATCGATATTCACTTATCAGGCTCAGCACTATGCACCTAGCAAACCTTTGTCAAAAGCAAAGTCACGCGTTACTTCGCATTACCATGTACTGACAGTATGTTCATTAAATTAGAAAATAAGGAAAATAGAAGTGAATACAGTTTTGGCAAATATGCCAAAAGCCATTCAAATTGATGGTTCACAAGGTGAAGGTGGTGGACAGATTTTAAGAACTGCCCTTGCGCTTTCAATGATTACAAGCCAACCGTTTGAATTAATTAATATACGTGCAGGACGTAAAAAACCTGGGCTAATGCGTCAACATTTAGTTTGTGTACAGGCATCTCAACAAATTAGCCAAGCTTATGTGGAAGGCGCTGAATTACATAGCCAGCGTTTATATTTCGCACCTCAGCATGTTCGAAGTGGTAAATATCAATTTCAAATTGGTTCAGCCGGTAGTACAACACTGGTTTTACAAACGCTTCTACCTGTTTTGTTATTACAAAATGAAGCTAGCGAACTCACCATTTCAGGCGGTACACATAATCCACTTGCACCAACAGCAGATTTTATTGAACATTGCTTTTTACCTGCTCTAGCGAAGATTGGAATTAACGTAGATTTTAAATTAAATAAAGCTGGCTTCTTTCCAATTGGTGCGGGTGAAATTCAAGTTACCATTCAGCCATGGCAAAATCGAAACAAGCTAAATTTATTAGATCGTGGTGTTTTACAAAGCAATGAGGCTTTTGCAGCAGTATTAAATCTTTCAGAAGAAGCACAAATTGCACAACGCGAATTAACCACATTAAGTAAAAAGCTAAACTTAAGCTCTCAGCAGCAATTTCATTTAAATGGAATTAGCCAAGGCAATACAGTATATGTGAAAGTTACTTATCAATATCACAGCCAACTATTTACAGCCTTAGGTGAGAAGAGCAAAAGTGCAGAGCAAATAGCTGATCATTTAGCAAAAGATGTAAAGCTATATTTATCTTCGCAGGCTGTTGTAGATGAATATTTGGCAGATCAATTGCTTCTACCTTTAGCTTTAGGTCAAGGTGGTGAATTCACCGCACAATGTATTAGCGAGCACACTCGTACTCAAGCAGACATGATTGAAAAATTTATTGATTGTGAAATCGAATTTATCGAGTTAAGTCCAGATCATTTTCACGTAAAGGTTAAAGTTTAAGAAGCTCATAACTGAGCTTCTTATTTCTTAAAAAATTACTCTACAGATGCCAAAGCGGTTACCAATAACTTCCAACATTTATCTACGGTCTCTACTTTTACTCGCTCACCCGGCGCATGCGCACCTTGAATATCCGGGCCAAACGAAACCATCTGTAAATGTGGATAATGCTCGGCAATAATTCCACACTCCAAGCCTGCATGAATCACTTTAAGATTTGGCTCAATGTTAAATGCCTTTTGATAGGCCTGCTGTAAGCACTTTAAAGCAGCCGAGTCAGGATTTGGTGTCCAACCTGAAACTAATGGTGTGAGTATAGAGGCGATATAAAATTGACGAAAATGCGCCTGAATTTTTTCTGCAAAATCTTGAGCTTCTTGGTTCACCATTGAGCGAACCATTAAAACAGCTTTTCCGCCTTCTCTATTTAGTCTCACCACTCCAATATTATTTGAAGTTTCAACTACGTCTGGTAAAGCTTGACTCATACTTGCAACGCCATAAGGACTTGTTGCTAAAGCTTGTAACCACTCGTTTTGCTGTTGTTGAGCAATCACTTCGGTCACTTCAACGCTAGTAGGCTGAATAATTAATTGCAGATTGTCATCAATACCTTGTAGCTGTTTTTTCCATGCTGTTTGATATTCATCGAGTAATTTTTCTAATTTAGGCAATTGGTTAGATGAAATTGCAATAGTCGCTACAGCTTCTCTCGGTAAAGCATTACGGGCCGTACCACCTGTAAACTCAACAAGATGCCCACCAAGTGAGCCTAAATATTGATTTAAAAAGCGAGCCAAAATAACGTTAGCATTGCCACGTCCTAAATGAATATCTACGCCAGAGTGACCACCTTTAAGACCAGCTACCTGAATATTTACAACCGTCAAATTTTCAGAAATTGGTTCATACGTGAGTGATTGTTCTACTTCAACATCAATACTGCCAGCACATCCGAGATATAACTCGCCCCATTCTTCCGTATCAATATTAAATAACCATTTTCCTTTTAGTACACCTGCCTGTAAAAGCCGTGCACCACTCATGCCTGCTTCTTCATCGACTGTTAAGAGAACTTCAATTGGCCCATGAGCAATATCATTTGAATCTAATACAGCTAAAGCTAAGGCTACACCAATGCCATTATCGGCACCTAAAGTAGTATCTTTAGCAATTAACCAGCCATCTTCAAGGATTGGACGAATTGGGTCTTTAAGGAAATCGTGTACTGTGCCAGTGTTGGCTTGTGTGACCATATCTAAGTGGCCTTGAAGAATAACGCCAGACACATGTTCTTTACCCGCAGTCGCATTCTTACGGATAATTAAATTACCAACTTCATCTACGTAAGTTTCTAAATTTCGACTTTCAGCCCAGTTTTTTAAAAACTCACGAAGCTGCTGTTCGTGCTTTGAGGGACGTGGAATAGTGCAAAGTGTTTGAAAATGCTGCCAAACAACTTGAGGAGATAAGTTCGAAAAATCAAATGGCACCATATATTTATACTCTCACAAATATTCTTAATAAACGTAGGTTTATTGAAAGATAAGAATTTATCAGCGCAGTTTTAGCTTTTTATTAAAATCGACGCTGATAAATTAAAAAAATGACTTTAAATGTAGAATATATTAGGTATAAAAATCAAAGCTAAATTTCGCGAACCAAACGGAATCCCCACATAATTGAACGAGCTTGTGAAGTTACATATGCATTACGATAAGCAGTTCGCACATTATAAGTGTTATATATCCATGCCCCTCCACGCAAAACTGGGAAATTACACTGTCCATTATTTTCTTCACCCCAGCGACGATTCACACTAGGAGCATTTTCATAATTTGAATGCCAGCAGTCATCCACCCATTCTCGTGCGTTGGCACTCATATCATATAAACCAAAATTGTTTGGTAAAAACTTCCCGACTGGTGACGTAAATGCATAACCATCCGTACAATTAAATAGACTCCAACCACTGGTTTGGGGTATTGCCGCGGCTGTAGTTGGATCTAACACATTTGCATATTTACAAGCTTGATCAAGATTAAGATCATCTCCCCAATAATACGCTGTTGTCGTTCCAGCACGCGCCGCATATTCCCACTCAACTTCTGTTGGTAAACGGTAGGTCTGACCTGTTTTTTTAGATAACCATTTCGCAAATTCTCTTCCATCTTCACGGCGTACACATACAACAGGATCCTGAGATGTTTGATTCATACCCGAATTATTCGGATTTAAATCATCTCGATACCACATATTGAAAACACCATTGCGTGTTTCCCAATTACGACACCCCTCGACTTCCCATCCAGTTTCCTTTTGGAAAGCCTGAAACTCAGCAATTGTTGTTTCATAAGTTGACATTGCAAATGGTTTTTCGACTTGTACTAAATGTTGAGGTAATTCGTATGGTCGAGATTGAGCCGGTACATTTTGTTGCTCTTGCTCATTTATATTTCCACCCATTAAAAAGCTGCCAGCTGGAATAACCGTCATTTCCGGACAAAAACTATCTGAACAATCTTTGAATTTAGACTTTGCTAGAGTTGATTGATTAATATTGGTGTTGGTTAATGAGGCTAATTTAATTTCAGGATTCATATTTGGCGGGTTATTGATTTGACGAATTAATAAATTAATTGTTCCTTGCCATTCACTTAACATTTCCCTTAGCATGGCAGGTCGTTCAATACTTACGCCTGTTCCATCATAGTCTGGAGCATTACACCTCGCTCTTAATACAGTCGACTCATCGGTAAGCTGAGCTAGTTTCGGAATAATTTGATTATCAAGAAAAACTCCTAAATTATTTGAACTAGCGATATTGGCTCTTAGTTCTGCCGCTGATTTTTGAGCAATTGCTGCCTCACTGATCACTTTAGAATAGACACTATCACACTGATTTTCTTGCCATACTAGATTTTGCTTAAGATTCTCTAAAGAAGTAATTGTTCCTTCTAGCAACTTCTGGTTTGTTGAGTTTATGGTCGTATCATTATCATCACTATTACACGCTGATAATAAGGAGATAATCAATATACCAAAGCCTTTTGAATAGTTACTGGAAATTATGTTCATGTTAATTCTCTGTAAAATAATATAAATAAGAAGAGGAAATTGAGTAGTTCTTTGTTAAAAAGCATTTTTAAATTAATAGAAAATTAGTTCAAAATTCAAACAATATTATTTTTTCATTTGTTAATTTTTATTAAATAATGTCACTACAAAAATAATTAATTCTTATCAATATTAATAAATAAAAAGGGTGAACAAATATGTTCACCCTTACTTCATAAAATATATTTAATTGATCAAGACTTCCAAACAAATTGGGAAAAACTCTGATCGGCTTTCAAACTATTTTCAACGGCCTGTGCAAGCTGGCGAATAATGCTTTGTGTTTCAATTTTCTCAAACCAGTCTTGTTCTTCATCTGGATTGGCAGAAATTTCACACATCAGGTGTCCATCATGGTCTGTTTTTTGACAAGTAATAGACAAAGGTAAAAGATGATTATCAATACTCACTTCTACCTTTTCATGTTCATGCACAATATGCTGTGCATCGAAACCATAATGCCCCAATTGTTTAAATAATAAAGCCGCTACATATTCTTGAGTGATATGGCATTCATTTGGTGGATGATCAAGCACCCCATGTTGTGGGCAACTGGCAATAAATTGTAATTTTTTCATCCTTTGTCCTAACACTATTATCATTATCTGCACTTAGCATAAGCAATAAACAAACAGCAGCCAAGCTTTTAGCTCGCTGCTGCCGTTGCTATTGTGTTAGCAATTATAAAATGTGTTAGGTAAAAAGTTATTGGCTAACTTCTATTGTTAAACCTGCACGATTCGCCAACTCAGTGAAAGTTGGGAAACTTGTAGCAACGGTTTCAGTACCATGAATTGTAATCGGACCAGAATTACGAAGACCTGCCATACTAAAACTCATAGCAATACGGTGGTCGTGGTGTGATTCAATTTCACCGCCAGCGAAGATTGGTGACCAATCGCCAGATTTGCCTTTACCTTCGATAATGATGCCATCTTCAGTTGGCGTACAGTCAATACCCATGATTTTTAAGCCATCTGCCATCACCTGAATGCGATCAGATTCTTTCACGCGAAGTTCTGCCGCACCAGTTAATACTGTTTGGCCTTCGGCACAAGCCGCTGCAATAAATAAAGCTGGGAATTCATCGATTGCTAAAGGTACTTGGTCTTCAGGCATATGAATGCCTTTAAGCGTGCGTGAGCCTTTAATATGAATATCAGCAATAGGTTCGCCACCAGCAATACGTTCATTTTCAACAGTCAGATCTGCACCCATCTGTTTTAAAATTTCAATTACACCAGTACGTGTTGGGTTAATACCTACAGCTTCCAAAACAACATCAGAACCTTCAGTAATTGCAGCCCCCACCATAAAGAAAGCAGCAGATGAAATATCAGATGGAACTTGAATATCAGTACCTACTAATTTTCCGCCACCCACAAGTGAAATCTTGTTGCCTTCAGTTTTAACTTCATAACCAAATGCACGAAGCATGCGCTCTGTGTGGTCACGAGTTGGTTCTGGTTCAGTTACCGAAGTTTCGCCTTCTGCCCACAAACCAGCAAGTAAAATACCTGATTTCACCTGAGCAGATGCCATAGGTAAATCGTATTGAATACCTTTTAAGTGCTGGCTACCTGTAATACTTACAGGTGGTGTACCTTTCTCACCTGTAGTCTGAATTTGCGCACCCATTAAACGTAATGGCTTAGCAATACGCTCCATTGGACGCTTAGAAAGTGATGCATCACCTGTCATCACTGAATCAAACTTTTGCGCTGATAACATACCTGAAAGCAAACGCATGCTTGTACCAGAGTTACCCATATACAATGCACTTGCTGGCACTTTTAAACCATGCATACCTACGCCATGAATGGTCACTTCACCATTTTTAGGGCCTTCAATGCTTACACCCATATCACGGAAAGCTTGCAAAGTTGCCAAAGCATCTTCACCTTCGAGGAAGCCAGTTACATGAGTAGTGCCTTCGGCAATAGCACCAAACATAATGGAGCGATGTGACACAGATTTGTCACCCGGTACGGTAAATTTACCTTTAAAAGCCTTATTTCCCGGTAAGATACTGAATTGCTGTGTCACCTTATTTTTCTCCATTAAAGGTTTTTTGGCTAACATATGATTGAAATGCTGACGTGCTGCCTGAGCATGACCGAGTAAACCCATTAATGCATGAGAGTCTTCGCTTTCAATCAATTGTCTAAGTACTGTAAGTTGCTTTTCGAAGCCATCAACAGCATTTAATATCGCTGTTTTATTGGCAAAGAAAATGTCATGCCACATTTGAGGATCACTAGCCGCAATCCTTGAAAAGTCACGAAAACCACCTGCTGCATAGCGGAAAATATCAAGATTATCTTCACGGTTTGCAAGTTGCTCAACCAAATTAAATGCCATTAAGTGCGGTAAATGACTCGTATGTGCCAAAACCTCATCGTGCTTGGCAACATCCATACAAATTACTTCAGCTTTAGCAGCCGACCATAGTTGAATCAGTTTATCAACAGCCCATTCTGCACTTGTTGGCAACGGCGTTAAAATCACTTTATGATTTGCAAATAGATCAACCTTACCTGCATGAACACCTGTGTGCTCACTACCAGCAATAGGATGTCCCGGCACAAAACCTACAGGTAAGTCTTCACCAAATACAGCTTTTGCTGCATCTACAACATTACCTTTTGTACTACCCACGTCAGTTACAATCGTAGTTTCTGACAAATACGGTTTAATTTGCTCGAGCACTTTTTGTGTAGCACGTACTGGCAAGGCTAAAACAACTAAATCGGCCCCTTTCACAGCTTCTACAGGATCGGAAAATCCTTCTTGTATTAAGCCAAGTGATTTTGCATCTTCTAAAGTTTTCTGTGAGCGTGTAGATGCAACAACTGTTGTCGCCAATTTTTCTGCAAAAATAACACGCGCCAAACTCGACCCGATGAGTCCTAAACCAATAAATGCAACTTTTTTAAATAGGGGTTGTGACATAACTTCAACTTTGCTTTTGCTCAAAGTGATTTAAACCTCTGAGCAATTTATTTTTAAGCATAATGACATGCTCTATTTTGATACATGCCATTATTCCAACATGAGTGATTAGAGAACAGCAGCAGGATAAGAACCTAGAATACGAAGCTCTTTTACCATTGGACGAATATCATTGATTGCCGCAGCAACGTTCTCTTGATCAATATGACCTTCTAAATCGATAAAGAATACATAGGCCCATTTTTCAGGTAACGCTGGGCGAGTCTCAATGCTCGTTAAGCTGATATTATGTTTTGCAAACGGCGCTAAAATTTCTAATAAAGCACCTGCACGGTCATGTGCTGAAATTAATAACGATGTTTTGTCATTACCGCTTTGTGGAATTTTTTCACGACCAATGACTAAGAAACGAGTTGTATTTTCTGGGTTATCTTCAATATTGCTATGCAAAATTTCAAGGTTATACATACCTGCTGCAATATCAGATGCAATTGCTGCTGAATGCCATTCGTTGCGAATACGGCGTGCAGCTTCTGCATTTGAGTTTAAGGCAACACGTTCAACACCCGGATAATGCGCGTCTAACCACTGACGACATTGGGCCAAAGTTTGCTGGTGAGCATAAATCTGTTTAATGCTGTCTTTACGTGTATTTTCAGAGACTAAGAATTGATGATGAATACGCAATTCAACTTCACCAATCACATTTAAGTTAGATGTTTTAAAACAATCTAAAGTATGGTTCACAATACCTTCAGATGAGTTTTCAACTGGAACTACACCGTAATGTGCACTACCCGCTTCCACCTCACGGAACACTTCATCAATAGTTGGTAATGGACGAACAACTGCATCCTTACCAAAATGCTTAAGCACAGCAGATTGAGTAAAAGTACCTTCTGGTCCTAAAAATGCAATACTTTGCGGAGCTTCTAAAGCAAGGCAAGCAGACATAATTTCACGGAACAAACGCGCCATAGTAACGTCAGATAAAGGACCTTGGTTACGCTCCATCACTTTACGTAAGACTTGCGCTTCACGTTCAGGACGATAAAACAAAGGATTCTCTTCGGAAGCAAATTTAGCTTTAGCAACAGCTTCAGCAAGGCTTGCGCGGCGATTTAATAATTCTTGAATCTGTTGATCAACACTATCAATATCTTCGCGAATTTGTTCTAAACTAAGAGAAGTCGTTTTGTTTTGATCATCGTTGATCATTGGAATGCAGCCTCAGTAAAATCATCTTTTAAACGAGAGTATAACAATAGTCTGCTTTGATTTGTTAGGCAATATGGCTGTAAGAGCTTTTTTCATTAACCTTTTTGCGGACATTCTTTTGATGCCTTTATTTGATAATGATTTTCATTTATGATTTGAGTAATAAATTTTATTCTTATCTGTCATGCATAAATCATTTTTCTTTTTTTCTTCTAGTTTTATCTTGAGTACTTTAATAAGCGGTAATGTTCTAGCTGAAACGGCTATACAAAATCAATCAAAAATCGTTTTTCAAAACAATCAGGCACAATTCCAAATCAAATCTAAAAATACAGGCCATGATTATCTTATTCAAATTTATAAACCACCTGTTGCCCCACCACAACATGGGTATCCCGTACTATATATACTAGACGGAAATGCAACTTTCCCAAGTGCTGTCAATATTGCTCAGTCGATTGGCGCTGGCTCTACAAAATTAGGACTTGATCCACTTATGATTGTAGCGGTTGGTTATCCTAAGCAAAAAACCTTTGATGTGCAAAAGCGTGCTTATGATTACACTCCAAAACCTTCTTCTGAATTTCAGGCTCAAGGTAAATATAAATATGGCGGTGCTGATCAGTTTATTGCATTTTTAAATAACGAACTCAAACCTGAAATTGCACAACAGTTTCCAATTAATAGCCAGCAACAAAGTATCTATGGGCACTCTTTTGGAGGCTTGTTTGTGCTTTATCATTTTTTTCAAAAGCCAGATGCATTTCAACGTTACTTCGCTGCAAGCCCTTCTCTGTGGTTTGACCAAGGTATGTTATTTCAACAGTTAAAGCATTGGCAAAGTCAAAAATCAAATCATCCCTTACTCATGACCACAGTCGGTACACATGAGCAAGGTGGGCCTCGTACTCAATCTAATAATAAGTTTAATGAAACAGATTTCTTTAAAGCTTTAGAAAACAAACGTTCAAACCAATTTAATTATTGGCATTTTTATAATCCTGCTGAGCAACACATTACAAATTTGTATGCGAGCTTGCCTAAAGCCCTTATGTTTGCTTCGTGCAAAGATCTAGAAAGCTGCAAATCTTTATTTGATGAACAGAGTGAGAAGGCAACGGAATAAGAAATTACTCAAATTTCAAAATGCTGAACTCATCTTAAAGCCTAGATTAGCTATACTGCTTAAAGATGTTAAAAGAACAGTAAAATAGAATGAATAAAATTATTGTTTTAAGTCTACTGAGTCTTGCAAGTTATAGTTTAACTGCTTGTAGCGGTTGTCCAATAATCGCAGGATGTAATGGTACTGATAATTCTCCGTACTATATGACAACTACCAGCAATCAAGTTCGTGGTATTCCAATCCCAGCCGAAACTAAACTGAACTATCAGTCGCAAGCTTTCAAGCAAAAATTTGAGCAAAAACATTCTTTAAATGAGAAAAATTTATCAGGCATTGCTTTACCAGAAAATACAGCAATCATTTGGGGCGGTATGCCAGTAGACATGTTTATACAGTTTTCTAATCCCGAAATGAAAGGCTTCTCGGTCTATCCAGCACGAGGATTTAAAACAGAATTATCAAATGAGTTTTTACGTTTATGGAAAAGCTGTGAAAGTGATTTAGACATTAACTTAAAGAATCCAAATGACTGGTCATTTAATCCTGAAAATATGGAAATAACGGGTTGTGGCATCAATCAAAAACGTAGCAAATATACCGAAGACTCTTTTCGTCAAGATGAAGCCGATGCATTTTTAAGAAAGATCAATCAGGCCTTACACATGTTACCCAAGCAACAAGACTATCCTGTCATTTATCGAACTAACAAATAGGTAATATAAAGAAGCCTACTCAAAGGTAGGCTTCTTTTAAAACTATTTAATTAGGCTTTACCAATTAAACCACGCGCTACGATTTCTTTCATAATTTCATTTGTACCACCGTAAATACGCTGAATACGAGCATCTACAAAGAAACGTGAAATTGGATATTCAGTCATATAACCATAACCACCAAAGAGTTGCAGCAAGTTGTCTGCGACTTTCATTTGCATATCTGTACTGAAGCTTTTTAGTGCTGCTGCTGTTTCCACATCTAGCTTACCTTCTTGATATAGAGCAACGTTTCTCTCGTAAAAAGCAGCCGTAGCAAGCTCATCAATTTTTGCTTGAGCTAAAACAAAACGCGTATTTTGGAACTGAGAAATAGGTTGACCAAATGCATGACGCTCTTTTACATAAGCCGTTGCCAAATCAATTGCACCACGAATAGCGCCAATAGCGGTAGATGCAATCGCTGTACGTTCACGTGGTAACTCTTGCATTAAGTAAGCAAACCCCTGCCCAGCTTGACCGAGTAACTGGTTTTTAGGAACCTTAACATTGTCAAAAAATAGCTCAGATGTGTCTTGAGAATGCAGACCGATTTTGTCGAGGTTGGTACCTTTTTTAAAGCCTTCTAAATGCGTATCAGCCAATAATAATGACACCCCTTTCGCACGCGCTTGAGGATCGGTTTTTACTGCAAGCACCACAAGGTCAGCATGTTGACCATTTGAAATAAAGGTTTTTGAACCATTTAGTAAATAATGGTCATCTTGCAAAATGGCGCTCGTACGCATTGATTGTAAGTCTGAACCAGCACCCGGTTCAGTCATACCAATTGCACCAACCACTTCACCAGTAACCATTTTTGGTAACCAGTATTGTTTTTGCTCTTCAGTTCCAATATGTAAAATATATGGTGCAGCAATTTCAGAGTGACAAGAAATAGCAGTTGATAATGCGCAAAAACCAGCTCGAGCAGATTCTTCAACCAACATTAATGAATAGTAAGTTGGAACGCCATAACCACCGTATTCTTCTGGAACATCTACACATAAAAAGCCATTTTCGCCCAGTTGATTCCAAACTGAACGCGGCATAATTCCTTCGTGTTCCCATTGGTCATAATGTGGAGCGATATGCTCATTCATAAAACGTTTAAAATTATCACGAAATAATTCTAAATCTGCATCGTATGCCAACATAATATTTTCCTTCAGCTTTATTGTTTTATCAATTCTCATTGCTGAGCATGCTAATCATTTTTTTAGTTACTGTCATGACATAGCTGCTCATTAAAACTGTACTTTTCAGTCAGCTAATAAAAAAGGAAGCCTAAGCTCCCTTTTTATCAATCATATTGTTTAGTGAGATGCTTCAGCAACAACACTTTTTGGCTCAAGCATTTTTCTATCCACGTCCTCTGGATTATTTAATGCATCATTTAATTTATCTTTGTCTAAAGCACCTACCCATTTAGCAACCACAATTGTTGCTAGAGAGTTACCAACAAGGTTGGTTAAAGCACGTGCTTCTGACATGAAACGGTCAATACCTAAAATTAATGCCAAACCTGCAACTGGAATATGACCAACAGCAGATAAAGTTGCCGCCATAACAATAAAACCAGAACCTGTTACACCTGCTGCACCTTTAGATGAAATTAAAAGTACCAAAAGCAAAGTAATTTGATGCTGGATATCAAGCTGTGTATTTGTGGCTTGAGCAATAAAAATTGCAGCCATGGTCAAATAAATTGAAGTGCCGTCAAGGTTAAACGAGTAACCCGTCGGAATAACTAAACCGACTACAGACTTTTCACAACCAGCAATCTCAAGTTTACGCAGCATACGTGGTAAGACTGATTCTGAAGAAGAAGTACCAAGCACAATTAAGAGTTCTTCACGAATTAGACGAATCATCTTAAGGATGCTAAAACCGCTGATACGGCTGATTGTACCCAAAATCAAGAAGATAAAGAGCAGACACGTAATATAGAAGCAAATAATAAGTTGCCCTAATTGTACGAGTGACCCCACACCATATTTACCAATAGTAAATGCCATTGCTCCAAATGCACCCAATGGAGCAAGCTTCATGATCATATTTACAATGTTAAAAAATACATGTGCAATTTGATCAATTAACTTTAAAACTGGACGTCCTGCATCACCTAACTTATGAAGTGCAAAACCAAAAAGAATTGCAAAAAGAAGGACCTGTAAGATTTCACCATTTGCAAATGCACCTACAACCGTGTCAGGAATAATGTGCATTAAGAAATCAACGGTAGATTGTGACTCACCAGAAGTAACGTATTTTTGGATACCTGAAGTGTCTAGGGTTGTAGGATCAATATTCATTCCTACACCTGGCTTTGCAATGTTAATCACCACAAGGCCAATCAGAAGTGCGATTGTTGAAACGATCTCGAAGTATAACAACGCAACACCGCCAGTTTTACCAACTGACTTCATACTTTCCATACCAGCGATACCACTGACCACTGTACAGAAAATAACAGGTGCGATGATCATTTTAATCAAACGAATAAAAGCATCACCTAATGGCTTGAGTTGCTCACCTAAACCTGGAATATGATGTTCAACACCATTCACTATTTGCGTTGTACTTGGAGAGAAATGCCCTACCAAAACACCCGCAATAATCGCAATAATCACCTGAAAATAAAGTGATTTATAAATCGGTTTTTTAGCCATAACTTTACTTCAATCTATATTTCCAAGTCCGTTGGAAATATCAAAATGAAACGTCTATTCTTTACGAATACACAGCCCTAACCTTTCACATGGACACCGCAAAAGGGAAATGGTTTTTTAATAACAAAAAACCTTCCTACTACCTCAACGAAAACAAAAAAGCTGTTTTCTAAAACAGGAAAATACCTGAAGTTTCCAACCACTTTGAGTAGCCAGAAATAACCTCTTACTTTTTCAATAAAAAGCTGAAGATATAGGAGAATCACAGAAAATTATGATATGAGTGCTCAAAAAAGCACATGAAAGTTTACTCGAATTAAATCACGATTCGGTTAAATTTTTGGCTAATACGTATAAAAAACACCCATGCGGCCTTAAGACTTTAGTATGACAAACACTTTTGATATTTTTTCAGCAGATTTTTATGTCATATTGATAAGTACTTGCAGACATTTCATTTTGAGCTGCATACCCCTTATTTTTACTGTTTTGAACTGCCATGAATACTAAACGTAATATCTATAAAGATGCTGAACATCCCTTTGCGCAATATGTCCGTATTTTAGGTAAGGGGAAAACCGGATCTCGCTCACTGAGTTATGAAGAAGCCTATCAAGCTTTTACCATGATTTTAAAAGGCGAAGTTCTTGATGTTCAGTTGGGTGCTTTTTTAATGCTACTACGTGTTAAAGAAGAGTCCATTGATGAGCTTTCAGGTTTCGTACAAGCCACCAAAGACCAGCTTAATTTTCAACCTTTAGACGTTGACTTAGATTGGTCATCTTATGCAGGCAAGCGTAAACATTATCCTTGGTTTTTATTGGCTGCTCTGACACTTGCGCATCACGGCTACAAAATCGTCATGCATGGCGCTTCTGGGCATACGATTAACCGAGTCTATACTGAACAAGTTTTGGAATATTTAGATTATAAAATTTGCCATTCTGAACAAGAAGTCCGCACACAATTAGCCGAACAGAATTTTGCTTACTTACCATTAGATGTAATTTCACCTGTTTTAAGCGATTTAATTTCTTTGAGAAATGTGATGGGCTTACGCTCGCCTATTCACACTTTGGCTCGCCTCATTAACCCATTTAATGCGAAAGCCACCTTACAAGCGATATTCCATCCCGCGTATAGAACCTCTCATCAACATAGTGCGCTTCGCTTGGGCTATCAAAATAGTGCAGTGATTAAAGGTGAAGGCGGTGAATTTGAGCGAAACCCTGATGCTAAAACTCTCATTTGCGGTATTAAAAATGGTGAGCTCTATGAACATGAGTTGCCAAAGCTTACGCCTGAACGTAGCCGAATTGAAGAAGAGTTAGATTTAGCAACGTTTAAAGCGGTCTGGCTTGGTCAGCAGCATCATGAATATGGTGAAATGGCAGTAACAGAAACCATGGGTATTGCGTTATATACCATGGGCGTTGTTGCTAGCTTTGAAGAAGCGATGCAAAAAGCAAAAGTGCTATGGGAAACACGAAATTTAAGCAATATTAATTTGTAGTTAACAGATGCTATCGTGAAGGTCGACATGGATGTCGACCGTATCACTGCGATACAGGAAGTATCGTCAGTGATACAGAGGATTTTTGGTTACTTTTGATCCTTCAAAAGTAATAAAAGCCTATATGCTATGAGTTATGAAAAACATGCTATATAAGGGCTGTATGGAATAACCAAAAATAATTTTTCTGTCTTATTAAGTTTTAAACAAAACGAATCGGTTTAAACTCAGGCTCATGCTTGTGATGATCATCATCACACTCTTCACCCTCTTCTTTCGTTCCGCGGTCAATATAACCACTACGCTGATCTTCCGGTAAGTTCTTTAACTCCCAAGCAATCACAGCTTGCATACATGTTTCGCGCTGTTCCTTTGTCAAAACAACACCATTTGGCCATTTACCGATCTCTACGGCTGTTTTTAAACGCTCGACAATTTCAGGGTTTAAAACAGATAGCATTTGTTCAATATTCATGATTCATCTCTTTGAAAAGATTCAAAATCTTGGTTCCAACCCAGTTTGGTACGACAAGCCATATAGAAATCATAACCTGGTGGGTGTAATAAACTTAATTTAAATGGATGTTTGCGGATGTGCAAACTATCACCGACATTGAGCGATACACTGTGTTGTCCGTCTGCACTCACCATCGGTAATACCCGGTTTTCGCGAATAACAATTTTAATTTCACTTTGCCCACCGACTACGATTGGGCGTGAAGATAATGTATGGGGGTGCATAGGGACTAATGCAATCGCATCCATACTTGGATGTAAAATTGGGCCACCACCTGACAATGCATAAGCAGTTGATCCTGTTGGTGTCGAAACAATTAAACCATCACTATGCTGACGGTAAACATATTGACCATCAATATTAAGTTCAAAGTCGATCATGTGTACCGACTTACCTGAGTGTAGTACGACATCATTTAAAGCAATTGCGTCGTAAATGACTTCGCCATTGGTACGTACTTCCATTTCAAGCAAGAAACGGCGATCAAGTTGAAAATGACCTTGTAATACCTGATCAAGTTTAAAAATAGCTTCCGCAGGCTTAATATCGGTTAAAAATCCTAAACGCCCACGGTTAATGCCAATAACAGGTGTATTGTAGCGAACTAAAGCTCTGGCTGCATGAAGCAAAGAACCATCTCCACCTACTACAATGACCAGATCAGCGACTTCACCTAATAAGTGACGACTAACAACTTGCGCATGATCATAGGGCACTAATTCGGCAGTTTCCTGATCAAAAATGGGGTTTAGGCCTAAACTTAGCAAATGGTCATGAATTAAACATAGTGTTTCTACAACTGATGATTTATCCGGTCGACCAATTAACCCGACGTTTCTGAAGGACTTATGTGAAATTTGCACGAATGAGTAAGCTCCGCTGCGATTCTACGTTATCATAACATTATCCTGATTAATTTAAAAAAACATAACAACAAGATGCTGTAAAATTCAATCTAAGTTTTCAATTTATTCACAGTTTTATCATTGCAAATTGATGACAAGCTATCGCATCATTAACGTATTGTTTAGGGTTTTATCTCATTTATATGAAGTTTGAACGTGGTATCGGTTTCTTCGCGCTAATTTTTTCAATTTTGGTGATTAGTGCTTTTATTGCTCTTAGTATCTATCTGATTCGTTTAGATAATATTATTCGTGAAAAATTTGAAGGACAGCGCTGGGACATTCCGGCCAAAGTGTTTGCTCGGCCTTTGGAAATTTATAATAATGCACCCATTACACAAGCAAATTTCACTCAAGAATTAAAATTATTAGGTTACAAAACTTCAAGTAATTATGACAAGTCAGGAACCTTTGTTGCTCAAGGTAGCAACATGTATGTGCATACACGTGGTTTCGACTATGGTGATAGCGTAGAACCTGAACAGGTTTTAGAGCTCAGCTTTGCAAACGATCAGGTTGCAGATGTACGTAGTACAAAACCATCATCAACAGGTGTGGCTCGTTTAGAACCTTTACTCATTGGGGGCATTTATACCCAGCATAATGAAGACCGTGTCCTGATTAAACTTAATAGTGTTCCTAAACCACTGATTGAAGCTTTAATTTCTACCGAAGACCGCAACTTCTATCATCACCACGGTATCTCGATTCGTGGTACAGCACGTGCTTTGGTGAGTAATGTCACTGGAGGACGTCGCCAAGGTGGTTCAACACTCACACAACAGTTAGTTAAAAACTTCTATTTAACACCTGAACGCACCTTAAAACGTAAAGTGAATGAAGCATTAATGGCTTTACTTATTGAGTTGCATTACAGCAAAGATGAAATTTTAGAAGCTTATTTAAACGAAGTAAATTTAGGCCAAAATGGTAACTATTCAATCAATGGTTATGGCTTAGCTTCACAATTTTATTTTGGTTTACCACTTCGTGAACTCAATGTCGCGCAACAAGCTTATTTAGTCGGTTTAGTTCAAGGTCCATCGTTATATAACCCTTGGAAAAACCCTGAAGGGGCAAAAAATCGTCGCGATACAGTGCTCAATAACATGCGTGTAATGGGTTATTTAACTCAAGCAGAATATGAAACTGAAATTGCACGTCCTTTAGGTATTCTAAGTAAACCAAGCCTAGGGCCTGCAAAATTCCCTGACTTTTTAGATATTGTACGTCGTCAGTTACGTACCGAATATCAAGAAAGTGATTTAACAAATCAAGGACTACGTATTTTTACGACCTTGGACCCAATTGCTCAAACTCAAGTTCAAGATGCATTTAAAGCATCTGTAGAACGTCTTAGTCAAAGCAACCCTGCTCGTTTGAAAAACTTGCAAGGTGCTGTGCTCATCGCACATCCAGAAAATGGTGAATTGATTGCAGCTGTCGGCTCGACTCAAGACTTTACTGGATTCAACCGTACTCTAGACGCAAAACGTCAAGTCGGTTCCCTATTGAAGCCAGTGATTTATTTAAGCGCAATGGAGTCTGGACGTTATAACTGGGCAAGCAAGATCGAAGATGCGCCAATTAGCATTCCTGTAGATGGTGGTAAAAGCTGGACACCGAAAAACTATAGTGGCGGTGGTCATGGCGTTGTAAGTTTAAGTGAAGCCTTGGCAAACTCTTATAACCTTTCTGCTGTGCGTTTAGGTCAAGAATTTGGGTTATCTACATTTACCAACAACTTAAAGAAATTTGGTGTCGAATCACCAATTCCAGCCTACCCTTCTATTTTCCTTGGTGCAGTTAATATGTCACCAATGGAAGTACTCGGTATTTATGAAAACTTTGCTACAGGTGGTTTTAAATATCCAACTCGTGCAATTCGTTCTGTAGTAGATGCCAAGGGTCGTTTACTTGATCGTTATGGTTTAAACGTACAACAAACAATTGATCCATCTGTTGGCTATATCATGAACTATGGTCTACAACAGGTTATGTCTTCAGGTACTGGTCGTGCAGCTTATAACAGCTTATCACCTACTTTAAAATTGGCTGGTAAATCAGGTACAACCAACGATACACGTGATTCATGGTTCGCTGGATATTCCGGTAACCATGTTGCTGTAGTCTGGTTAGGTCTAGATGACAATAAAGTAACTGGCTTAACTGGCTCATCTGGAGCATTACCTGTGTGGATTAATGTGATGAAACAGTTACGTCAAACCCCAGTAAATCTACGTCAACCAGACACTGTACAGTGGCAATGGATTGATCATGCAACAGGTGATTTGTCGGCACAGGCTTGTGCTGGCGCAATGTATATTCCTATGCTGACGCATACAGTGCCACATCGTGCTACGCCATGTGCAGCACCTTATTATCAAGTTGATCCAACATACGCACCACAAAGTGATAACACAGCACCAGCATCTCAACCGGATAATAGCGATAGCTATATTCGTGATAGTGAAAGTCAGATGGAACAAGATCTGTCGAATAACACACGAGTGATTTCTAGTGGTAGTTATAACAACTAAGTGTTAACAGGAAACAGGATATGTTAAAGAAGGGTGTTTTTTATATTGGTGCTGTACTTATGGTCGGCTGTACAACTTTACCAGATCATTCAGTCCCAAAAGAGAAAACACCACCTGTTGCCGAAAAAAAGAATACTGAGACACCATCTGGTGTAAAAATTACACCTTATGATCATCCAGATATTCAACGTAAAAGTTTACAGGTGATTGTTCCTCAGCAGAAAAAGCCCCAACGCTTTAATGATGATGGAAGCCAATTACCTGCTTTTAAAACGTTAATGCAAAAAACTGAGCAAGCTTACAAAAACCAGCAATGGTCAGAGGCTGAGCGCTACGCCCTTCAAGCGCAGCGTTTAGCACCACAAGCCGCCGAGACTTATTTATTTTTAGCACTCAGTGCAAGTCATAAACAGCAATATGCTAATGCTGAGTCTCTTGCAAGACGTGGTTTAAGCTTTGCTCAGAGCCAAGCGATGAAAAAACAGCTTTGGCTAACCATTTTAAAAGCTGGGCAACAACGCAATAACCAAAAAACTATTCAAGAAGCTCAGCAAGCATTAAAAGCGCTTTAGCTTTTAATGCTTTTATATCTTTTTAAAAATTACGAATACCTGCCAAGCCATACGCACCGTGTTGCTGTGCTGTGGCTAAATCATCAGGACTCATCCCCCCCAAAGCAAAGACGGGAATCTGGCATTTCTCAATCAAGTCAGCAAAACGATCCCACCCAAGTGCTCTCGCTTCTGGGTGAGTTTCAGTTACTTTGACAGGACTTACAAAAACAGCATCACAGCCGATTTGCTGTGCGTGTTGTAAAGAAACTGCATCGTGGCAAGCTGCAATAAAACGCACTCCCACCTCTAAATCACCTTTATGCAAACTCATTAATTGGGACTGTTTAAGATGAACTGTTTTTATGTGGCTTTTTAACTCAGGTTTTAGTTTGCGCCAAATATCGATATTTATGATTAATTTTGAAAGCTGCTCTGTATTTAACAGCACTAATTTTTCTATATCTTCTGGATTAAAACTATCTTTTTCACTACGCCAATACACTAAAGTGTCCTTATTTTCGGTTAGTACGAGCGTAGAATTAATTTTAATGAAATGTGGCCAATACAATCTTTTTATGATGTCTTTATTGGCTTTCGGGAAGTTTAAGTTAACTAGCTGATCACGCGTATACCATGTCCAAGGCTGGTGAATAAGATTTAATAACTCATCAGGTACATAGCTATGGAACAAATGAAGATTGACAATAATGTCATCATATTCATGGTGAATATAATCAAATTGATGCCATTCTTTTAAACCGATACCGACTTCTTCATAAATTTCACGGCGGCAGGCTTCTTTTGGTGTTTCACCTTGCTCGACCTTTCCTCCTGGAAACTCATGCTTGCCACCTTGATGCTGCTGCTCCCCACGCCATCCAACTAATATTTTCCCACGATGAATTAAGATAGCTATTGCAACATCGACGATCGGTTTAGGCATTTTTCTACTCACTCAAGTTTTTCACAAGTGTAAGCAAATTTTATCAATTTATAAATTCTTTAAAATCTCATTGACAGATCTATTCGATAATGATTATCATTTAAATCGTTCAAGAATATACCACGGAGCACAACAAATGAACGCACCTTTTAGCTTATTTACTCGTAACACTGATTCAGCTCATGCCTTACCAATGCTGCATTCTAACAACCTATTTGCATTAGGTCGTGAAATTCGAATTATGCATGCTGGCGAGGAATATCGTTTACGCCTTACACGCAATAACCGTCTCATTTTAACTAAATAAGAACCATCCTCGCGTTTCAACAATATTCGTGGGAAAACAAAAAATGGATAGCATGGGCAACCATGCTATTTTTGTATTTCCTGATTAAAAGGCATTATCACTTCAACTTTTAAACCACCTTGGCTTGCATGCATAAATTGTAGTTCTCCACTATGGAGTTGAATAATTTTTTTAGTAATTGAGAGCCCTAGTCCTGACCCTTGCTGCTGCGTACCTAATACCCGAAAAAAACGCTGTCCTAGACGTCTTAAAACTTCATCATCTACCCCATTTCCAGCGTCTTCTATAGAAATTTTCAGTTGTTGCTGGGACTGACTCAGTTCAACATGAATAAATCCTAAAGTAGGACTATAGCGAATCGCGTTATCAAATAGATTTCGAAAAGCAATAAAGAGTAACTCTTCATTCGCAAATACTTTAGTTTCATTTGACAAAATATTGGTCTCAATCATCATTTGTTTGGCTTGCGCATCAATATTTACGGTTTCAATGACTCGAGCCAATATATGGTTTAAATCAATCACACTCTTAAACAGATCTGGCTGTTCTGTTTCATTAGGCTCTAAACGAGCAAGTAGTAGTAAATTTTCAAGAATCTTTGTACTTCTTGAAACGTCTTGTTGGATGCGTTCGAAGTCTTGGTCAAGCTCTGGAACATGCTGGTATTTACGCTGTAAAACTTGAAGCCTCATTTGTATTGCTGATAAAGGTGAACGTAACTCATGTGAGGCATCTGCGGTAAAGCGTTGTTCAGCAACAAGCGCCCGCTGGAGTCTTGCAAGTAACTGATTTAAAGCATCTATGACTGGTTGAATTTCTGTAATGACATCCGGGTCTTGAATAGGTTCTAAATTTGATGCAGTTTTTTGAGCAATACGCTTAGAAAGTAGATTTAAAGCCGCCAATTGTTGTTCTGTACGCCAGCTTACAATCACCCATTGTAATAGCCAGAACAGAACCATAAGACCGCTATATCCAGCGAGTGCTTTGAGTACCTCTTCAACACGTGTACTCATGGGCTGAAAGACTTCAACTTGCAGCTCTGAATCTTTTTGCTGTGTGGCTAGACTACGCCATAATTGACCATCAAACCAAAAGTATGAAAACCCTTTGGATAAATTACCCTGCTCAAAAAGCTCATGTTGATAAGTATGAGAATGGGTAAGCAATTGACCAGAGTCTAATAATTCATACTGAATATCAAATTCATCACTAAGCTCATCAAACTGCTTCATAGGATGGTTAGAAAGATCAGAAACCAACAAAGTATCTGAAATTTCATCCATAATTTGATCTTGCACGGACATGTTGTGGTAAATCGAGAATATAGTCAGCAAACCTAAAGCCAACAGCCCTACCACTACACTGCTCCACATGGTGGTCTTAACCAGTTGAGACTGTAAAGATGAACGGTTCAATTTCATTTTAAATCTCCCATACGGTAGCCTAGTCCCCGTATGGTTTTAATGCTGCTATTGCCGATTTTTTTTCGAAGTTGATAAATAAAAACTTCTATCGCATTACTTTCAATCTCGTCACCCCATGCATAGAGCGCTTCTTCTAACTGATCACGCGTAATAATATGTTCAGGATGAACCATGAGCTTACGTAAGATTTGGAACTCTTTTGCTGTTAAATCAATAGAGATTCCCGCCAATAATACAACTTTTGCTTGAGTATCAAGATGTAAATCTCCCCAAGTTAAAACCGATTGCTGACTCAAAGTTTGTTTACGTAATTGAGCCCGAATACGGGCAGATAACTCTTCTAAGCTAAAAGGTTTAACCAAGTAGTCATTAGCACCTAAATCTAGCCCCTCTACTCGGTCATGAATGCTGTCACGCGCCGTAATAAAAATGACTGGTACATTTTTTTGTTTATAACGTATTGTTGCTAAGACTTTTTCACCCGCCAATTCAGGCAAACCTCGATCAAGTAGAATACAGTCATAGTCATGCTGTTCAATCGCAGTAAGCGCGTAATCACCTCTTTCAACCCAGTCGACTTGATAGCCATCTAACTCTAACCAAGATTGAATACTTTCCGCTTGAGAGCGATCATCTTCTGCAAGCAAAATTCTCATCTATTTATCCTGTTATATTCTGACTTGATCTTGCCAAGCATTTATTAAAAAAGCAAAGCCGCATCATTCGTGCGGCTATAAATGGTATAAGCAAAGTCCAATGCTTAAAATTGGACTTGCTCTACATCAATTTCTACATGTTTTGAGGGTTTAAAGTCTATATCGACTTCACCAACCAGACCAATATTAGTCGTTGGAGAAATAGGATGACCCTGCCAAAGTTCATCATCTACATTAATAATGATAGTGCCTGTTTTATCTCGGAACTGATATTTCTCATCGCCTATAGACTTCACTACTTGCCCATGTAATTTTACAGGCGTATTGTCTTTTGCCTTTAATGCTTGCTTAACAGTAGTAACCGTTGCAGGTATCGCTGCTGCCTGACTCGTAGATAGATGTGCTATGGCGATACCAGTAATAGCTGTCATCAAGATCACTTTAAATGTTTTCATAAAATCACCTATTTGATTACATCTTGGAATGACATCAGTAAAACAAGCATAAATGAGGTGAATCTTAAGAAAAATTTAATTTAAAGGCACAACACGTAATACCTCTTCCAAAGTAGTAAGTCCTTCAATGACTTTATGCGCTCCAGCAATTCGCAAAGGCTCCACACTTTCTTTTTTAGTTTGGCTTCTTAGTTCATTTAATGTTGCGTGACTACCAATCAAATGCTTAAGCTCAAGACTAACAGGCATAAATTCATAAATACCGACTCGGCCTTTATAGCCTGTATGACGGCATTGTTCACAGCCTACTGCTTGATACACTTTTTCTGGCATTTCCATAATGTAGTCGAAAGTTAGGTGCTGCCATTCATCCTCATTAATATGAGTTTGCTGCTTACAGTGCGGGCAAAGCTGTCGCACTAAACGCTGTGCCAATACACCTAAAATAGTCGCTGCTGTTAAAAAGGGTTGCACGCCCAAATCGTGTAAACGAGTCAAACTTGACGGCGCATCATTGGTATGTAAAGTTGACAGCACCAAATGCCCTGTGAGTGCCGCCTGAATGGCCATGTTCGCAGTGTCTTGGTCACGAATTTCCCCAATCATAATAATGTCTGGGTCTTGACGCATCAGGGCACGCACACCATCAGCAAAGCCCAGATCAATTGCATTATTGACCTGCATTTGGTTAAAACTAGGCTCTAGCATTTCAATCGGGTCTTCAATGGTACAGACATTGACTTGATCGGTTGCGAGTTGCTTTAAAGAAGAATATAACGTTGTGGTTTTACCAGAACCTGTTGGACCAGTAACCAAAATAATGCCGTGACTATTTTGTGTTATGCGTTGCCACTGTTGTAATAAAGACTGATCAAAACCCAATTGCTGAAAAGAACGTACCAATACATCTGGGTCGAAAATACGCATAACCAGTTTTTCACCAAATGCAGTCGGCAAAGTTGATAAACGTAGTTCGGTTTCTTGTCCTTTCGGTGTCCGTGTTTTTAATCGACCATCTTGCGGTTTACGCTTTTCCGCTACATTTAACCGCCCTAAAATTTTAATTCGGGAAATCACGGCGGTCAGTGTATTTGAAGGCATGTTATAAATGGTGTGTAAAACGCCATCAATACGGAACCGAACGTTACCATTGTCTTTACGCGGTTCCATGTGAATGTCACTGGCGCTTTGTTCAAACGCAAACTGTAAAATCCAGTCGACCAATTTCACAATGTGTTGATCATTGGCATCAGGGTTTTGGCTATCACCAAGCTGTAAAAGTGCTTCTACCCCCTTGTTATCACGGTCATGAGCTGCATCTTTCTGAGCTGAGTTTACTGCACGGCTAACCTGATAATACTCTCGCAAATAACGTTGCAACTGTTCGGGATTAAGCAGTACCCGTTCAATTTTCTTCGGTGCCAAACTGCGTTCCAGATTATTTAACCAATCTATTTTAAAAGGCTGGTCGGTACCAATCACAATTCGGTCCGCATGGACTTCTACAGCTAAAATGTGGTTTCGAATCGCAAACTCTTGTGACATGACTTGAGTTAAAGCGCTGACATCTGCCTTTAAAGGATCAATCACAAATAATGGTAATTGCGCCCGATCGGCAAACCATTGGCACAGGCGGTTTAAACTTAAATGTGCCTGTACGTGGTGTTGATCTTTTAAATTAAAATGGGCAATCCACTGTAATGGATGCCATTTCAATTGATCTTTTTGTCTATTTGTCGTTTGTACCAGTAATTTATCACGCTCAGTAATACGGCCTTCTTGTAATAGTTGTTCTAGGCACCAATGTGCGTCTATTTCTACATGTGCATTCATGTGTTATCCCCAATATATTTTTATAATATAGCAGAGATGTTTTAGATTTAACTGGTATGAAAATTTCCAAATTCAGCTTTTAAATACCTTTTAACTTCAATTAATTAAACCAATTCTCAACTTATTATTGTTTTGTGGCATAGATCATATTTATAAAGATATTTATTGTGATAGTTTGATTAAAAAAGAGAATAGGCTCAATACAATAAAAAGCATACACTGCATATGAATACATGATTTAAATATGATTAACACCTGTATATAACAATAAACCAAAGAGGAAGTATTATGAATCTTCCAATGACAATGTCATTACAAACTGCATCTTTTGAAGAATTTATCACCATTATTGCAGCGGCATTAGGCTGTGGGTTATTAATTGGTTTGGAACGTGAACGCAGCAAGCTCAAACATGAATACAAAACGTTTGCAGGTTTTCGATCTTTTGCAATTAGCTCCCTACTTGGTGCAATCTGCTTTTTATTTGGTACTGAAATTGGAATTGTAGGCGCTCTACTTATTGGCGCAATCAGCATAGTCTCCCTTAAAAATCAGCCGAATGACCCCGGTGTTACTACAGAACTCGCTTTTATTATGACTTACTTTATAGGAGCACTTTGTATCTGGAATATTTCGTTAGCTGCGGGTCTCGCCGTCATCATGACGATTATTTTATTAGCAAAACAATCCATGCATGGCATAGCCAGTCAATGGATTACAGAATCAGAATTGCGTGATGGGATTTTTTTACTGGCATTACTTTTAATTGCCTTACCGTTAGTCCCCAATAAACCATTTTGGGGACCTGTTTTAAACCCACATGTGATTTTAAAATTACTGACTTTGATTTTATTTGTTCAAGCGCTCGCACATATTGCAAAGCGGCTTTTGTCATCGAAAAATGCTCTATTACTTTCTTCTTTAGCATCTGGTTTTGTATCGAGTACAGCGACTATTGCAACTCTAGGTTTAGAAGTTCGTTCTGGTCGTGCGAACGCCACCACAAATGCAGGTGCTGCATTGATGTCGTGTGTTTCTACACTCATTCAGACCTTAATTATTGTGATTGGAATTAGCTTAGCATGGTTCAAAGTCATTATATTTCCAATGCTGATTGCATTGGTTTTTTTAGCGGTGTGGGCCTTTATTTTATTGCGTAAGGCGGAACCAAGTACGACTTCAGCCGAATTAGACTCCAGAATGTTCAGCTTAAAAGAAGCCGTGATTATTGCGGGAACACTCACACTCATTCAGATTGGTGTTTATGGTCTAAGTCTATATTTAGGAGATGCAGGCTTAATCGCAGGGACCTTACTTGCCTCTTTATTCGAAATACATGCAGCTATTGCAGCAGTAATTGTACAAGGAGAACCGAATAACGCTCACACATCGCTACTAATCGCTTTTATGAGTGGTTTTGCAGTGCATGCAATTGCCAAGAGTATTAATTCGGCTATTTCAGGTGGAATACGCTATGCCCTTGCTTTTATTCCCGCACAACTCACTCACATGGCGATATTAATTTGCCTACTCTGGATGAACATACATTGGTTTTGAAATGAGATGTTTAAGCGAGTAAAACATCTTCTACCATATCAACCACTGTAATTACATTATCATTCACTTTAAAATGAATATCAAAATTAGAAAACTTCATTTTATAGACTCGTTCAGGGTCTTCTTGATAGGCAGGCCTTGGGTCTAAAGCTAGAACTTGCTCTAATTCATCCAGATATTGCCCGTTAATTTTTTTATTTTTTAGAAGATTTTGCTGGATATTCACTGCACTTTCCGACCAGATGACTTGCTTTCGTTCTGGTTCAGCTTGTGCATAGCCACTTTGAGCATCAACAATGGCATCTGAATATTGAATATAAGGTTTAATATCTAAAATTGGCGTGCCATTTAGTAAATCACTGCCCGTAACATACACTCTTAAAGACTTACCGACTTTTTCAACCTTTTTTAAACGTACTACAGATAAACCTACAGGCGCTGGACGATACATACTGCGTGTTGCAAATACACCAATTTTTTCATTCCCCCCTAAACGTGGTGGGCGAACCTGAGGTCGAAACTTAGTTGCAGTCTCCTGATTTTTATTGTCATGAAACTGCCAGATGAGCCAGAGATGAGTAAATTGCTCAATTCCCTCAAAAGCCAATAAGTCATTATAAGGTTCAACCATTTCGATATAAGACTCGATATTGACCAAGTTGGGCTGACGTGGAATACCAAATTTTTCTCGAAAAGGTGAGCACATGTGCCCGACTATTGGGAGGGTGACAGAGTTCATCATCACTTTTTCTTATAAACACAATTAAATATATTCAGTTTATCGGGAATGAAATTAGATTAGAATAGCAATCTGTTTTCTTTTAATCGTGATCGAGACCTTTAATGGCTGCTTTTAACGTTGAACGCATTACTCATGTGCACCACTGGAATGACACCCTTTTCAGTTTTAAAACTACACGCGACACTAGCTTACGTTTTAAAAATGGTCAGTTCGTGATGATCGGACTTGAAGTGAATGGCAAACCGTTAATGCGTGCGTATTCGATTGCAAGTGCGAACTACGAAGAAGAGTTAGAATTCTTCTCAATTAAAGTACAAGACGGTCCTTTAACTTCGATTTTGCAAAAAGTACAAGTTGGTGACGAAATTTTAGTTTCTAAAAAACCAACAGGTACATTGGTTCATGATGATCTTTTACCGGGTAAAAACTTGTACCTTTTATCTTCTGGTACTGGTCTTGCTCCATTCTTATCAATTATTCGTGACCCAGAAACTTACGAACGCTTTGAAAAAGTCATCGTTGTTCATGGTACACGCTATATTTCTGAATTAGCGTATCAAGACCTGATTTTGAACGAATTACCAAACCATGAATTCTTTGAAGAATTAGGTATTAAAGACAAACTTGTTTACTACCCTACTGTTACTCGTGAACCTTTCCACACTCAAGGCCGTGTAACAACTGCAATTGAAACTGGCGCTTTATTTGAAAAAATTGGTTTACCACGTTTTAACCGTGAAACTGACCGTGCAATGCTTTGCGGTAGCCCCGCATTCTTAAAAGACGTTGCTGCGTTACTTGACCAACATGGTTTAGTTGAATCACCTCGTATGGGTGAAATGGGCGACTACGTAATTGAACGTGCGTTCGTAGAAAAATAAGATTTTTCTAAATAAAAAAACCGAGGTAAAGTCCTCGGTTTTTTATTTCTTTTTATAAGGTGATACTGCCATCAATACAGGTAACAGCTGTTCCACCCACTAAAATTTTATCTTGGTGCAATTCAAGTTGAAGCTGTCCATCTCGGCCTAAAGCCCGACCTTGTGAAGAAAGCACCACATCATTTTGTGCTGGCAAAATTTCATGGTAACGAATAAATGAAGCTACGCTACCATTACCACTCCCACAAACTGGATCTTCATTTATTCCAATAGAAGGAGCAAATGAGCGGACTTCTATATGTTTTTGCTCATCATTATTTTCATAAAAACCATAAACCGTCGCTCCACCAACTTTCATTTCTAAATCATGTTCTTTTAAAGCAGCAAAGTCTGGTTGGCTATCTAAAACAGCTTCGGCATTCACCGCTTGTAATACAATCCAACGTGCGCCTACATCAACCAATGTAGCATTCCATTGAGTATCAATCTGACATTTTAAAATTTCAGCCAGTTTTTCAGTGTGCATTGGGTCAAGTGGAGTAATTTTAGGCTTAGGTAGTTCAAATGAAATATGCTTTGAGTCACTTACGGTCAGAGTCACCAAACCCGCAGCACATTGCTGTACCAGTTTACCATCTTTAGGTGTCACGAGGCCTGCTTCAAGCAAAGCATAGGCAGTACCAATTGTAGGATGTCCTGCAAATGGCAACTCACTTTGCGGAGTAAAAATTCGAACCTGATAGTCAGCTTGAGAATCGGTCGCAGGGAGCACAAATGTTGTTTCAGAAAGATTAGTCCAATTCGCAATTTCCTGCATCTGTTCAGATGTTAAGGCACTGGCGTCCATAATGACTGCAACAGGATTACCTTTAAATGCTTGTGAAGTAAAAACATCAACTTGTTTAAATGCAACAACAGACATAGACCACTCCTACTGATTTTGTAATTAAAAATTATGGCTTTTAAATCCTTACCATTTTTTGATCTTACTGATTTATTTTTAATGGTTACAGTATCAGTTCATATGAAAAATAATAGACACAGTTTTTAAGTTAGATTTGTGTTAAATGAACTAATCAAAAGCAATCACTATATTTGAGTTAAATATAAGATCACTATAAAGTGTATCCATTGCTTTGGCTTTTTAATGAATTGACATGTACAAATATAAAAAAGTGAGTGATGACCTCACCCTGCAAATTCAGAATGGCAGACAGCCTATCGGCTCTCGCTTACCATCAATTCGCGACTGCGCAAATCATTATCAGGTCAGCATTAACACCGTAAAAGAAGCTTATCGTCAGCTTGAAGACCAAGGTTTAATTTCAGTTCGTCCACAGTCTGGCTATTATGTTTGTCATGCACCTTCAAACTTACTCGAACTCGAAGAACGTTATGTCAGTGAAGAAAAAGTATCTCTTTCAGGAATTAGCTGTTTTCTCGCGCAAATTATTAAAAAGCAGATGGACACCGACTATGTCAATTTGGCCTTAGCTTGCCCTACAGGTGAAAACTTCTATCCAATTGAACGCTTAAAACGCTTAACTGCTCAAGTTTTACGGACGCAGCCAGACATTTTTAAAAACTATACTTTACCGCCCGGCTCTATGCGTTTACGTACTCAAGTTGCGAGGCGAAGTTTACAACTTGGTATGTTTCTTTCAGCAGATGATATTGTGCTGACTCACGGCACAATGGAGGCTTTGAGTCTTGCGATTATGGCAACCACACAAGCAGGTGACAGCATTGCTCTTGAGATTCCTACTTTTCATAACCTGTACCCGCTTCTTCATAATTTAGGCCGAAAAATCGTAGAAGTGCCGACTTCGCCGCATACAGGTATGTGCCTTGATGCTCTTGAAGAACTGTTAAAATCTAAAAGTGTAAAAGTTATATTAACCATTCCAACAGGTCACAATCCTCTCGGTTTTAGCATGCCTGAAACTAACCGTCGTCGCTTGGCAGAGTTAGCTAATCAGTTTCAAGTTCCTGTCATTGAAGATGCGATGTACGCCGAATTGCAACTGACAGAACCGCTTTTACCCAACATTAAGGCGTTTGATCAAAATGGATGGGTTTTGGTGTGTGGTAGCTATACGAAAACCGTAGCACCCGACTATCGAATTGGTTGGGTAGAAGCTGGGCGCTTTCGTAATATTGTGCAGCAACTTAAATTTACGACCACTGTTGCTGAACCGGCTTTGCTCACGGAAACGTTGGGACTTTTTTTAGAAAATGGCGGATATGATCTACATTTAAGGCAGCTCAAAAAACGCTATCAACAGCAAATCGATACCGTCAAATCTTATATTTGCCGTTATTTTCCACTCGGTACTCGAGTCAGTCGACCACAAGCAGGATTTATTTTATGGTTAGAGCTACCCGAATCAATTGATACTCTAGAACTGTTTCATCAGGCCATGGATGAAAAAATCTTATGTATGCCGGGAATTTTATGTTCGGCTGATAAACGTTTTAGACATTGTTTACGTATTGCAGCTTGTTTTGAGCCAAATCCTAAAATGTTAAATGCTTTGATGCGCTTAGGAGAGTTAGCAAAAAATATGCTACCCGCGCAAAATGATATAGATCAAATCCCTACTAATTCAGTAGGTTGAATCCAACATGTGGAGTTAATAAAATAAAACCATATATTTTTTATGCCTTTTTATTTTATGAAAACTGAACTCCTCTCTCCCGCAGGTTCACTAAAAAACATGCGCTATGCATTTGCCTATGGAGCAGATGCCGTATATGCAGGCCAACCACGTTACAGTTTACGTGTGCGTAATAATGCTTTTGATCATGACAACTTAAAAATTGGAATTGATGAAGCGCATGCTTTGGGTAAAAAGTTTTATGTTGTGGTGAATATTCAGCCTCATAACAGCAAATTAAAGAACTTTATTCGTGACCTTGAACCGATTGTAGCGATGCAGCCAGATGCACTTATTATGTCTGATCCGGGTTTAATTATGATGGTGCGTGAGCATTTCCCAGAAGTGCAAATTCATCTATCGGTTCAAGCCAACGCTATTAACTGGGCCACTGTTAAATTTTGGAAAGACTACGGTCTAAGCCGCGTGATTTTATCACGTGAGTTGTCATTAGAAGAAATCGAAGAAATCCAGCAACACGTCCCAGATATTGAACTCGAAGTTTTTGTACATGGCGCACTATGCATGGCCTACTCAGGTCGCTGCTTACTTTCTGGTTATATGAATAAACGTGATGCCAACCAAGGTGCTTGTACCAATGCTTGCCGTTGGGACTATAAGTTGCATGAAGCTCAAGAAGATGTGAACGGCGATGTGATTCCAGTCACTCAGCTCAACACCTTAGAAAAGTCTTGCTGCTCATCTGCACAATCAGAGACAACTTCAGCTCAAACTTTGCTTGTACAACGTAATGATGAAGAAATGTTTGCTGCCGAAGAAGATGAACATGGCACCTATTTTATGAACTCTAAAGATTTACGTGCGGTACAACATGTAGATCATTTAACCAAAATGGGCATCGCCTCACTGAAAATTGAAGGCCGTACTAAGTCGTATTTTTACTGTGCGCGTACTGCTCAAATTTATCGAAAGGCCATTGATGATGCTTTAGCAGGTAAACCATTTGACCCAAGCTTAATGACTCAGCTCGAAGGGTTGGCAAATCGCGGTTATACCGAAGGTTTTTTAAGACGTCATGTTCATAGCGAATATCAAAACTATGCTGATGGTTCATCACATTTTGACTATCAACAATTTTGTGGAGAGGTTTTAGAACGTCGCGGTGATTATATTCGCATTGAAGTTAAAAATCGTTTTGTGGTTGGCGACTCACTTGAACTCATGACACCTCAAGGCAATATCACCTTTACCTTAACCGAAATGCGCGATTTAAAAGGTAACCCAATTATAGATGCTAAAGGTTCGGGGTATTTTGTTGAAATTCCACTCTCACAAGATGTTGATATCAGTTATGCCCTACTCGTACGCAATTTGCCGCATGCGAAAGAAAGTATTACTGCATCTACATTGGCTTATTCAGCGAGTTAAACATGGCACTTTTGATTACGAGTGACTGCATCAACTGTGATATGTGCTTACCTGAATGTCCCAACATCGCTATTTTTGAAGGGAGCAAAGTTTATGAAATTGATCCACTTCGTTGTACCGAGTGCGTAGGTTTTTACGATGCGCCAACATGTAAAGCGGTTTGCCCTATCGATTGCATAAAACCAGACCCTGCGCATATTGAAAATAAAGAGCAACTGTTAGAGAAATTTAAAGGGTTAAATTTACTCAACTAATTTATCTCATTAAAAATTCTATAGAGGATCAAGCTAAGGTTGCTGATTCTCTTAAATGACTATACAGATCAATGATTAAATAAATGAATAAATAGCTTAAGCCACTTTGCTAATATAAAATCAAATGATCAGTTCAGTTTGGTTTACTGGTAATGTTGTACCAAAAAAATTGCACAATCGTTAAAACTGGCAAACCATTTCAACATTTCATATAGATTGATTAAAACTCATTCTGGCGCAGTTCCCCATGTCTTATCTTTATTTAGCAATTGCGATTGCTTGTGAAGTCATTGCAACTTCAGCCTTAAAAGCATCTCAAGGTTTTACTGTTCCCATTCCATCCATCGTTACGGTTGTGGGCTATGCGATTGCTTTTTATTTATTGTCCCTGACGCTAAAAACGATCCCAATTGGAATTGCATACGCCATTTGGTCGGGCGCGGGTATTATTTTAATTTCTGCAATTGGCTGGATATTTTACAAACAACATTTAGACTTAGCGGCCTGTATTGGTCTTACTTTAATGATTGCAGGTATTATCATTATTAATGTGTTTTCTAAAAACACTCATCTATAAAATATAACCAAAAAGAAACCGAGTACGATGAAAATCTTTTTATAAAAAATTTCATCTTACTCGGTATCAATGGCTTATTTTAAACTGCCTGTTAAAAATTGCTTTAAACGCTCACTTTTCGGATTGTTGAGTACTTCATCAGGATGGCCCTGTTCCTCAATTTTTCCTTGATGCAAGAAAATCACTTGATTAGACACATGACGTGCAAAGCCCATTTCATGTGTCACCACAATCATGGTACGGCCTTCTTCAGCCAAACTCTGCATAACCTTGAGCACTTCACCCACCAACTCCGGATCAAGTGCACTGGTTGGTTCATCAAATAGCATCACTTCCGGTTCCATTGCCAAAGCACGAGCAATCGCTACCCGTTGTTGTTGCCCACCAGATAAAAATGCTGGATATTTGCTTTCAACACTTTCAGGCAATCCAACTTTGCGTAGATATTTGCGTGCACGCTCTTCTGCTTCTGCACGTTTTACTCCAAGCACATGAATTGGCCCTTCAATGACATTTTCCAGCACTGTCATATGTGACCATAAATTAAAGTGCTGGAACACCATCATCAGTTGAGTACGCATTTTTTGTAGTTGCTTTGGATCAACCACTTTTAAATTGCCTTTTTTATCAAAGACTGTGCGTAGTTTTTCACCATTGAGTTTAATGGTGCCATTGCTCGGTTGTTCTAAAAAATTGATACAACGCAGCAAGGTACTTTTACCCGAACCAGATGAACCGATGATACTAATTACATCACCAGCATTTGCATCAAGTGATATCCCTTTCAGTACTTCATGATCGCCAAATGTTTTGTGTAAATCACGAATCACTAGTTTTGCAACGTGTTCCATTTATGTCTCCTAATGATTCGATGGCTTTAAAAATGCCAACCAACGTTTTTCCAACTTACGAAATATCCAAATCAAAATAAATGCCAACACTGCATACAACACAGCAGCAATTCCAAAAGCATTGAAAGTGTCATAGGTTGCGGCATTCACATCGCGCGCAATTTTTAAAATGTCGGGAACAGTTGCTGTAAATGCAATGGTTGTCGCATGCAACATTAAAATGACTTCATTGCCATAAAATGGCAGAGCGCGGCGTAACATCGACGGAATGATAATCCGTGTGTAGAGTTTCCATCTTGACATACCGAAAGCTTGAGCAGCTTCAATCTCACCATGTGGAATAGAACGGATCGCTCCAGCGAAGATTTCAGTCGTATATGCACCAGTATTGAGCGCGAATGCCAAAATGGTGCAATTTATGCCCTCTCGAAAGAATGCATCGAGCGCTTGATGTTCATGAACATAATCAAAGCTATAAATGCCCGAGTAAATAATTAACAATTGGATGTACAGTGGTGTTCCACGAAACACATAAGTAAACAGCCAAACTGGGCCACGCAACCAGATATTTTCTGATACTCGTGCAAGTGATAAAGGCACAGCAAGCACAAACCCAATACCGATTGAAAGCACCAATAACCAAGCAGTCATCGCGACACCGGTCATCTGTAGGCCATCGGTCCAAAGGTATGCCTTCCAATATTGTTGAAGGATTTCAATCATAATTGCCCCTTCCTTACACCAGCAGAATAACGACGTTCAAGCCACATTAAAATCAGGTTTGACACGGTGGTAATTGCCAAATAAATTGCAGCAGCGACGATGCTGAAAAAGAACAATTGCATGGTACTTCTACCTGCATCTTGCGTAATTTTTACAATGTCAGTTAGGCCAATAATGGAAACCAGTGCGGTCGCTTTAATCAAAACTTGCCAGTTGTTACCAATACCAGGCAATGCAAAACGCATCATTTGAGGGAATAAAACACGTCGAAAAACCTGCCACGGCGTCATCCCATAGGCCATTGCTGCTTCAATTTGTCCCGTTGGAACAGATTGAAATGCACCACGAAAGGTCTCTGTAAAATATGCACCATAAATGAACGCTAAGGTAATCACACCAGCCACAAATGGGTTGATATCAATCTGATCCATTTGCAGTGCTTCAGTAATTTGATTTAGACCCAACTGCAAGCTATAAAATAACAGCAGCATAATCACTAAGTCAGGCACACTACGAATGAGCGTGGTATAGCCGGTCGCAATATAACGTAAAGCTTTAATATTAGAGAGTTTTGAACTCGCACCAATTAAGCCAATAATGACAGAAAGCAAGAGTGACAACAGCGCAAGCTGTATGGTCATCCATGTTCCGCTGAGAAGGAGTGGCCCATAGCCAGAAAAAGACATGACTCATCTTCTCCTTAAAAACAATATCTAATATTGATGAGATGAGAATAGATTTAAAAATGTCGGCACTTAGCCGACATTTTTCACATCATTAGTAAATGCTAAAAGAGAAGTATTTTTTCTCGAGTTTCTTGTATGTGCCATCAGCAATGATTGCAGCCAAAGCTTTGTCGATATTCGCTTTCAAATCTGCATCTTCTTTGCGTAAACCAATAGCCGCACCTACACCCAATGTTTTGACATCAACCACATTGCCACCAGCAAAAGCGAAGTTTTTGCCTTTCGGTTGTTTTAAGAAAGCACCATCAACCATGATTGCATCTTGTAACGTTGCATCTAAACGACCAGACATCATGTCTTGGTAAATCAAGTCTTGAGTTGGATAAGGAACAACACTCACACCTTTTGGAGCCCAATAGGTTTTAGCGTATGTTTCTTGAATTGTGCCCTGTTGTACCCCTACACGCTTACCTTTTAATGAAGTAGGTGTTGGCAATAACGGTGAGCCTTTTTTTGCAACCATACGCGTTGGGGTATTGTAGATTTTGCTACTAAATAAAATTTGTTTCGCACGTTCATCAGTCACTGTCATTGATGAAAGAATGCCATCAAATTTTTTCGCTTTAAGTGCGGGAATCATCCCGTCAAAAGAGTTTTCAACCCAAACACATTTGGCTTTAAGCTTTGCACAAATGGCATTACCTAAATCAACATCAAAACCAGTTAACTTGCCATCTGGTGTTTTATATTCAAATGGAGCATAAGACGACTCAGTACCAAAACGAATCACCTTCCAATCCTTTGCTTGAACATTCGTTGCAACAGCAGCCAAAACTAAGGTTGTTGAAACGAACATTTTTTTCATAAAGCTTGCCATCTTGAAGCTTCTCCTTAAAATCCAAATAAGGTGATAAAAACTTGAGCAATTTCTAAATTACTCTTCTGCCGAAATAATTGCAATTTCTATACCAGTAAATTAAGGATTTATGAATATGTCTAAACAATGGATTGGATTAACTATCTAAATGTTGAAAAATCACTCAAATTTTAAATTAGTTTTTGAGTGTATAGGCTTCTGCCATATTTTCATTTTCAACCAATGTCCGAATAGTATATTCATGGTTATTTTCTTTAGCGCTGGCAAATTCACATTTCGAATCCCATGCCATTGAACAACCACTCAACAATGGACAACTTGCAAATAATTCAGCTACCCAGTCTACAAATACACGAACTTTAGGCGATAAATGACGGTTTTGTAGATAAACGACTGATATTGGCATCGGTGCAGGTAACCATTCAGTCAATACCTCTCTAAGTGCACCAGATTCTAAATGTTTTGCCGCCATGTAATATGGACATTGAATTAAGCCGAAACCTTGCACTGCCAAATCAATATATGAATCACTATCATTGACAGAAACACGCCCTTTCACACCGACGCTATGAATCTCGCCATCCACCATAAAATCCCAGTCAATATTGCGTCCAGTACGACTATTAAAATAATGCACCACTTGATGTTTTTGTAAATCTTCAATGGTTTTTGGTTCGCCATGTTCCATCAAATAACGAGGCGCAGCAACAGTGACACACTGAATTGTTCCGATACGACGTGCAACTAAACTTGAATCTTTCAATTGACCAATACGAATAACACAGTCCACTGCATCTTGAACCAAATCGACTGGACGATCACTCATTCCAATCACCAAATCAATATCGGGGTACTTGGCATGAAAATCACAAAGCATTGGAATAAGGATGAGTCGTCCAATTGACGCTTTAACATCAATGCGCAGTCGACCTCGAGGGCCACGTTCAGAATCATGAAAATTCGATTCTACATCTTCTACGTCGGCTAAAATTCGTGCAGTCCTTTCATAATAAACTGCACCATCTGGTGTCAAACTCAGTTTACGAGTGGTTCGGTTCAATAAACGAACTTGCAAATGTTTTTCTAAACCTTGAATGGTTGTCGTCACAGAAGCACGCGGTAGTCCTAAACTGTCAGCCGCTAAACTGAAACTATTTGTTTCGACAACTTTGTTAAATACTTTCATCGCATGAAATAGATCCACACGCACACTCCTATCAATGCATTTATTTAATCAAACACATCAATTGTTATAAAAATACGAATAGTGTTATCGAATTTAATATATTTATTCGTGATTGACAAACTTTTATGCTCCGTCCATCCCATAAACCCTGTTTCTCCCATACGGACCACAACTAAAAGTCTGAAAACAGGTATCCAAATAACTAGGAGCACCTCATGTCATTTTCCCGCAAACAGTTCGCACTGTCTGCCATCTTTGTCGCCATTTTGGCTACAGGGGGTAGTTTTATGTTTTTACATGAAAATGCCGATGCAAAAGCTGCACCGACCAGTGCCCAACAAGCTGCAACAGTTGATATTTCTAATGTCATTAGCAAAACGATTACCGATTGGCAAGAATATTCCGGTCGCTTAGAAGCGATTGATCAAGTCGATATTCGGCCACAGGTTTCAGGTAAACTCATTTCCGTACACTTCAAAGATGGCAGTCTTGTAAAAAAAGGCGATTTACTTTTTACAATCGACCCACGTCCTTTCCAAGCAGAACTCAATCGTGCTCAAGCTCAACTTGCTTCGGCTGAGGCACAAGTCACTTATACGGGATCTAACCTTTCTCGTATTCAACGTTTAATTCAGAGTAATGCTGTATCACGCCAAGAGCTGGATCTAGCTGAAAATGATGCACGTTCAGCCAATGCCAACCTACAAGCTGCTAGAGCCGCTGTTCAGTCTGCACGTTTAAATCTTGAGTACACTCGTATTACTGCACCAGTCAGCGGCCGAATTTCCCGTGCCGAAGTAACCGTTGGTAATGTGGTGTCTGCCGGTAATGGCGCACAGGTCTTAACAAGCTTGGTGTCTGTATCTCGCCTTTACGCCTCTTTCGACGTTGATGAACAAACTTATCTAAAATATATCAGTAATCAGCGTAATTCAGCACAAGTTCCTGTCTATATGGGGCTTGCCAATGAAACAGGTTTCTCTCGTGAAGGAACCATCAACTCCATCGATAACAACCTGAATACGACCTCAGGTACGATTCGTGTTCGCGCAACTTTTGATAATCCTAACGGCGTTTTATTACCGGGTTTATATGCTCGAATCCGTTTGGGTGGTGGTCAACCTCGTTCAGCAATTCTGATTAGCCCAACTGCAATTAGTGTCGATCAAGATAAACGTTTTGTTGTGGTCGTCGATGCTAAAAATCAAACTGCTTACCGTGAAGTAAAACTCGGTGCACAACAAGATGGCTTGCAAATCGTAAATAGCGGATTACAAGCGGGTGACCGTATTGTGGTGAATGGTTTACAGCGGATTCGTCCGGGTGACCCTGTTACACCTCATCTTGTACCTATGCCAAACGCGCAAATCACTGCGAACAGCACTACTCCTCAACCTCAGCCAACAGAAAAAACTTCAACTCCGGCAAAAGGTTAATCACATATGAATATCTCTAAATTTTTTATTGATCGGCCGATCTTTGCTGGCGTGTTATCAGTACTGATTTTACTTGCCGGTCTTCTTTCGGTATTTAAATTACCGATTTCAGAATATCCGGAAGTTGTTCCACCCTCTGTGGTGGTACGTGCTCAATATCCGGGTGCAAACCCGAAAGTGATTGCTGAAACTGTTGCTTCTCCGCTTGAAGAATCCATCAACGGCGTTGAAGACATGCTGTATATGCAATCTCAGGCAAACAGCGACGGTAATTTAACCATTACGGTGAACTTTAAGCTCGGTATCGACCCAGATAAAGCACAGCAATTGGTTCAAAACCGTGTATCTCAAGCCCTGCCTCGTTTACCTGAAGACGTACAGCGTTTAGGCGTTACTACTTTAAAAAGCTCACCGACTTTAACCATGGTTGTGCATCTGACCTCACCAGATAATCGCTATGACATGACTTACTTACGTAACTACGCGGTGCTCAACGTAAAAGACCGTTTGGCACGCTTACAAGGTGTAGGTGAAGTCGGTTTATTTGGTTCTGGTGACTATGCGATGCGTGTGTGGCTCGACCCACAGAAAGTAGCGCAACGTAATCTCACAGCCACTGAAATTGTCAGTGCAATCCGCGAACAAAACATTCAAGTTGCAGCAGGAACCATTGGTGCATCACCAAGTAATTCCCCTTTACAACTTTCGGTAAACGCTCAAGGTCGTTTAACCACTGAGCAAGAATTTTCCGATATCATTTTAAAAACGGCTCCTGATGGCGCGGTTACTCGATTGGGTGATGTTGCACGCGTTGAACTTGCAGCTTCACAATATGGCTTACGTTCATTACTTGATAACAAACAAGCGATCGCCATTCCAATTTTCCAAGCACCAGGTGCTAATGCTTTGCAAGTTTCTGATCAAGTGCGTAGCACAATGAAAGAACTTTCAAAAGATTTCCCATCTTCAATTAAATACGACATTGTGTACGATCCGACTCAATTCGTACGTGCCAGTATTAAAGCAGTCGTTCATACCTTACTTGAAGCGATTGCACTGGTTGTTGTGGTTGTTATTTTATTCTTACAAACATGGCGTGCCTCAATCATTCCATTACTTGCTGTACCAGTTTCAATTATTGGTACATTCGCTCTCATGCTTGCTTTTGGTTACTCAATCAATGCGCTTTCGCTATTCGGGATGGTGCTTGCCATCGGGATTGTGGTCGATGACGCGATTGTCGTCGTCGAAAACGTCGAGAGGAATATTGAAGCTGGCTTAAATCCAAGGGAAGCGACGTACCGTGCCATGCGAGAAGTAAGCGGACCGATTATTGCAATTGCTTTAACGCTGGTTGCTGTATTCGTACCTCTTGCCTTTATGACAGGCTTAACAGGGCAATTTTATAAACAATTTGCCATGACTATTGCCATTTCAACGGTTATTTCGGCATTTAACTCACTTACTCTATCTCCTGCTTTAGCAGCCATGTTACTAAAAGGACATGATGCGAAACCTGATGCATTAACACGCCTTATGAACCGTGTATTTGGACGTTTCTTTGCGCTGTTTAACCGCGTATTTACCCGTGCATCAGACAACTATGGTAAAGGCGTAAGTCGTGTTATCTCCCATAAAGCATCGGCAATGGGTGTCTATGCAGCACTTTTAGGTTTAACCGTTGGTATTTCTTATATTGTTCCGGGTGGCTTTGTTCCCGCTCAAGACAAACAATATTTGATTAGTTTTGCGCAGCTACCAAACGGCGCATCATTAGATCGTACCGAAGCTGTCATTCGTAAAATGAGTGATACGGCACTTAAACAACCTGGTGTAGAAAGCGCGGTTGCCTTCCCTGGTCTCTCAATTAACGGTTTCACCAATAGCTCAAGTGCCGGTATTGTCTTTGTGACCTTAAAGCCATTCGATGAACGTAAGGCCAAAGACTTATCTGCAAATGCTATTGCAGGTGCCTTAAACCAGAAATACTCAGCTATTCAAGATGCTTATATTGCGGTTTTCCCACCACCACCTGTGATGGGCTTAGGGACTATGGGCGGCTTTAAACTTCAACTTGAAGACCGAGGTGCCTTAGGCTATTCAGCCTTGAATGATGCTGCACAAAACTTTATGAAAGCAGCTCAATCAGCTCCTGAGCTTGGTCCAATGTTCTCAAGTTATCAAATTAACGTACCTCAACTCAACGTAGATTTGGATCGTGTAAAAGCCAAACAGCAAGGTGTTGCTGTGACAGATGTTTTCAACACTATGCAGATTTATTTAGGTTCGCAGTATGTTAACGACTTTAACCGCTTTGGACGTGTTTATCAGGTTCGCGCACAAGCCGATGCGCCTTTCCGTTCAAATCCTGAAGATATTTTGCAGCTTAAAACCCGTAATAGTGCCGGACAAATGGTTCCATTATCTTCATTGGTAAATGTAACTCAAACCTATGGCCCTGAAATGGTGGTGCGTTATAACGGTTATACCGCAGCAGATATTAATGGCGGTCCTGCACCAGGTTATTCATCTAGCCAAGCAGAAGCTGCGGTTGAACGTATTGCTGCTCAAACTCTACCACGTGGTATCAAGTTTGAATGGACAGATTTAACTTACCAAAAAATCTTGGCTGGTAATGCAGGACTTTGGGTATTCCCAATTAGCGTATTGCTCGTGTTCTTAGTTTTAGCCGCTCAATATGAAAGTCTAACTTTACCATTAGCAGTCATATTAATTGTACCGATGGGAATTTTGGCGGCTCTGACAGGTGTTTGGCTCACCAGTGGAGATAACAACATCTTTACCCAAATCGGTCTGATGGTACTGGTTGGGCTGGCCTGTAAAAATGCCATTTTGATTGTTGAATTTGCGCGGGAACTCGAAATGCAAGGTGCAACTGCTTTTAAAGCAGCAGTTGAAGCAAGTCGTCTTCGTTTACGTCCAATTTTAATGACCTCTATTGCATTCATTATGGGTGTCGTCCCACTGGTTACTTCAACTGGTGCAGGTTCTGAAATGCGTCATGCCATGGGTGTTGCAGTGTTCTTCGGAATGATCGGGGTAACTTTCTTTGGTTTGTTCCTGACGCCAGCCTTTTACGTCCTTATTCGTACATTGAATAGCAAACATAAATTGCATTCGGCAGCAGTTCATGAAGCACCATTAGCTAACCCACACGATCATTAAGGAGGACATTTAATGACTACAGCAAAACAAAGCTTGTTATTGTCCTCACTGATGGGGAGCCTGCTTCTTGCAGGCTGCTCTTTGGCTCCGGAATATCAACCTGCAAAAGTTATAGTTCCTGTCAAATTCAAGGAGTCAGACCCTAAACTTGAAGACAATAATTGGAAAATTGCCCAGCCTGCCGATCAGCAAGTTCGAGGTGAATGGTGGCGTGTTTTTAATGATGCTCAATTGAATAAGCTAGAACAACAAGCGATTGCCGGCAACCAAAATCTTAAAGCGGTAGCAGCTAATATTCAGGCTTCACGTGCAATACGTTCGGCAGCACAAGCCGAACGTTTGCCAAGTATTGGTGCTGGCTTTGGCCCAACTCGTCAAAAACCTTCTCCTGCTTCATTGGGGTTAGATGACAATGCGCATACATCTGCACAAACCTTATGGCGCGCTCAAGCAAATGTTTCATATGAGCTCGATTTATTTGGTCGTATCGCCAGTAGTGTCAATGCAGCAACAGCGGATCTACAACAGCAAGAAGCGTTATATCAGTCGGCACTTTTAGCGTTACAGGCCGATGTTGCACAAGGTTATTTTCTCATTCGCCAGCTTGATGCTGAACAAGCAATTTATACTCGTACTATTAAATTACTTGGTGAGACACGAGATCTCGTTCAAACCCGATTTAAAAATGGTTTAGTCAGTGAATTAGATGTTTCTCGTGCACAAACTGAACTTGCTACAGCTCAAACCAATGCACTGAGCATTGCTCGTAACAGAGCCAATGCAGAACATGCACTTGCAGTATTGTTAGGCAAAACACCAGCTGACTTTAGCTTAACTGTCCAACCTTTAACTACAAATAGTCTTCGTCTTCCAGCAGGATTACCATCGAGTTTACTTGAAAGGCGACCTGACATTGCTGCTGCTGAACGTGCTATGGCAGCAGATAATGCACGTATTGGAATTGCCCGTGCAGCTTTTTTCCCGAAAGTTAATCTAACGGGTGCCTTAGGTTATGAATCTTCAAGTTTAAGCGAGTTAGGTAAATGGTCGAGCCGTACCTTCTTGCTTGGTCCAGTCGCAGGTACTATTTTATCTTTACCACTATTTGATGGCGGACAACGTAAAGCAGGTATTGCTCAAGCACGAGCAGCTTATGAAGAAAGTGTTGCCAACTATAGACAAACTGTACTAAACGCCTTTCGTGAAGTTGAAAATGGTTTGTCCGATCAACGTATTCTTGATCAGCAAATTCAAGCTCAAAACCAAGCACTCTCATCGTCTCGCCATGCAAATCAACTGTCTCATCTACGCTATCGAGAAGGTGCGATTAGCTATCTTGATGTGATTGACTCCGACCGGACTATTTTGCAGCAAGAACAATTGGCAGCTCAGCTTAAAGGTGGCCAAATCATTGCAAGTGTAAACTTAATCCGTGCTTTAGGTGGGGGTTGGAATAATTGATATAAAAAAAGCGCCTTACGGCGCTTTTTTTATACACTCAAATTATTTTGCATATACAGGGAATTTCGCACAAACAGCTTCAACTTTCGCTTTTACATCAGCAATAACTTTTTCGTCACCTTTGCTGTCAATCACGTCAGCGATCCAACCAGCAAGTTCACGAACTTCAGCTTCACCAAAACCACGAGTTGTTACTGCTGGAGTACCAATACGGATACCAGAAGTTACAAATGGAGAACGTGGGTCATTTGGAACTGAGTTTTTGTTCACAGTAATGTGAGCAGCACCTAACCAAGCGTCAGCATCTTTACCAGTTACGTCTTGTTTGATTAAAGATAATAAGAATAAGTGGTTGTCTGTACCGCCAGAAACAACATCATAACCACGTGCGATTAATACTTCAGCCATTGCTTGAGCATTTTTCACAACTTGTTGTTGGTAAGCTTTAAAGTCATCAGACATTGCTTCTTTGAAGCAGATTGCTTTAGCAGCAATCGCATGCATTAATGGACCACCTTGGTTACCAGGGAATACAGCTGATTGAAGTTTTTTCTCGATTTCTTCATTCGCTTTCGCAAGGATTAAACCAGAACGTGGACCACGAAGTGTTTTGTGAGTCGTCGTTGTAGTTACGTCAGCAATTTGAACTGGGTTTGGATATACGCCAGCAGCAACAAGACCTGCAACATGAGCCATATCAACAAAAAGGTAAGCGCCAACTTTGTCCGCGATGTCACGGAAACGTTGCCAATCTACAACACGGCTATAAGCAGAGAAACCAGCAACGATCATACGTGGCTTGTGCTCTAACGCTAAACGTTCAACTTCTTCGTAATCGATCTCGCCAGTTTCAGAGTTTAAACCATACTGAACAGCGTTATAAGTTTTACCAGAGAAGCTTACTTTTGCACCGTGAGTCAAGTGACCACCGTGAGCCAAGCTCATACCCAAAACTGTGTCGCCTGGGTTAAGAAGTGCTAAATAAACAGCAGAGTTAGCTTGTGAACCAGCATGTGGTTGAACGTTTGCGTAATCAGCACCAAAAAGTTCTTTAGCACGGTCGATCGCCATTTGCTCAATAACATCTACATACTCGCAACCGCCATAATAGCGTTTGCCTGGATAACCTTCTGCGTATTTGTTCGTAAGTTTTGATCCTTGCGCTTCCATCACAGCAGGAGAGCAATAGTTTTCAGATGCAATTAACTCGATATGTGCTTCTTGACGCTCATCTTCAGAAGCAATAGCTTGAGCTAATTCTGGATCAAATTCAGAAATGGAAATATTGGCAAACATTAGCGGGGGTCCTATAAATTAGGGCTTTTAAGCCGTGCTAAGATTGCGGCATATTGTAGCATGAACTTTATAATTAAACAGAATCAAGTTAGCTCAGTTTTAAATAAAAATGGCTCAATTTTTATAAAAAATGAGCCATCAAATCTAAAATAATTTATAAACACTTAAAAAGTATTTATTTAATAATTTTCTAAAGTTAAATTTAGCTTTTCATAGCAACAAAAAAACTTTAAATATCATTACCCTTATTGAGCTGACAATAGGTTTTGTACATTTCCAACAATGTTATCTACATTACTACTCATCGCCGTATTATGGTCCCAGTTACCCGTTACATAGCTATTAATTTTTGTACCTACCACAGTGGCATTAGATATCAAAATATCAGTCGCTACTTTCGGAACTGTTGTATCTGCTAAGCCCTGATAAATAATAATCGGGGTAGTGACTTTTGCCTGTAAAGGTTGAGAATCTTTATCTAAGAATGTTTTAACTAAAGGTACTGCCATAAAATTAGGTTGTGTACGCGTATATCCATCCAGTGTTCCATTATGCTCTGTAGCATACTTAGTCATACCTGCACCAAAGGCTTGACCCAATGGCCCTGCACAAATTGTTTCCGCCTGCTGTGCAGTACTTGCGGTTTGTGAAGTAAATACCTGCGAATAATCAAAGCTTGGTTGTGTATTTCGAATGCCAGCTGTAACTAAAGCAGTATATGTATCAAGCTGTGCATACATTGGGATCTTTTTATCCAAAGTTGCATTGGCAACGGCTTGTTCACCTGCAATTAAAATAAATCCTAGATTTGAAGCTGGTGCTACCGCTACTGTACCTTTATAGTTTAGCTGTGCACGACTTGCATATTGTGCAGCACCCAATGCAGCATGCCCACCCTGAGAGTGACCTACAGTGACCCATTTGTTCGAAGTTAATAAATTACGCTGAGATAAATAATTGCGTGTTGCAACCACGGCGTCCGTAATTGAATAAGCTTCACTTTTAACATTTAAGAATGGATGTATGCCTGGGGTTCCTAAACCCTCATAATCAGGAGCGACAACGACATAACCCGCCGCAAGAAGTTTACTAATTAAATCTTTAGTACTATCTGTTAATGCCGATTTACTTGGTGCACATGCATCTGCAACCCCTGTCGTACCATGAGCCCAAACCACAATTGGCCAACCGCCTGCTGGTGGTGGTGTCGTCGGTGTAAATACTAAACTTGTCGCCTGAACCTCTTGTCCACTTTGGCCTAACATTTTATAAGTCAAAATACTACTTTCAGCGGCAACCGCTCCTAAGTTAGTACTTGTGTAAGCATCAACTTTAACCACTGGATTTTGAATATTATTGGCTGGTGTACCAGATGGATCAGTAGTCGCTGGACTGTCATCACTACTTCCACCACCACATGCCGTCAACAATAAACTTGTGCTAAGAACACTGGTCATGAACAGTTTCATTTTCATTGGTATATCTTCCCTTAAATTCGATTTTTGTTGTGCTTTAGTTTTTAATGAACATTTTAAATGTCTTACAAACAATTACGCCTAATCTTCATTTTTCGCAAGTGATATTTAATCAAAATAAGTGGCGAGATTTTCTACTTTTCAACATAAATTAAATTTCATAGCTATATCTCACCTTAATCTATGTTTTAAAGTCGCTAGTCAACTGTTAACATTGACGGTTACTTGTAATTGTTTAAAGGTTCAAAAGATGCAAGCCATTATTTTAGATACAGAAACTCATACACTAAATGGTTTGCCTATTGAAATTGCATACGCTCCCATTGAACTTAATGCAGGTAAACTGACTTTAGATAAAAGCAAATTATTTGATCAGCTCTATCAGGTTGGAACGCCGATCTCTTATGCTGCGATGGCGGTGCATCATATCTTGGAGTCTGACCTAGAAAACCAGCCTCACTATAAAACATTTAAATTACCTGATAGCACAACTTATATTATTGGTCACAACATTGATTATGATATTGCAGCTATTGCTCGTTGTGGCGTTGATGTATCTCATATAAAACCAATTTGTACTTTAGCTTTAGCACGCAAAGCTTGGCCAGATGCAGAAGCTCATAATATTTCTGCACTCATTTATATGATTTCTCAAGGCAGTAGTAAAGCACGAGAATTACTCAAAGGTGCACACCGTGCCGATGCCGATATTATTTTAACTGCCAATATTTTGATGCATATTATCTATCATTTAAATATTCAAGATATTGAAGAACTTTACCAAGTTTCTGAAGAAGCCCGTATCCCCACGACTATGAACTTTGGTAAGCATAAAGGTACAGCAATTGCTGAACTGCCTAAAGATTATATTCAATGGCTTCTACGTCAAGACGAACTTGATGTCTATTTACGTAAGGCATTAGAAAGTGCATTTTAAAGACTTAAATAGATGATATTCATAAATTCTTCATCATATTGTCATTTTTGAGTTTTATCTTTAACCCCATTTATATTTTATTAAGAACAGTGCTGTTTGATAAAAATTAAACAGTCTGCTTCATTTTTATATTGGGGAAATACAATGTCTGGTTTTTATCGAACCAATTTGGGAAGAGTTGCGCTTCAACAACGTAATATCACGTTAAATGCAAAACAAAGACGTTTACTTCTACTCATTGATCATGAAGATTTTCAAAGCCTTAATAGCGAGTTTAAAAAGCGTATTGCTCCTCCAGAGCTGATTCAACAACTGATTGATTTAAAACTCATTGCTACTTCTAACGAAAGTTACTCAGAGTTGACCGAGCAAACATCTATGCAAGAGTCATCTATAACATCAAATGAAGTAAATCAGAAAAATATTGATGAGAATAAAAGTAACGATTTAGTTGGAGAGATTCAGGTTCCTCAATCAACGTCTGTAACTTCTTCAAATATAGACAATGACCAGCCATCTATTCCAGTTCAGCAACTGTCTTTTGAAGAAATACAATTATTAATGAAACAAAGCTTAGGTCAGTTCTGTGGCCTTATGGCAAAACCCCTTATTCAAAAAATAGAGCAAATCAAAACACTTCAAGAACTTAAAATGTGTCAAATGCAATGGATTACTCACTTACAAGAGTCACGTATTCCCCCTCATGAGCTAGCAAAGACACTTCAATCTATTAACTATTCAATTCAGCTTATTCAGCAACCCATCTAAAAATAGAACAAGCTGCTGTTTAAATAAGCATTAAACTCACTTGGTATGTATTTCGTGCTTTACCTAACGGTGTTTTTTTCCTATGATGTGCCCCACACATGTGCGCTCGTAGCTCAGTTGGATAGAGTACAGGTTTCCGAAGCCTGGGGTCGTGGGTTCGATCCCCGCCGGGCGCACCAATCTATTTTATAAAATCAATAACTTATATATATTTTGGCGTAGATTTGGCGTAATGCGCTTTTTATCCACAGGTTTTTGACCTAATTTTGCTTCTTATCAAAGGTCCATCTTTTGCCATTGTAAGTCACAGTGCCATCTAAATTAATGGTCAACTCTTTTAATGAGTAGTCATAGATTTTAAGAACATTCCCGTTCTTATCTAAATCAGCGGGTAGATTGCAAGTATTTTCCATCCTGCCCGCTTCCGAAACCATGATCATGACTTGCGACATCACAAAGCCCTTACACAAATCGAGACGTTCACATTACTATTTATAGTGTGAGCTGTGCAACCTGAGAAGATTAAGCACAGCAATGTGATGATTGATGCAACTTTGGTACGCTTACACATATAAGTTACTTCTTTAAAAAGAGTGCTCGCTCTGCTTCTCGGCGACGAACTAAACCTTTCATGACTTTACCGCCTGCCTTATTCCAGACAAGGAATTGATCAGCAGCGCCTTGATAATCACCTTTATTTAGTAATTTAAGCAAAGTTGAATTGGCTAAATTGGTTTCACCAAGGTTATAAGTAAAAGATGCTAGAGCATCAAATTGGTTTTGAGTTAGGGAAACTTTAACAAGTTTATTGATAGCTACTTCAAACTTAGTTAAATCATTTTTCAAATAAGTTTCGGCTTGCTGTTCTGTACAGGTGTCACCTTTTTTAACTCTGACACCATTAGGATATTTAATGGTTCCAAAGCCAATTGTCCAAACACCCACCCCATCATCATAAGCATTAAGACGCTTACCTTCAAAACCTTTGATGAGATTTAGCCCTGCATTGCTTGTGGTTTTACTCATTTCTATTCACTCGCTTTTCAATTAAGTTGCTAACAAAATGAGTGCCCATATAACCAATGCCAGAAGCGATACCAACAGATACAATCTGCGGGACATTTAGCCACTCAAGTAAAGACCAGACACCAACTGAAAAAAGCCCACACATAATGGACTCTGCCCAATCAGCCTTACCTAGTTTTTTCTTCGTTCGGAAATAAGCCATAATGAACCCCATAAAAAATGAAGTGATTGCTGTGCCAAAAGTTTGTAGAAACTCCTGAATGAATTTCCAAAATTCCATGCCTTCCCCCTAATTTCGGCAACAAAAAAGCCCTAAGCTATTGAAGCAAAGGGCTTGTGGTGGTTTGGTGTGTGATTAAGTAGATAAGTAGCTTATATCAATATCTTGAATGTAAAGTCGCTCCGCATTAGAAGTTAAGCGCAGTAAAAAAATACTTAAATCTGGCGCAGGAAAATAAATTTCTTTTTGAGCAAACCCCTGTTCATTGACATCAATACCAATATTTGATGAACTCGAACCATTAAATATTGGGAAAAATGAAATACGACCTTTGCCTGAGCAAAAAAGTCTCACACGAATGAGTTTGTTACTTAATTTTCGTTGCAGTCCTGCCTTTGCTGCAATATCAATTACTGTGCCTGCGTTAATATAGACACTATTAATACCTCCTACATTATTCACAGTGTCTTTATTCAGAAACCCGTTGGCATTGCTGAAAGTAAAGTTATCTGTAGCGACAGGCATATTTCCAACAAAAGCGGCTTCAAATGCTGTTTGCAGTTCATTACCAATGCTTGAATAACTACCTTCAACTATCGTGCCCTGACGTCTAAAGATCGCTTCACTTGATGCTGCGAAATAAAATTTATTTTCAAATGCTGCGCCCGACTTTGAAAAGTTATTACGCGAACCAATTACAAGCCCTGCTTCACCCACCTTGTTGCTCTTAGATGTTGAACGTAAAGATGTGATGTTATTTTTAACAGTTGTACCCGTTTTCTTAAACGTGTTTTGATCCACAACACCCACTACACTCATTAAAATGTTTGTATTAAATGCACCGTTTTTGTCGTAACAAAGAGCAGCACGCTCTAAGAAATTACCAACAATGCTGATATTTTCTTGTCCGTGATTGACTGCAATAGACGCATAAAGCGCTTCATTACAAGTATTATTTAAGACACGTACTTCTCGCGGCTCGTCCGATTCTTGAACATTTGCAGGATCTAAAATCCAGTTTGTACCATCAAATCTATAGTCACAACCAATGACGATATTAGAATCACCCGACCCATTCGATGTATTATCTTGAACGACGACATCAACACAACCGCTGTTCACTTGATATGATTCAAGTGCATCTGTGGCATAGAGTTTGAGAGTACGGTCAGAAGCGGGGGTATTGTCTAGCGTAACTGTATAAATGTTGCCGCTATTTGAGATATTAAAAGGAACAGGTATTTCTTCATTAGATGCATTAGTTACAGTTACACCGAAGCGGCTATGTTGGCGACCTAAATCAATCGTATATGTTTTTGAAGAAGTTGTTTTGACCGTTTTTGTTGTGAATAGTGCATTTGAAATATTATCTTTCATGCGCCCACCATCGCACCAGCGCGCCTGAATACCAAAACCCGTGTATTCATCAAGTAAACATTTTTCAATTAAAAAATCTGTTGCACCACTAAACACGAATGGTGTGATTTGCGAATAGCCTTTTGCGTGCTCACATTTCAAAACTTTTGGACGCACCCCCATTGATATAATGTAATGTCCAACATCTCCTTTAAATTTGACATTTTGAATTGTATTATCAATGCCACTTTCTACGATGCCGTAGCTTTTACCGTTTGTATCGATGTATAATTCATCTACATTGCAGTTTGAGCCATTGAGTTGAAGGCCTTTTACACCTGTGAGTTTCATCCATTTTGCTTGTATGCCTTTTAGATTAATATTTTTCGCAGATATATCCACGTCAGCAATATTACAGTTCAGGTCTATAAGTACGTTTGAGCCATCTGGTAATGCTTCAATAACTGCTGAAACGTCTTGATTATCATCAATAGAACCCATCAAAACCGACAGAGGCGTGTAATCAAAATCTTTACTTTTTAACTGCCATTTTTCATTTAAATATGTATAAGTTCCAATATTTTTTACATAAATAGTACGCCCATCCCATTTATCCAAGTTGTTCAAGTCAGCGATTGATTCAACTGTTGTAACGGCCTTTTTATTGAAATCATCTTGATTTGGGCTGTCTACAATGGTTGTTGAGACAATATCTGAAGTCACCCCATCAATACCCACCAAACTGGTTACTGATGGGTTGTCCTCTACTAAAGCTCCATACTTGTCTTCGATCCGAAAACGGTATTTCCCAGAGAAGAAAATTAAGGCTGTTCCCTCATTATCAAGAAGTACAGGGTTAGTGTTTTGAACAGTCAGCGCCTCATCTGACCATGTAACTTTCGGATTTGTGGAATTGGCCTCATAGGTATACACCTTCCCACCAGCAAGAGGCTTGTTGCTTTTGTCAAAAAAGCGGGTTCGTACCGCAGAAAGTAGTGATGCCATATTTCTTTCTCGCAATAAAAAAGCCACCTATTTAGGTGGCTATGTATTGATGTTTAGTTTATTGAGTTGCAGCAGATGCTCCGCTAATTAATCCAGCCTGTACAAGCCGATCAATTAGCGATTGCTGTTGTGGTGAAGGTTTTATAGGTGTAGATGGAGCCCCAGAGATATCTGGTTGGAAAGCCTTATTTACAGACCTAGTACTCCCATAGTTGGCAACTGGATCAACTACATAATCTTTTAGATATGGTAGGTTCATAACCGCTTTAACTTTAGAATTCCCAAAGAAATCCATTAACTTGTTCATCGTTGCTGAAGCAGTATTTGAATTGTTTACATAGGAATGATTAGGTTGCATAACCAAGTATTCACCGGCTTTGCTAATGTTCTTAATATTTTTCAATTCTGATGAATCAAACAAAATTGAAAGTCTTCGATCACCAATACCATCAAGTGCACTCTTCATTCCAGCTGGACTAAATTGGCCATTCTGTTTAATTGCCTTATTGGCAATGAACTCTAAAACTTGTTGCTTAATATCTGAAACGGCTTGTGGGTTGACATTGTTGAGCAAATCAACAGTACGAGCCAATTCATTAACATTTCCATTTAAGATATGTTGATTAAACAATTTGTCTGGCTCAACACCTTTTCTAGCATCTTGTAAGAGTGGCATGCCCTCTATCTGATTTGCATTAAATTGATTTGCTTGGCGCGCAAACTGGTACGCTTTTGCTGCGTCATTACCACCAGATAAAAGGCCTTGCATAGCTTCAGCTTGGCGACCATTTAAGGCATCACGCACCAAACCAATTGAATATGTTGAACTGGTAGGCTGTCCCATTTGAAGTGAAGATTTGTATTCTCTATTGAGAATTTTTACTAATTCTTCCGACTTTCCTAAAGTGAACTTGTCAGGGTTATCAGCTATGTCTTTTAAGATTTTCTGAACACTAGGTGACAAACTAGAAGCTGCATAGTTATTTTCAAGCGCGGTAAACGCATCATTAGCAAAGCCACGCCCATCAATGACTACATCATTGCCAGGAGCTTTCTTTGCTGCTTCATAAGCTGCATTGATAAACTGCTTGTTCTGATCAAGTTGCGAATTAACAGAAGATAACACATTTTGCATTGCCCCGTATTGATCAGTTGCTTTGCCACCCGTTCTTGCATTAGCACTATCCAACAAGCTTGCAAGCTGTTTATTATCATCAATAAACTTCTCTCGTAATGGTGCGCCAACATTTTGAAGTTTTGCCAACTCAGCTTCTTTTTGCCATTGCTGTGCGTTCCCACTTACTTGTGCTTTAGTACCTTTAATTCCTACTTGGTCCAAGACAGCCTTTCTAGCTACAGCTTCTGGATTAAGGTTTTTACCAGATTTCAATGCATCAGCGGCTTCTTTACGCAAGCCATTAGCAACATCATCTGATAATTCACCAAGTGACATACCTTGTTGACGCAGTGCATCATCAAGACTTTTATCAATTGCTTGTGCTGTGCGTTGTGCTGCTTGTGGACCTGTATTTCGAACCGCATTCACAGCTTTTGAAATACCTTGACCAACCTTTTCACCAACTGCTGCACCGGCAGCGCCCCCAATACCACCTAAGACCGCATTATCTAGACGTTGGTTAGCGTCACCAGCAAACCCTGCACCGCCGATAGCTGCACCAACAGCCGCATTCTGTGCTGCTACTCCTGCGCCTGCTTTTGACAATACGTTTGCACCTTGATAGCTACGGCCCAACGCCCCAAGTGGCGCAGTAGCAGCAACTTGTCCCCCTAAGCGAGCCCAATCAAAACCCTGTCCATTTTGCTGTCTTCTGGCCTGCTGAAAGTCTTCAATATCTTGGCGTTGGTTTGTGAATCGCTTATAAGCATTGGTGTCAAAATTTGTCCCTAAAGCTGAGTTAAGGCCTTGTCCTAACTTATCGCCAGCATACGCAAAACCTTGCATAATGCCCGCCCCTAGATCTGATGCTCCAAGTAGTGCAGACTCCCACATCTGTGTAGGGCCTGCTTTCTTAGCTTGATCTTGCATAGACTTTTGCTGTGCTGCTTTCCAGTCAAAAGGTTGGCGAGTCGCTGATACCTTAATTGGTTGTTGCATCCCAAGGTCTTTTTGAACTTTCAAGCCAAGTGTTTGTGCAATTTGCTCATCACTAAAGCCTTCCTTCTTTGCCATAGAGATACGTGAGCTAAATCCTTGATTGCTAGCTAATGTTGAGTAAATATCATCATCACTAAATCCAGCTTTCCTTGCTGCATCAATACGTGCAGAAATATCGTTTTGACTAGCCATATTATCCACCAATACCAACTGACTTTAGATCAATAAATTCAGGCTGAAATTCTGTTTTATGCCCGATTCCTACACTTGCAAGATCAACCATTTCTGGTTGGAAGTTTTGGCCTATTCCAACTTTTTTTAAATCTATAAAATCTGGTTCAAATGATTGCGGTCTGGTTGTAGTTGAACCAAGTTGCTTATCAATAAAATCCCAAGAGCGTTTATTTTGCGCATATGGCGATGTTGGTAGCGATGCCCAAGTACTACCAGATTTTTTAATTGCAGTATTAAAGTCACCCTTTAAAACATAAGGCAATGCACCATTCTGAGCTAGTAGAGCTAAGGCACCAAGATCCTGTGACTGTGGGGAAAAGTCTTTGAGTCCATACTGTTTAGCTACTCCATCCCATGTATCTTTAAGGAATTGATAGCGTCCTGCAGCAGTTGTGTATTTAACCTGCCCATCAGTTTGTGTAAAAGGTTTTTTGATGTTTGGGTGCCAAGAAAGGTCATCAATCTTTTGGTTGCCAAAGAGAGTGTTATAGCTATATTTCACACCCTCTGTTGCTGCAATCAAATCAAGCATTTTTCTTGCATTTGGATTATTCATTAATTGCATTAGCTGCTGTGATGTAGCCATATCTTTTCCTCAGGCAATAAAAAACCGACCATTTAAGGGTCGGCTTTTAGGCTTTAATCGCTGCAATGATTTCTGGTAATTTCCAGATTAGAATTGGTATGGAAATTATGAGTGATGACTTAAATGCATCCCACCAATTGTATTTTTCTTTCATTTTAATACCTCAATCAACTTAGAAGTTGCTGTCAATATTGGTGCTGCTTGCCAAATCAAAATTCCAATTAAAAATACAAAAGCCATGATGTAAGTCCACACCCTTAATACTTTGCTGCTTGAAAGTTTGTTCATCACTTTATCAACCTGTAAATTTAGGTTAAAATTCATCTATGTTCTGATCCTCAAGTCTGGTTTGTGGGTTAGAAACAAAAACCCCAAGAGCTGTGAACTCTCGGGGTTTTGTTTTTGGTATTAAAAAAGCACACTAGGGTGCTTTAATTAAATCAATTAATTCTATATTTCTGTTTAAGCTTTTGATTTATGAAATTGGTATCAAAGATATTTTGAGATGGATCGGCTTCTGCATTAATGCAGCGCGCATCTAATGTTGTTTTTGCTCTATGCACACTTTGCAATCCACCACCATAAGTGGTGGTGGTTGCATTGGCTGTGGCGTAATTACCATAGGCATATACATTTGCATTAGTAGAGGTTGTACGTGGCAAATCAACATAAGAAGTATTCACTGTATCTTTACCATTTAAAACCTGAAAGCTTTTACATCCTCTTGATAACATTAAGTCTGATGCTCTTAATAAAGCAAACTCATTTACTTTTTCTCTGGATGTAACACCGTTGCCACGGAAAGTTATACGATAATATCCTGGAGATAACTCGGTATCTTCAAAACCGCCAGTTAAACCATTACTTTGATAACTAGTAGCACAAGCTGATAATAAAATTATTGGTATTAAACAAAAAAACTTCATAATAAATCCCCCACCTTGATGAGGGATTTTATAGCATATTTAACGACCAAACAGAATGTTATTCAACTTTGCTTTATCTGCATTTGATTTCACAGCCTGTGGTGTTTTAGGTTGTGGTCTAGAAACGCCATAATTGTCATAAATACTATTCATATTTTGATTAAGGGCAGAAATAGTATTTTGCTGAACTGCTGCTAATCGTTGAAGCACTTGTAAAGCTGCAGCATTATCTCGCGGTGGATTGGCTGCAATAACCTGTGCAGCACGTTGTGCGTCGCCTTCTGTCTGTGTGCCTTTTGCCATCATTAAAACATCATTAACAGCTTGATTAAGTGCAGTCTGGAAGTTTTCAACTCCGCGGCTATTTTCATCAGACAAACCAACAAGGTTTTTAGCCTTCGCACCTAACTGATTTGCTGCACTCAAATTCAGCTTACCACTTTGTATATCTGAAATAAGACTATTAATCTTCTGAGTATTTTGTGTTGCAGTTGAAAGATTAGTATTGATCTCATTAACTGATTTTAATGCTTGGTCACTGATTTGTGGCTTACCATCTCGTTTAGACTGAGGTTGGATTGGATTACCTTTTTGATCCGAAATCCTAACTCCTTTACCACCTGGATAGATGGCATATAAATAACCATCATTCCCAACTTGGGTATCTATTGGCTTATTCTTTGCCAACCATTCTTGCAACTGCTGTTCACGACTGAACTGTTGCGACTGCTGTTCACGATTTTTATCAGCTGTTGATGCTGCTGTATCAGTTGCATAACGTGATGCATCAACTGTTGCCTGGTTATTAGCACGACTTGTAGCGTTATCAGCAGCATTATTTGCAGACTGGTAAAGGAATGGCGCTGTATCCTTATTAGTAAAAGCTATGCCTCTTGCATAGTTTTTCACTTCATCAGGAGTCATAGCCTGAAGTAGCGATGAGTGATGCGAGTAGTCATCAGGAGTAATAGTTCCAGTTCTTTGTAAAGCATCCAAGCCAAGCAAAAGTTGACCTTTGTCGCCTGTCATAGCTGCTTGCTGCATTACATCTTGAATTGCTCCAAACTTCTTCGTAGAGTTATCTAAAGTAAATCCACCTGCTTGAGCATTATTCTTTGTAGCTTCACTGTTAGTTTTACCAATTTCTGCTTGGGCCTTTAAAAGGTCAATTGCATTTTTTTGCGCTGTAAGTTGGTTTGCCTTTAAAACTCTATTCAAATAAGGTGAGAAAATAGAATTATTGGCAAAGGCTTGCTGTTCTTGTGGAGTAGCTAGTTGGCTCATTTGTTGAGCTTTGCGACCAAGCACCAATTGCCCAAGAGCACCTGTTAGCCCTGCAAGTTTATTGCCTATTTCATTTTGCTGCGCTTGCTGTTGTAGTGTTGCATTCGTAATGATGCTTGGATCAATAGCCATAACAATTCCTTAAATAAACATGCCTGCTACAGCAGTACCAATACCCAGTAAGTTGTTAAAGTTATTTGCTGTTTTATTGCCAGCAGCAATTGTTCCAGCAGCTTGAGCATTTGCACCAGCCATGGTGTTGTTAGCAATAGCTTGCCCTGTTTGCATACCAGCATTACCAACACCAGCAGCAGCACTTTGCCCTAAACCAACAAGATTAGATAACCGGTTATACTGGTTAGTTTGGTCTGCGTTATATCGGTTGTAAGCATTCTGATATTCTTGACTAGCAAAGTTTTGGGCATAGTCATTAAGTGCTTTCTGTGTTGCACCACTTAGCAACCAACCTTGTGCAGCCGCTCCTCCTTGCACAGCATCTAAGCCTTGATTTAAGCGGAACTTATAACTTGGGTCGTTATAAATATCTTGGCCATTGTATGCTTGCATGAATTGCCCATTCTGTCCCATTCCACCCATAAGCTGTTTGAGTGCATCATAGCCAGCTTGCATATAGGGTTGCTGATCTTTACGTACTTCATCAAACATTTGCTTTTGTTGGTCAGTAGCGTATTTAGTAGCCTCATACTGCTGATTACTAGCTTCTTGTGCGGCTTTTGCCTGCTTGTTTGAACCAGTGATTGATCCTACGGCATTACCAATAAATGACATGGTTCACCTCATAATTTCTTAAACATAATTGTTTCAATTGGCTCAAATCCTTTTCTGCACCAGACATGCTCACGATCTACTGCTTTTAGATTTGCTAATGTCCAAAAAGAGGCCAATCTTTTTATGTACTGCTCAGAAAATTCAATTAGTTTGTTTGAGTAATTTCGATATTTTGGATCTACAAAAATTGCATCTGTATGTGCTTGAAATAACCCTTTATGTCGGAGCATTGGAGTAATGAAAATCCAATGGAAACCCACAGGCATTCCATTTGAACGCATAACTAGACAATGCAATCGGTCCGCTTCTTCAACTGCTTGATATAGGTCAATGTCAAAGTCTAATTGCAAACCAGTAAATTTAGCTTCTTCCAAGTCAAACACCTGTTGGCAAAGCGGCATAATCTGAACTATACAGTCAATCCACTTTTCACGCCTTACAGTGATCATGTGACCTGTTCCATTACAGATATATACGCATTCAGCCCTTCACCATTGATATAGAGTTTGTCACCAGCTTTAAGCACATGGTTAATGATTTCAGGATTTAAATAGCTGCTTGTTGCTGGGATATTTTTCTGAGCAACTTGATGTTGAGCACCCAGCTTGGCACCACTCGGAACAACTGAAACTTTAAGCGTGATAGGCGCTGCTGATTTGTTATAGAACGTTGAAGCTCGAACCTGCGCTACTGTGTTTGCAGGCACCGTATAAGCAAGGAAATCACCAGCTGGAAGAGTTTGAGGAATTACTGCTTGAGTGTAGTTAATTAGTGCCATTTATAATTACCTGCATATCATTAGTGATCTGTACAGTTGGCAAGGGATAAAGCTTGTCATCACAACAGATGTTTGTTGTTGGAAAGATATTGTCTGACTCAAAATAAAAAACCGATGCAGTTGGCATCGGTTGAATATCTTCGCTTTGAGCAGTTGGACTTATGGGAATGTTCCGCTGTAAATCATCAATATCAGAAAGCACTTCATTGGATACTGTCACAGCGGGTAACTGACTTGAAAGTTGAAGTAGTTGGCCTGTATCAATTTCCTCGCCCTTACTCGCATTTTGGCTAAGGGCATAGAAAAACATATACCATGCTTGATCCATGACTCCATTATTGAACATCTGAGTCGCAGGAATTTCAATGGCAGTGCTTAGTTTCATTTCTATCTCACCCTAGCCTTTGCGCCTAAAATAATTAATCTACTTGAATCAGTTAAACGCAGTCGGAAAACCCTATTAAATGCTTGCCCTAATCGTCTAAATATCAATCTTTTGTTCCATTCCCCAACTTTCCCAAGTGTCTCTTGACGATCAAAAGACCATGTCTGTCCATGATCATCTGACCAGTCAAGCATAACAATAGGCTCTCGATTTGATTTCTGCCCAGCTTGTATAAGAACTTCTAATTCATCAAATATTAGACGTTGTGCTTGAGGATTAATGACAGGGGTAATGCGCTCTCGCATAATTAACCGACCATTGTCAGTTTCAGCATCAAGACTTAACTCATAAATGATCCCATTCGTATGATCACCAACATAGTGTTTACCTTTATAAAAACAATGTACTTGAGACCTATGTCTCTCATGCTGGGCATCTAAATTGTAATAACTTCGCTCATGCCACATACCAGTCGAGCCGTCAAAACACCATGTTTTATTAGCGGTAGGGAAAGAGAGCATATAAAAGGAATGCCCTTCTTGCTGATATGAATATGCAACTGCATCGTCTAGGCGTTCATAAGTTGCAAACTCTTGCTCCATGGCGTGATTTGAAATGCGTTTGACTTGATAACCTTCTGTTAATACAACCTGTCCTTGTCCAACATCAGTCTGTGAAAGCCAAATTAAACCAGTCCCAAACTGTGCTAGAGAGTTCTTTGCAATGCAACCGCAGTTGATATAAGCACCAGATACACGTAAAAATGGCTGATCAGCGTTGCCTGTGCTATGCCAAATTTCAGTTGTTCTCTCACCTATTAACCATAATTGTCCATTTTGAGTGAATATTCGGACCAACTTGTCAGAGCTTGCTTCTGCAGTAGCATAACCTAAGGCGGAAAATTCGGTACTTAATAGACCTGACCACTGGATTTGATCAGAATTAGGGTTTAAAACAATAAAGCGTGAATCTAGAAAAGTTACATCTTCAGCACCTAAGAAACCACCACCAGTTAAAATTTTTAGCTCTTTTGATGCAATGTTAAAAGTATAAGTATATGGATTACTTACGATAAGAATATCTAACCGATTATTAGCAAAGTAGGAAATCCCATTCCCTTGAATATCACTGATTAACTCTGCAGTTTGATTAATCAAGTATAGTTTTGAACCTGCAATTGCAAGAAGTCCTATGCTAGTTGGAAAAAGCCCACGGATTGGTCCAGATAGCTCATATTTAGCAATTAAACCGGGGGTTGGTAGTAATGCAGAAACCTGTGGAGCATTACCACTTTCAACAGATTGGGGGTAAAGATTTAATGTTCTTTGGCAGTCGACTGCCCAGTCTTTCAAATGATAAGACTGACCAACGAAAGGAACATCAATAATAGTCGCCATAACAGTACTGAACTCCTACACCAACAGGTAAATCGTTTTTTACATACAAGGGCGTTACATTGCTGTTCTTTAGCATATTGAATGCTTCAGTCTGTTTTAGTTGCAAGGTTGGAAGTGGCTCAACACCAAACATTGGGCAGATTTCAACCGCAAGTGTGAGCTTTAATGCTCGCTCGTATACTGGCGGAATGTTTAACTCATCATGAGGTTTTAGTTCAAAAGGCATAGTAAATGCTTTGAAACATAGAAGACCTTTTCCACTAAATTCCCACAGTTGCCCTAATACCTTGTATGTAACTTGAGGATAGTCGGCGCTAATATTAAGATCGCGCACTATCTCAACAGGCCGATTGTCTAGCGTCCCCATTTGGGGAATACGTGATATTGCTGCTAATAGGTCCGGATTATCTAATGGATCTGGTGAGACTTTAAAAACTCCATTTAGGTTTAGTGTTAAATCTTCAACCTTGTAAACTAGAAGGTTATCTGTTGCCCACTGTGCTAAAAGGTCTTTTAAAGCATCAATTCCGTCTGCAAGATCCTGTGCCGAAGCATTTTCACCTGTAGCTAAAATGCCCGCACGTTTCATTGCTCCGGTCACAATCTCACTGACGTTCATAGATTATTCCTGCTCAGATTTTAGGACGAGTTGAACAAGTTCAGGATTAGAGTCTCGGGCACCAAATGTCACACCACGCTCATTCAGGATTGCCTTGAGGTCATCTGCTGATTGGCCTTCTAACTCTTTTGTGCGAAGTTGGCGGTGCAATTCGATATTTTCGGCTGAACCTTTTTTGATTACTTTCTCAAGCTCTGTAATTTTGGTAAGAGCCTCATTTCGCTCATTCAGGATTGCTTCATATTCTTCTAATGAAACTAATTCTTTATCGCTGCCTGATGCGTCTTTAATAGTATTCGTTTCTTGGATGGGTTCACCAAGCTCTGAATGCTCGATCCAGCCTTGTTCTTTTAGCTGATCTTCATGTTCATTAGTTTCGGCTACTGCATATTCAAAGTTAACTTTATCGCCCTTATAGAGCATCTTCGGATAATTCATTTTTTACTCCAAAAGGATGGGGCCGAAGCCCCTATTTTTATGGTGCTTGGAAAATACGGCATGAATGGATACCACGAACGACAGTGAATCCATATAAAACGTCAATACGTGTTCTTTCCAAGTCATTCAAGCCATCACCAAACGTCATGACACGAACTGACATACCGTTAGGTAAACGAGCTGTGTAACCTTCACAAGAGGCCAATACTGGCAGTGGTGCAAATGCAGCTGTAAATGCATCCTTCTGGAACATTAAGTTTTGAGCGCCATTAGTAGAAACCACAGTTACAGCAGCAGAAGCAGCTGGTGCAGCAGTTACCGTTTGACCAGGCTGTGCTGTGATGATTTCAGGGTAAATTTTTACTGGGGCAGCTGTTGCGTTAAGAGAGGTATCTTCTGTTACAACGAATTGTTGCAATACACCTGTATTGGCACCAGTCAATGGGTGTACTGCAAAAACTCCAGCAATTGTGATAATTGTCCCTTTAGTAACCGTACCTGCTGTTGAAGCCACCATGGTGATAGATCCACCGGTTTGGCCAGCAGTAGTACTAACTGTAATTCCAGCTGCCGTGCCATTTGTATGGACACCAATTGATTGATGTTCATAGACGTCAGAATTGAAAGCACGACCAATATAGCCTTCTAGATAGGCTTTATCTGACTCAACTTTCGGGTTAAACATTTTTGAAACTTCACCTGAAAGCGCAATGTTCGCTGGAGAGTTAATTAAACTTGTACGATCAGATGGTGGTGCCAAATACTGGTTGAGTTTACCGCGAGCCAGAGCCAAACCCTGACTTGGAGTGTTGGCAGGCATTGTCACAACGTTTGACGTTCCTTTAATGCCTTTTGAAATTAAATCAGCTTCAACTACAGATGAAAGTGTAACAATCTGAGGGCGCAAAATACGCTCTTTAAAATCTGTAATATCCAAAAGTTTTTCTTTAGCACCAAACTTCAGACCAACATGCTTTTGGGTATCAAGATTTAATGAAACTTCTTTCTCCAATACATCAGAACCAGCACCACCTTCAGCATAAACTGCCCCGTTATAAACACGACCAGCAGTAGGGACCTTGATTCCCACTGAATCGCCCTTTTTATAACCCTGCACATCAACACCAAACTCGTCTTGGCGTCCTTTGTTGATATTAGCAATGAAAGGTGATTCTTCAGTAAGCATCTTCGCTGCTTCACGTGCAATCATCTGATGCGTTAAAATTGTATTCGCCATATAGGTTTACCCCTGTTTACGTTTTTGCATTTCTTGTTTGAACCATTCGTCATCACTCATCTTCGCCACATCACGTTTGACAGGCGCATTTGCAGACGTTGGATTAATTGGTTTTGGAGCATTTGGAACTTTTGGAGCCTTTGTAGCAGCTTTCTGAGAGCCGATGATTTGCCCAATTTTCATTGCGGCTTGATAAGGGTTCATTCGAGATAGCTCGTAATAAAGGTCCTCATCTTCAATGAGCTTTTGGGCTAAACCCAAAGTGTCTTTAATTGGCAAACCAAATTGATCAAGAGTTACGGGCAATGGAGGTAAGTTATTTGCTTTCTCAATTAGCCCATTCACATCCACTCCTTCACTTTCAAGCTCTGCAACTGCAGTTTGGTATTCAGCTTCGGCCTGAACTTTTTGCTGTGATGATTTCTCTTGGTTTAGTCTGTCTAGAACACGTTGTTCAGCCTGCTTGATGAACCACTCTTGTTGAGCTTGTTGGAACTCTGAGTAATCCTCAAAGTCCTCAACCTTTGGTGCTTCATCAGTCTGTGCTGGCTGTTTAGCTTTAGCTTCGGCTTCTTCTTTGAACTTTCGTAGCTCAGCATTTTCACGTGCTAAGCGCTCAATTCGCTCTTTAGCTCGGCTTCGCTTCTTTTCCTCGGCTTCTGCTGCCGACTTTGCTTTTTCCTCTTCTGTTTGTTCAACTTCTGAGGTTTGCTCAGGTTCCTGCTGGCCTTCTGGCTCTTGACTTACTTCGCTGTTATTTTCCGTAGTAGCTGTTTCTACGATGTCTTGAGTATCAGAATTGTTCGGATCCATTGTCCTGCTCCATCTGTGGCAATAAATTGCCTTCGTTGATCATTGCGCTTTCCTCAATCTGATCAGGATCGAGAGCGAGGGGTTGAGCATTTTCTTCAGGCATTAAAAAACCCTGATCAATGTCAGGGTTTTGTATGCTTTGCGCTGGCTCTATGGGTTGCTCTTCCTCAATAGGCTGCGAAGGTAAATCTGTTGGTGGGGAAGGTGCATAATTATCTACACCCTCTCCTGTTTGCATCCACTTGGCAGGCATCTGACCAATTGACGCAACTTGCTGCTTCATCAAATCAACTGCACCTTTAAGCTCTTGCACGTCAGCACGGCTTGCTGCATTAATCTGTGCAACTTGGATATCTTTTTCATACTGCAATTGAGCTTTGAACATTTCGAGCTGATGCTCTTTGTCTTTGTCATTTACTTCTTTTTGCAGCATTTCAATGTCAGCTGTCATTTTCTGAACCAGCTGATCAAGTTGCTGGATTTGTGCTTTGGCTTGTTCAGGATCAATCTGTTCACCTTTGCCAAGCACTTGAGGCGGCATAGTAGAGCGAATGCGTTCAGAGATTTCTTTAGCATTAAGAAGTGGTGAGTTTTGAAGCAAAATATCACCAATTAAGCTAAACAACTGCGGATTCATGCTCAACAACTGCATCATCAATGCAAAGTTTTGCTCACGTTGCGTATTAAAGCTTGGGCCTGTATCCATGCGAACGTCATAACGGCCAATGGTCACATCAGCCAAAACACCATCAGCCGTTTTATCAAACAGGTTGATTTGTTTTGCCTCACCGTCGGCGCCAATGATTCGACGCACCATCGGGACTGTGTAAAGTGCTTGATATAACCCAAGTAAAATGCGTCCAGCATGACGAATGGACTTGTTTAGATTGTCTTGCAAATGGAATTGTGCTGTCTCTGATTGTCGTTGACGCATCCCAATTGCTACACCAGATACTTCTTGACTGTCTCCACCCATAATAGGTGCATGCATATTCAAGATGTCTGTAATCGCAACTTTTGCAGATTCTGCGGCATTCAAAACACCAACTGGTGGCTGTGCTGCTCCGATTCTATAAGGTGCTGGGATCGGCTGTTGACTCTCGTCAATATGCTTGTAATGTACAGCAGCAAACTTTGACGGATCACGCCATTCCTCCTCATGCCCTGACACACCTTTTGGATCAACAACAAGGATATCGTCTTGATTCTTTTGCAAGATTTGCGCTTCTGTCGATTTCCAGTAGTTATAAAGACGTTGTGGATCCTTTGCAAAATGCACAAGTGAATGTAAATAGCGCTCTTCACCGATATAAGTCACTTCGCCATAAACTGGAATTACTGGAATATATTTACCTGGGAATACGGTTTCCTCAAGTACCTCTGAACCCGAAGCTTTGTACCACTTAACTTCAGTTCTCGTGGTTGGCCGGAAATTAGTAACAAGCGGCTTTAACTCATCTTCACTTACACCAAATTCGCCAAGTAATACAGATTTATAGTTAGTCGTTCCATCTTCAAGCATCCAAAGCTCATCTGAAACTTCCTCTATCTTGAAGTACTCAACAATTAGAACGGTTTTATCTTCAGTATTGCACCAGTCGGAATATTCAGACATAGCAAAGTCAACTACAGCATTGGCACCATATTTATCTTGGATTATGTCTTTATCAACCCATTCACCACCTACTGCCCAACGAGCATCTGAACCATCTAGTGCTTTAGACTGTGGGTCAATATACCAAGCATGAGGGTTGTGAACCGTCATGAATCTTGGCTCTTGATTGAATGAAAGCTCACTAACGTAATCGGTTACAATACGAAAAAAGCCAATTGCGCCATATACGGCATTTTCTGCGGCCTGATCATATGCTGATTCTGCATCACTCGATTCTTCAGTGTCTTTGATTAGACCTTCAATGATGTTTGCCTTATCCGCATCAGCGCCATTGTCAACCGGAACGACTTTAACTTGCGCACGGTTTTGACGTTGTGTGTTGATCTGCTGGCGGCAGTAAGCACGACAAAGGTTGAATTCTAAACTTGGTTTACCTTCCGCTGTTCGTCTTGCAACCGCACCATCTTCCCACTGTGCACCTTTTACCGTAATAAACTCTTTGTCTTCAACACCACGTTCGTAGTTATCATGCCAATAATCTTCGGCATATCTGAGATTTTTCTTAATCTCATCCAAGATAGAATCTTGATCTTTTTCTTTAGTCATTACATCCATCCGCCACGTCTTGAAAGTGGTATTGGTTTGGCTTGTGTTGGTTTACCAACTAGGCCTTTTCTAATTGCGAAACGACGCATCATGTATGCATAACGCACAGCATCCAATACATCATCACCAGTCTTGACGATTCGCCCCTTGTCATCACGGTGGTATTGGAGGAATTCATCAAAAAATGCTCTTAGACCACGAAATACTTTGAACTTGCCTTTGCGCATCAAATCGAGTATTTCGAATAACCCAGCTTCGACACCATTCCCACCGTCGGGCCATGTTGCGTGATTTGCAAGCATATTGAACCCAGCTTTCTCGTAGTAAGATTTCTGCTGTTTGGTTGAGCCTTTTTCAGTTTGATGACCATCGGCAGGCCAAGCAGTTGGAACATCGCTTGACCAAATCTTTGTGGCTCCCCACGCTTCATCTGGTGACACATGGCGTTGTTTCCACGCATGCGTGACATAGATCGTTTCAGTATCCATATCAATCGCAAGCTGAGCCTGTGCCTGTGGATGATCCCAACCGAAATCCATCCCATCGATCACCATCCAGTGGTCTGGAATCTCAAATGAATCACAGGTGATGTATTCTTCGCTCAGGTCATAGATTCGACCATGGCCAAGCATCGGAACGCCCTTAGTACGCATTTCCTTTTGATGTGGTGGATATGATGCAAGTAATGTTTGCTTTGTTTGCTCGGTTAAGTGAGTGACATCGTCCCAACCTGCGCTAATCAAATATTGACCGGCGCTTGGAGTATCCATAAATTGAATGACGAGATCGGTTCGCCCATTCTCTGGTGTGAACGTTAAAATGCCACGACCACCATTACCACCATCACCTGTTGCAGTACGTGTCAGAACCTGCGGAAAAATGTTTTGATCGCGCGGCTCTTCATCGATGTGATACCAATCCAATGAGTCACCCATCAGGGCATGCTGACCTTGAGAGTATGACCAGAACTGAACTTTCGACGATTGATATTGAACATCACCACCGCCACCATGACGAACATAGATTGTCCGCATTGCGTTTGTAGTGCCTGTCATTGATTCATGATCAAGAATGTATTCAGGCGGGATTAGTCCACCAACCCAATTATTCTCAACTCGACGCCCGAAGATTGGAGTCTGCAAGAGGTCACGACACTTTTCACCTGAGTAGCCAAGCAACCACATCAAAGGCGCCTGGTCAAACGCATGACCATCCCACCAATCAGGATATTGCCCCAATGCGTGAATCGTATCCATATATGTGCCAGTCATGGTTTTACCGACACGGTTTGCTGCCATAAGCATGACTTGAGAGTAATCTTTGGTTGCCCAGACTAATTCGCGCTGAAATGGGTAGAGCTTATCGCCAAGTGTTTTATAACGATCTCTTTTAAGACGCTTTGCTTTTTCTTCAAGTAATGCTAAGTACTCAAGCTTCTCCTCTCTTGTCATCTTGCATTACCTTACTTTCAAGCTCTTTGATGCGCTTATCTAAGTCATCATCGGCTAATTGTTTAATATCAACTTTCCCTGAATGTTCGTGCTGAACTTTATCTGTAAACATATTCATATGCTTACCAAGCAATTCGTTGGCTTTGTTTGCAGCGGAATACTCGCCCTCTTCCATTGCTCTTTCTGCAATGTCTCTAAGGTTTCTAATCACCATGTATTGATCAACGCGAAGGTCTGCCATTCGTTCTAAATTTAAATAAGCAATCCGATCCTGAACATCCTGACGCTTATATACAGCCCAAGCATTTTGACGATGCTCGTATCCTGCTGCTTCTCCTGCCTCAGATATTCTTAACTTAGGATTTGCTATATATTCTTGGCAGAACTTCTCATGGCGTTCGTCTTCAAGGGGTTCTGCGCCTTTGATTTGTTCTTCCATTAGTACCTCTATTTTTCTAATGCGAATTTAAGATCATCAGGTATTTCCAAATAACACCCTTGTTTGTTGCACCATGCGTGAATGTCGTTTAGATATTCTGTGAATTGAGCTGTACTTGCATCTGTGGTGCTCATTAGCTCGCATAGTCCGTTTGATACGTCTTGGTAGAGTGGATGCTTAGAAACCTTTAATTCTCTAACAGCCTTGAACGTTTTCTTGTATTGGCCTACGTCATCCCGATCATAGATTTTTGCTAAGAAGTTCTTCTTAAAGAACAGATGTTCGTAGTCTTTATCTGTTCCTTGACGCTTAGCCCATTGATTAAGCCACATCCAGTACAATCGATTTTGAGCCTTTGTCCGGTCTCTCTCTTGCGGTGCAATTAGAACTACTAACGGCTTACCTTCGCCTGCCGCTTTAGCATGATTCACATTAAGAAAGTTAGTTACTGGTGAGATGTCGCAATGGTTCTTAACAACTTGTCTGAATTCCATTTTGACCTCGCAATAAAAAACCAACCGAGGGTGGCTTGATTTAAATCAAATTACTTTATAAAAATTGGATTGAAATATCTTTTAAAACGTTTAATTGCTATTTCATAGTCAGTTTGGTTTGGAACTAAGAACTCTCTGAAATAAGTTATTTTATTAAATTTTACAAAAGCTTTTCTTTTAAAATAACGTGTTATTACTAAGTTATCTGGAGCCTTTTCTAAACCTCTACTATAATCTAGGTCAGCGAAAACGTCAGGTCTTGCAATAACATAGTCTTGATCTAGACAAGCTAAATGCTTATCCCATTGTCCACCAATCAGTTCATTGTAAAGGTACATAACTTTCACCATTCTTATAATGATCAAATTATATCAAAAAACATCCTGCTCTTTAAGATTAAGCATCCGCTCTGTTTTTTCCAACCACCGCTCAAACATGGCTTCTGATTCTTGTCTTGTGCCTAATTCAAACTTATCGAAAGCAGCGTGGCAGACATAACATAGTGGAACTGTGTATAAATCGTTTGCCTTGATACCACGACCCTTACCATGCTTTGAACTATTTGAATGAGCCGCTTGTGAGTGAGGATAGCCGCATCTAACGCAGGGTAGTGCTCTTATTTCGTTCAGCCTCTTTGTCGAACGCATTTTCTAGGTTCTCTATTCTGGTTCTGAAAGTATTTACTTCACGCTGACATTCAGTCTTAAACGTATGGCTGCTGAATAAATGGTTATAGTTTTCTAACCGGCTAAGATTACGTTTATAGATTTCTAAATTCTTCTTCGCTTCGATTGTGTCCATGTCACCCCAATGCTTCTTGCAAATCCGTTAGCTTGTAATGAGTATGTGGATTGTTTATTCCTACAATGCATTTATCAGCACAATAGCCATGCACTTTAAAGTGATCATTCCATTCGTCTACGTAATACACTGCATCAGGATGGGCTTCTTTCAAGATTTCTGAAACCTTCGCTTTGCCCAGCTTTTCAATTAATTTCTGCGCTTTCATAAACACCCCAAAAAAGAAAACCCTGTCAAACGACAGGGCTACAAACACTTAATCTTCCCACACTTTCTGCATTCTTTCTGATTGAACATGTCGGATTCATATTCCCAAACATGAAAGCAGAATACTTGCCTGATAATTCGGAGCATGTGACCTCCAAAAAGCAAAGGAAACGTAGCGAAAGCTTTTAGAAATGCTTTTTATCTTCAATAGTTAGCGGATGAAAAATCATATAAGCTTCAACTTTTTCCAACTTGATAATATCACCAAGATCAGGACGATCTACTGTAAGAGTGAAATGTTTATCTTCACTATCACACATGTCCCACACAGCAGGCAGGTAATCAATTGACTCACTGTCGACTTTAATAGCCAAGACACATAATTGATTTGGTTTAGTTGGTGCATGTCGGTTTGATAGCCAAGCCATTCTTCTTCTCACTTTTCGATAGGCAATAAAAAAGCCCACGATTAAGTGAGCTTTTTAAATAAGGAAGTGAACCACATACACTACGGTCACTATAACATGAATATATCAAAGTACACCCTGACTTTCAAGCTCCTATTATGAGACTTTTGAATTGATATTTAGTAGCCAAGCGAACCATGCCTAACATTTTGTCGCGAGCTACTGAGAATTCAGACACTCCAAGCTTCTTAGCAATTGTCTCCTCTGACTTGAATTCAACATAAAACATTATGACAATTCTCATCCATTTCTTTGTTTTAGTTGTTTCATTCTGCATTAAGTGAGTAAGCATATCTGCCACTGCATCGGCATGCTCATCATTGATTTTACATAGTGGGGCAACACGTTGACGACGATCAACTACAACACCATTAGCAGTATCAATCAAATGACCTAGTACACTTGATTCACCAAGACTAAAATAATGATCATCCAACAATAACCATGACCCATATTGCTCTAGATGCCATTCAATTGGCTTCTCATGCCAGTTGATTGCCACTGAGAAATGTTTTCTTTTCAATTGTGTATTCACTGCCGCATTCATACCGTCACCCTAAATCATTAAGTACTTTTTAATTTCATCTATGGCTTCATCCGCACCAAAGCAGACTTTGCACATGTAACCCTGTTCTTCTAAGCGTTGAATCATGAGCCTCTGACTTGGTTGTAATTTCCCTTTCTTTGACTTCAACTCAATCCAAAGCCCGTGTACTTCACCATTTGGAATGATAAGTTGAAGGTCTGGAACACCAGCCTTTACGCCTAACTTCTTGAACTTTGCAGCTTCAATTATGTTTCTTGAGCCACCATTAGGAATATGGAATAAGTAATCACTCAAACGACCTGACCCATATTTCACACGATGCGCCCAACTCATGAGCGTCATCTGTTCTTGATCTTCTGTAGGTACTCGGTTGAATCGCTTAGAACGAGCTGCCTTTTGTGACTGGACCCTTTGAGCCTCTTTGAATGTGGTCATTGGTCACCCCATCGCTTTCTTGATTTCATGGATACAGAACTTCAAAGCAAATACTCTCTGATCATTACCGCTCTTTAAGTTCTGCTCTTTTGCCAATTCAAGTTGATTAACAAGCTGACTAGCTGCATTTCTTAACTTGTCGTTTTCAATCTTGGAGTTATGTAATTCTTGAGCTAGGCGATCTACTTCTAAGATTGCTTGCTCTCTTGTTAGCTCTTGGTCAGCAAAGCAAGTTCCGCCTGCATGGCAATAACCGTCTGCGCCACAGTAAGGGCTTCCACCCTTACAGCGCATCACCGCATTAGCCCATGTGTCATCATCCTTACTTAGCAAGTCATGCTCACATGGAATCTTGATTGCTTTCATCCTTCCCCCTTGAGCGCTTGCCTCACTTCTTTAATCAAAATACTTTCAAGTAAGTTTTTGCTTGCTATTGATTTAATTCGGGCTAAAACAAAATAGGACTTCTCTAGCGCATCAATCTGCTTTTGCAACTTCTCAACCTTGCATTGCAATGTCTGAATAAGTTCTTTATCCATACCTTGTTGATATTCAAGATTTGAGATTTTTAAATCTTTGTCTTTGATCTGTTCTTTTAAGAATCGCTCATCTTCGGCGAACTCTTCTTGCAGCTCCTCACTGCTCTTAACCTCTTTCACATACATTTCATCAATAGTTTCAGCCACAAATATGTATTCATTTAATTGCTTTTGTAGCTCATCTTCACGCCCACGAAGTTTTTGATTAAGTTGCTCTTTAATATCCAAAGCTTCATTTAGTAAGTTGATATTATTTTGCAGCTCCTCCACTTTCGCTTGCTGTGACTGCTGACCACCTTCAAAGGCAATACGGCAACAATTGGCATGAAGGAGAACCATATTGCCTTGTGTGCCTAACCATTCGTTAAATGTTATTGGTTTATCCATCTCAAACATCCTTTGATTTACACAGCGTGCTGATGTGGTTTTCTGGTTTGTCTAGGGTTTCTAATTCCCCCGAATCCGAGGGTTTATCAATTCGATGCCCTGCTTTGATTTCTTCGGGTGTGGCATACTCAATCTCTCCTTTAGTTGTATGAAGGCGCCAATTTTCCCCATTCTTTATGAAATTACACTTGATAAGATCCTTATCAATACTGCTTATTTGGTAGATAGACTCGGTTATTTTGTCTGTGCGTTTAACCCAATCCCCGACTTTAAACTCACCCATGGCTGGCTCCTTTGTCCCACTGGACATCTTTAAGACTTGGACGGAATACGACAACACAGCAACCGAATGGCGCATTAGATGAAGAACCACCAAACTTTAAACGCCCACGAATAAAATGGATTTCACGACCTAAACAATAGTCTTGAAACCATCGTGCATCCGTTCTAACTGGAACCAGTGCAACAACTGTATGTCCTTGTTCTGCCGTATAAGCTGCTTTTGATATCCAATCTACAATTTCACGGCCATATGGCGGATTCATCCAGCATGTCCCAGTCCACTCTTGCTTTAGACCATCAATTTCAGGTGTAAAATAACGTTCACATTTAGCGTTTTCAGGCAGAGCACAAACGTCTAAATCAAAGTTAAATACTCGATCCAATTTTTCAAAAAAATCTTGCGGCGTTGACCATACATCTGTTCTATTTTCAGCAAGACCAAACAGCTTGCTTTGCGCCATTGTGTTCATACCGCCTCCTTGTAACGTCTAGTCATGGCTTCCTGCTTGAGTTGGTCTAGCATTTTCAGCTTTCTTAATTTCTCGTATAGGTTCGCTGCTGCTCTTGTTTCTGTAGTTTTAAATCCATAGTTATAAGCGCATCGAAGCGCCATCATTTCCTTGTAGTTCATCTGCCTAGCTCCACCATGTTCAAAATCGAAACTTCCATTTCAGCAAGCACGTAATTTTTTAATTCGTGGTAGGTATTGTTTTTGAATGCCTCACGTACTTCTTTAACCACGATCATGTCGAAGTAAGGGCGCTTTCTTTTTTCCGCGATTGTGATTAATCGGAATTTAATTTCTGTTAGTGTCATACCGCCCTCGCATCTTTCCAGTTGCACTCAATGGTTGTGAGTCCGCCATGTTGGAAACGTGACCAAAGGCGATCACCCAAATCATTTTTGAGTTGTTCAAGTGTCATATTTGAAATGAGCATCGTTGCCTTGCATGCGTCATAGCGTGAGTAAAGAACTTTATGCACTAGCTCTAAGCGCTTATCACGGTCATGCAATCCGTACTCATCAAGAATGAGCAAGTCGTAAGTTGTGAACTCATAAATTACTGACTGCTCTGATTGATCTTTTGTGTCCTTGTCCCACGCCTTCATGATGCGTTGAGCCAATTCCTCGCTTGTGATGTAACGTGCGTAGTTGCCTTTGGCTAAAAGCGTTCTTGCAGTTGCACATGCCAAATGTGTTTTGCCTGTTCCGGTACTTCCGACCATGACCAAGTTTTCAACTTCGCCCTTCACGATTTTTTTGGCAAAGTTTGCTGTTTGGGTTAAAGCGTTCTTTTGACCAGACGAAGGTGTGTTGTAATTTCTAAATCCAGCGTTTTTATGACGTTCTGGAAGCATTGCCCCTGCAAAGTGTTTTTCACGAACTGCCTTCTGAACTTCAAACTCATGTTCTTGATTTGCCTTAGACACATACTCGATTGCACACTGTGGGCAGCCTTGAAAGCCTCCCATGATGATTTCTTTCGCATTGTGCTTAGTGCAGAAACCTGAACCTTGTAAAACTTGTGGATTAAGCATCGCGTTCATAGCATCCAATCCTCCAACTCAACAGGATCACCAGCATTGCTGTAATCTGGATGGATGTTTTCCCATGCTGCATTCACGTTTCTAGAATCGATTGGATCTTGTCCTTTAGGTGCAACCTTACGACTTGAAAAATTGCGTTTAATCCACTTCACGAAGTTTGTGTACATTTGGGTATCTGTAAGCAAACCCGCTTCAATTTTTGTCGAGTAGTAACCGTTGATCTCAAGTAACCAGCCATCAACTTCGGATTGAGTCATTTTTGCTATACCTGATCTTTGCAACCAAGCATTCAACGCATCCAAATTTGGAGTCCAAAGTTTGAGCACTGTATCGACTGGATTTTCGCTACATGTATTTTCTTTAAAGTTTTCTTTAATATTTTCTTTTGTAGTGTCCCCATTTTTGGGAGTAGTCCCCTCCCCATTTTTGGGAGTAGTCCCCTCCCCATTTTTGGGAGTAGTCCCATTTTCAGGTAGTACCTTATTTTGGGATTGGTTTTCTAACAAATAATAGGTGTTTAATCCGCCAGTTTTACGCTCAACTTTGATTAAACTTTTCTGTTCAAGTTCTTTAATTGAGGCATAGACCTTATCTGTTTTTTTGATACCGCACGCTTCTTGAAATTGCGTAGTGGCAATCTTGTCTGAGTTGCGATTAAAACCAGAAGTCTGACGAATTATTAGCATCAAACATTTAAATGCCTTGTCGCTTAATTGCGCCATTATTTGCTCGTCAATTAAAGAGTTAGGCAATCTTGTGTAGCCTTCTTCTTTCTTTGACATATCTTGTCGCTCTTGTTTTGGAAACGGAATAACATCACCTTGTGGTGAGTCATGTTTATGTGCTAAATTCATATTTCAGTTCTCGTTTCATTGCTTTGCAGTGGAATGGCAGATAAGGCTCAATTGGTTACGACAATTGGGCCTTTTTTGTGCCTGTGTTTTATGCGGATTTGGCGCCAGTTCAAGCTCAAACGGCTCAGGCGTATTCCTTGTATCTTCGGTAACTGTGGTCAGATCGATAGGCATTTGTAGACAATTAAGCATCTCCTCAACCTCGAAGATTATGTCCATGGCAGCTATACGCATTAGCTCTGATGAGCCGTTTAACTTTCTAGAACGCGCAATACGCTCTAATTTGATTTTCATTTCTTCCGTGCACTTAAAGGTGACACTTGCGGTTAATTTTTCGGCCATGTCACCACCTAAGCAGCTTTGATCGTGTGTGGGATGTTGGGATTTACAAGCAATAATTTAGAGGCCGAACCTTCAGGAACCATATCGCCCCATAAGCTAACTGCTTGTTTACTAATCCCAATTGCTTTTGCCACACCGACTTTGGTTTTGAACGCCTGAATGGCGTCACTTTTCTTCATCAGTACTTGCACTTTCTTTACTCCAGTAAACAAAGACAAGTAAAGCATACTTTACTTAACGAAATCAAGCAAACTTTACTTATAAAAAGTTAAGCTAGCTTTACTAATTTGGGAATTTTTATTATGTCTTCGCTTCAAGAACGCATGCATCAAGCCAAAAAACACTACGAATCAACTCGTAATAAAAAACTAAAAAACACAGAAATGGCTGAATTCTGTAAAGTAAGTAAAGCAAGTGTTGGTCAGTGGTTTAATGGACCAACAAAAGAACTGGATGGCAGTAACTTGACTCTTGCAGCAGAATTCTTAGGTGTTAACCATAAATGGCTTGCTGGCGAACGTGCCCCAATGCTGCTAGATAAAAAATCAGATGCGAATGTAGTATTTAATAATGATGAAATTAGCAAAATTCCTGTACTAGATTATGTACAAGCTGGCCTTTTTAACTCTGTTGGTTACGATGGGGTAAATCCAATAGGTGAAACTTATACGACTTATAAATCAGCAAAAGAAAAAAGTGTATTTAGTCTTACCGTTCAGGGTGACAGTATGTTGCCAGACTTTAAACCAGGTGATCTTTTAACAATCGACACAGCATTAATGCCTCAGCCCGGTTCTTTTGTGGTAGCTCAAAACGGTGATTACGAGGCAACTTTCAAGAAGTATCGAGTAATTGGATATGATGATTTTGGAAGGGAAATTTTTGAATTAGTTCCTTTAAATCCAGACTACCCAACACTTTCATCACTTAATCACAATATATCAATTATAGGTGTGATGGTCTTACACATGAGGAAATATAAGTGAATGGATTAAATAAAATATGGGAATTTGGCTCGAAAGAGCCAATTCAGAGGATAGGCATCTTATTTTTAACAGTAGGGATTATTTCTTTATTATCGTGGGTTTATAAAGAGAACTTAGATTTAAACCAAATACTAAATCCTGAATATTTTCCTCAAAAAAGAGATGGCTTTTTCTTTCATTTATTTTTGTATTTTCTACCGATTGGCTTTCTGCTTTCTTGGGGGTATTTCTTATTATTAAAAATTAAAAGGTGGGTCTTTTATAAAAAACCATCTGGGGAAAAATTAATTTTTAAGGACAATCTGTCAGCCTTTTCTTTTGCAACTACCATCCACAAGCCTTTATTTGAAAAAAATCAAATGAGTTTCGGGATAATTCAAGAAGTTATTCATAATAATAACTCTATCCAAGGTTTTTTAGTTCAATTGGCAAATAGTGAAGGTACAACTTTAGTTGCTGGAATTAATGATAAGTATCAAAACTCATTAGGTAAAAATGACTTAGTTTATTGGGGGTTTGTCAGTCCATCAAAAGAACATTTTAAATTTGAGGCGTCAGGTTATATTTTGGCTTTATTAGAGCCTGAATATGATGTAGATAAAAAAGAATGGTTAATTGCAAAAGACTTAACTAAATAAATTCTAAATCGCTTCGTCCGAACCACTATGCATATAGTGGTTTTTTATTGCCCATACAAAAAAGTAAAGTGTACTTAAAAATAATTAGTAAAGTAGGCTTTACAATGTCTACAAGGTAAAGTATGCTTTACTAACCTTATAAACAAAAACCGCCATAGGGGTCAGAGTCTAGGCGGTTTGCATCTAATGCGGAGATAAGTATGAATCAAAGAATTGAAAAGTACAAGTTTAGCCAAGCCTTCCGGGATGGCTCGAAAGCATTCATAGCTTTCTGGGTTATCACCTTCATTGTATTTGCATTCCTAAAAGGCTGTGCCGACGAGCAATACGCCAACGAACTCAAAGCAAAACAGAACATGTATGTGCGTGTGCAGGTTGAGGGGGTGAAGTGATGGAAATTCGTATCGGTAAAGAATGGGTTATTCAGTCTTCTGGAAATGCAATGAATATCATTCTTGCAAAAGTTCCTAAGGACTTGCAGGACAGTACAGATCCAATTGACCCTATCCGTCTAAGTCAGAAGTTTTACTATTCAACCATTTTTGGCGCTATTACAGGTGTTTTTAAACTTGGCATAGCTGACTCAGAAGCTCGCACATTCCAAGACTTAGAGAAAGAAATACATCGCATAGCAAAGGAATGTCAGAAGGCATTTGACGCAGCTAAGGAGCCCTCTCATGGATAACTTCCACGAAATTATTGATAAATTGGTAGAAGAAAGTCGTGTTCAGATTGCTCACACAGCTGGTCATCTTGCTGTGGCTCATCAATCACTTGCAAATGACTATCTTCTTAATGTCGCTAATCAAGCTTTATTCATGCTTGGCACCACGCTTACTGCTGAAGAATTTGAGACGGAAATTGATGGCTTGAGAAAGCATTTGGTTGAGTCTCTGAGAGGTACTAACTCATGAATATGTTAGCCCTTAAACCCGAGCTGCTATGCCCTTCTTTCCCTTACTTAGACATGTCTACTGACATTCAAGTTGAAGGCGAAACGGTCTATTTCGATCTAACTTACGGCTGCAATGTTCTTAACTGCCAGATTAAAGCTGAAACGACTCATGACACTCGTGAAGTAACTGATCAGTCCAGTGGTTGTGCCCGTGACCAAGAATATGAAGTGCTTGTAGTAGATACAAAAACTCATGCTGTAGTGACTGATAAAGACGGTATTGAGTCACCGATTGGCTTACGTTTCAAGCTTACAGACGCACAAGCACACAGCTTAAACGAGCAGCTTAAATACTACGCCGAAGAATTGGCAGATGAAGAAGCGGGAGTGGTGTGATGCATGTACATGAGAAAAGAAAACTACTTGAAGCCATTGATGTGCTTATTCGTCGTCCTGCTTCAGCAACAGAGACAACAATTGCTGAGGCAATGGCCTACTTCAAGATGCTAATTGAGGAGTCTACACAAGGACAAATTGAAGTCCGGTATTCAGACACTACTCAGCAGTTGCTATTTTAAAAATTAGGAGAAGATTATGAATGCGCCAGTAAATACACAAGTTAATGAATTACAAGTATTAGAACAAAACGTAATTGTAGCGGCTTTCGCTAAACATGGTGGTACAGATGAATTGTATGAACGTATTGCTCAAGAAGTTCGTTCTCATGTGCCAGATGTAAGCACTAAGAAAGGCCGTGATGCGATTGGTTCGCTTGCTTTGAAAATCAGTAAGTCAAAAACTCTTATTGAGAAATGTGGAAAAGAATTAGTAGCTGAACAAAAAGCTCAAATCAAAGTGATTGATGATGATCGAATCTCAATTGTTAAGAAGTTTGATTTATTACGTGATGAGGTTTTAGCGCCTCGTGATGCTTGGGAGCAAGCTGAGAAAGACCGTGTAGCGAAGCATAGCCAGTTTATTTCAAATATCAAAGTTATGTATGGTCTTTGTTTTGATCTTCCATCACTGGAAATCAAAAAAGCTATCGACTCCCTAGAGAGTTTAGTTGTTGACTCATCTCTTGATGAATATGAGCAGGAAGCAAAACTTGCAAAGCTTGAAACATTAGAAAAGTTACGCGCTGCCCTTTCTACACGTGAAAAATATGAAGCTGAACAGTCTGAATTGGAACGTTTACGCAAAGCTGAACACGAACGTTTACAACGCGAACATGAAGAACGCATTGCACATGAAGCTGCTGAAAAAGCCCGTCTTGAAGCTGAGCGTAAAGCTAAAGAAGAAGCTGAACGTGTAGAGCGTGAAAAACAAGAAGCTATTGCAAAAGCAGAGTGCGAAAAACGTGAAGCTGCTGAGCGTGAAGCTCGTTTAGTTGCTGAAAAAGAAGCTGCTGAATTACGTGCGCAACATGCAGCCGAAGCAGAACGTAAACGTATTGAAGCCGAACAAGCTGTGAAGCTAGAAGCAGAACGCAAGACTGAGGAAGCGCGCCAAGCAAACCAAGCACATCGTAAAAAAATCTGTAATGAAGCTCTAAAAGGCTTATTGGCTTTAGGTATTGATAAAGCAAAAGGAAAAGAGATTTTGCAAGCAATCAATAAGGGCTTAGTTCCACACGTATCTATTAAGTTTTGAGGATTAGAAGATGAACGCATTAGTAGAAAACCAACCAAACTTACCAATGAATGCTCAGACATCTTCATTGATTCTTGACCCTCAAGCAATGCAAAACATGGTGGCATTTGCTGACTTCATGTGTAAGGCAGTTATCACTGTACCAAAGCATTTACAGGGTAATTCTGGTGACTGTTTGGCAGTAACTATGCAAGCAATGCAATGGGGTATGAACCCTTTTGCAGTTGCTCAAAAGACTCACTTAGTAAATGGCAACTTAGGTTACGAAGCTCAGCTAGTTAATGCTGTGATTATTGCTCGCGCCCCTATCGTTGGTCGTCCTAACTTTGAATGGTATGGCGACTGGTCGAAAGTGGATGGTAAAACCTGCAAAGCTCACGATGTTGGTGTGCGTGTATGGGTAACTATTAAAGGTGAATCAGAGCCACGCATCCATGATGTATCGTTTGCCCAAGTTGGTACGACTCGCAATTCGCCTAACTGGGTAAACGATCCTAAACAGCAAATTGCATACTTGGCTACTAAAAAATTAGCTCGCCTTCACTTCCCTGATGTGATTTTAGGTGTCTATACAGAAGACGAACTATTAGACACTGATGGCGCAGTGGGCTTGCCTCCTAAAGATATTAATGAAACACCAGTAGACACACGACCAGTTCTAACTGAGAAACAGGCAGAAGCTGCTATTAAAAAGCTAAATGCTAAACAGGTAGAGCTTCACCAAATCACTGAACACTACAACGTTTCAGATGAATTATTAAATTACATCAAAGCGAAAACGGAGGTCTTAGAACATGATCCCGTTTAGAGCATCGGGTGTGGGTAAGCTTATGGCTTACCCTGAAAAGGACACCATACCAGAAGGCGCACTATCACATATTTATGAGATAGCAAGCCAGATCCTTTTAGACTGGCAACCTGAATTAAGTACGCCAGAAATTGAGAAAGGGAAAGTTGTAGAAGACCAGAGCATTGCCCTACTTAACCAAGTTACTGGCAACTTCTATGTGAAGAATAAGACGCGTATTACAACCGATTTATTCACAGGGGAATGGGACATAGACGAGCAAGAGGAAGACATCATTATTGATATCAAATCGGCTTATTCAAAAAAGACATTCCCTATTGAGATTAAAGCTGGTGATAAGAAGTTGTATGAGTGGCAATTAGATAACTACATGTTAATCCGAGATCTGAATAGATCAGCAATTGCTTACACACTGGTTGATACACCTGATTATCTGATTAAGAAATACGAGAAGATTGACTGGCACGTTGTTGGTCATATTCCACCAGAAAGACGAGTAACCATGTTTTACAAAGAACGTGATGCAACTCGTGAAAAACAATTAATTAGACGCGCTGAGATTTGCCAAGAATTACTTTGTGAAATCTTAGACAAGAAAGGCTTTAAGTTTGAGGTGGCAGCATGAACGACTGGCAAATATTAAGAAGTCGCTACGGCAGCAACCGAAGTTATAAGAATCGCCTAGCCCTTCTGCCATCTAAGTTTGAGGATTTCTCTAACTGGCTAGTTGACCAAGGTGCTGATGTTTTCAGTAGAACAGAACAAAACGAACTTTTGAGATTTAGATATAAAGGCCAATTAGGTATTTGGTATGAGTCAGGTTCAGGAAACCTACTAATGCATGATTTGGCAGACAAGTATTTGGAGACAGCAGCATGACAGATTTGAATAAGGAAAGAGAGGCTTTTGAGAAGCTTTCAGAAATTGCAGAAATACTGAATGAGGAAAAATCTCATTTTAATGGTGATTTTTACGACTTACCATTCAACTCATGTGCAGAATCATTTATCAATGGAGCTTGGTATGCATGGCAAGAAAAAGCCAAAGCTCAGGCGGTGCCAGAGGGTTATGTTTTGGTGCCGAAAGTTGCAAATAAGAAAATGGTCAATGCTGGATATGAAGCACATGACGGATTCTATACAAATGGTCAGGTGCAAGATGTTTATCAAGCAATGATTAAAGCAATCGAATCGGGAGCTGAACAATGAGCATAACACTTAGCGGTCATCAACTAAAAAGCCTTCTCGAATTTGTAAATCCAGATGGTGAAAATGATTTAGATCAACTTGAAACTGAACTAACTATTAAATTCTTTGAAGATGGGCACAGCGGCAAAGGCTATTACTTTTGGATGAGCGAATATCCAGAGGAAGGCAGCATGTTGTTGGATGTTGAATCGGGAGCTGAGGGATGAGTGAACCAATTCCAAAAGAAGTGATTCGTGAAGAATTGCTTGAGAACTTTAGAAACTTAGCAAGATACTGGGCACAAAGTAAAGGCACTGATTTAGAAAAATGTGAAGGTCTGGTTCATTCGATCTTAACAACTTTTGATGGTCTTTCTGCTTTCCCAGCTATCGATCTGGTTATGCGCCCTCATCCAGATGATAAGCAGTACTTTATAAATAATGGCTGTGACTATATCGAGGATGGAACTGTAATTAATGATGATGTGGTGTTGAACGATTTGTTTTTTAGAAAAGCGGAAAGTATGGAGGGGTGAAATGACAGCAATTGCGAATATAGGTAGTAACTTTGTTGTAGCGTTACCACCTTCGGACATCTGGCTTAATGACTCCCAAGCTGCTGAGTTCTTGGGATATCGAGATGTACATTTTAAGGCAGCAGTTTGCTGCCTGCCAACCTTCCCTAAACCGCGCTATGTTATTAAGTGCGGTCAAGGAAGACGCTGGAACTTGGCAGAGCTATCAAACTGGTTGAATGAACAATCGGATGATGAGCCAAAGAAAGGAAGACCACGCAAACGGGGCTAATCTAGCCTCGTTGCAATTTCACTTGCAGTAGCATTGTAGTAAATCATCAAACTTCTTAAATCTTTGTGCCCAATCATCCGGGCTAAGTCTAAAACTTCTAATTTCCTTGCAAGGCGTGTGCAAGCTTCATGCCGTGTGTCATGAAAGTGCAAGTCAGTGATTTGACATCTATCTCTCAATTTACGCCAAAGCGTATCAAAGCTTTGGGAATTACAAGTAAAGACCTGCTTTTTATCAAGACCTTTTAATAAAGTAAGCAACTCAACTGCACGCTTAGATAGTGGTACATTTCGTTTAGTACCATTCTTTGTTTCATTTAAAACTAAATATCTATCTTTTAAATAAACACGATCCCAAGTCAAGCCAACAATCTCACCAGCGCGCATAGCTGTCTCAATCGCAAAGAGAAAGGCAATTATAATTTGCTGAGTTGAATTTACTGGAACATTATTATCCCAATTTGCTGCAAGACATAATCTATCAATCTCATCTTGAGCAATTCGCCTATCCCGGTGTTTAGAAGGTGGCGGCAAAGTTAAGTCAGCCATTGGAGACTCTTTAATCCATTTCCATTCTTTCCGGGCAACAGTAAATAAAGAAGCTAAAATATTTGCTTCACGTCTGACAGTAGCGCCCTGCACTTCTTTTAAACGAGAATCACGCCATTGCACTAAATCGTCAGTTGTGACTTTGGCCAATTGTTTTTGACATAGCTTTTTATACTCACGCTTAAAGAAAGCCATTCTTTTGACTTCATTCTCATGAGTTTTCTTTTTTATGCTTACTTCATTTAAGTAGCGTTCTATAGCTTCTAAAAAAGAGTGATCTGGTAATTTGCCATGCGATTGTTCGCGTAACTGAGTCTCGCGTTTAGATGCCCAAGCTCTTGCTTGGGCTTTTGTATCAAAGGTTGCACTTTCGCGAATTCCGTTTACACTTATCTCGGCTCGCCATGTATTGTTGCGCTGTCTAAATGAAGCCATAATTTTGTGGCGTAATCTTGGCGTAATTGTGATAACCGAAATAATAGGAAAAAATAAGAAATAATAGAAGTACAGATTATTGACCAATTTGGCATTTGATTGTTTTGTATGAAATAATAAGAAAAGATAAAAAAACCTAAGAAGTTGTTATTTTTGATCAAGTGCCCGCCGGGCGCACCAATTTATATATAATAACTTCATAATTTTATCTCAATTTCATAAAATTCCGACTATTTTACTTGGTTTATTAATCATTATCGCTCAAAATATACCCCTCTTTCATAATGTGAGAATTTCATGACTGATGCTTTGGTATTAAAAGATTTGTCCAAAACATATCGTAATGGTTTTCAGGCGTTAAAAGGTATTAACCTCACTGTGCCTGAAGGTGAATTTTATGCGTTGTTAGGCCCAAATGGTGCCGGCAAATCAACAACCATTGGTATTATCAGTTCCCTCACAAAAAAGACCTCAGGAACAGTTGAGATTTTTGGGCATAATCTCGACACTCACCCATCCTTGGCAAAACAACAGCTTGGCGTTGTCCCTCAAGAATTTAACTTCGGGCAATTTGAAAAAGCCTTCGATATTTTAGTCACTCAAGCTGGCTATTACGGCATTCACAAAAAGATTGCCGAAAAACGTGCCGAACATTATTTAGAAAAACTTGGCTTGTGGGAAAAACGCAATATACAAGCCCGCATGCTATCTGGTGGTATGAAACGCCGTCTAATGATAGCCCGTGCCATGATGCATGAGCCTAAGCTTCTTATTTTAGATGAACCTACTGCGGGTGTAGATATTGAATTACGCCGTTCTATGTGGGATTTTCTAACGGAAATGAACGAAAGTGGCACTTCTATTATTTTAACGACACACTATTTAGAAGAAGCGGAAATGCTCTGTCGTCAAATTGCCATCATTGACCGCGGTGTCATCAAAGAAGACACCAGTATGAAAAGTTTCTTAAACCAGTTGAGTGAAGAATCTTTTATTTTCGATTTAGCAGAACCGATTGCCCCACTCCAGTTAAACATTATTGGAGTGAAGTTCAACTTAATTGATAGTAGCACTTTAGAAGTAACCATGGATAAAGCACATACATTAAATGACTTATTCCAACTTTTAGAGTCACAAGGTATTCGTGTCCGTAGTATGCGAAACAAATCGAATCGCCTTGAAGAGCTATTTGTCAAAATGGTTGAGAAAAATCTTGAAGGAGAGGCAAAATGAACTTTAACCAACTGCAAATTGCCCTCTGGACTTTAGTTCGTAAAGAAGTACGCCGATTTCTTCGCATTTGGCCCCAAACCTTATTACCACCTGCGATTACCATGAGCTTGTATTTTGTCATTTTTGGTAATTTGGTTGGCTCACGTATTGGACAAATGGGCGGCGTAAGCTACATGCAGTTTATTGTGCCTGGCCTAATCATGATGGCTGTTATTACCAACAGTTATGCGAACGTTTCTTCCAGTTTCTTTAGTGTGAAATTCCAAAAAAGCATTGAAGAGCTCATTATGAGCCCTGTGCCATTACATATTATTTTATGGGGCTATGTCATTGGTGGTATTTGTCGTGGTGTTCTAGTTGGGGCCATTGTTACCGCGATGAGTATGTTCTTTACTGACCTTTTTATACATAACTGGTTCGTAACTATATATACAGTCTTAATTACATCTGTTTTATTTTCCTTAGGCGGCTTTATTAATGCGGTCTATGCAAAATCTTTTGATGATATTTCTATTATTCCAACATTTGTACTTACTCCACTCACCTACTTAGGTGGTGTGTTTTATGCCATTAGTGCACTTGGTCCTTTTTGGCAAAAACTTTCTTTAATTAATCCTATTGTGTATATGGTTAATGCTTTCCGTTTCGGCATTTTAGGTCATAGCGACGTGAACGTTACGTTCTCTTTAATCGTTGTGACATTATGTTGTGTTGTACTTTACGGAGTTGCTTACTATTTACTTGCTCGTGGTTCAGGAATGCGTGAATGAGTGTCGAACAGTCTTTATTGGGTAAAGAAACCCAGTATCCAACCAGCTATCAACCCGATGTGTTATTTCCAATCGCACGTGCTCAATCTCGTGAAAACTATTCACATATTGAAGGCATTACCCAAGGTAAAGATTGGTGGCATGTTTTTGAAATCTCTTGGTTAAATTCGCACGGTATTCCACAGGTTGCCATTGGCAGAATTACCCTGCCAGCGTCTTCACCAAATTTGATCGAATCAAAGTCATTAAAACTTTACTTCAATAGTCTTAACTTCACTCAGTTTGACTCTAAAGCGTTATTTATTGAAACAGTTGAAAAAGATTTATCGGCTGCGGCAGGTGCAAAAGTTGAGCTAACGCTATTTCAAGTAGATGATCTCGATATTTCCAAGCCACAAGGCATTTGTATTGATGATCTAACACCTGAACGTTTAGAACAACATCCCGATGCATCGCTTTTAAAACTAGATGAGTCTGACGAAGAAGTTGAAATTGAACTGTATTCTCATCTTTTGAGAAGTAACTGCCCAGTCACGGGACAACCAGATTGGGGGACAGTTTTTATCCGTTTTAAGGGCAAAAAACCTTGTTATCGTAGTGTTTTAGCTTATATTATCTCGTACCGTCAGCATAACGGTTTCCACGAACAGTGTGTTGAGCAAATCTTTGCAGATGTTTGGCAAAATTTGCAGCCTGAAAAGCTGATGGTTTATGCAACTTATACTCGCCGCGGTGGACTTGATATCAATCCTTGCCGAGTATCGGATCTATCATGGATGCCAAAACCGATTCGATTGGCACGACAATAAAACGAATAATTTGAGGATACACCATGCCGTTTTTTGGTTTTACCCCTTCTGAAGGCTTATTGAACGATATGCAGACTGGAATTGCGAATAAAAATTCTAGTGAACCGCTATATCCACTTCGAGACAAAATTGCTTTACAACTCAATGAAGAAATTATTGATAATGTACTGATTCAGTTAGTACAACATTTCCCAGCGAGTGAAAAAAGAGATACTGCCGAAAAACTTGCTGGTTATGTCAAATCTACAGTTGCCGTACTTTTAAAGCAATTACTCAGTAAAGCACCAAATGACGTTGTTAAGCAGTCAGTTGAGTTTTCAGAGAAAAGCTTATTTAAAGATCCACAAGGTCAATATAAAGTTGGCGTAGCTTTAGATGCTAGCTTAGTGACTAATTTGAAGCATAATTTTGCTGAGCTTCAAGCAGGTAATGACATTAATAAAGCAGCATTAGCAGAACTCTATAAACAGTTTGGCGATGCTATGGTTAGACACTTTATGTCTGATTTTAACAAGACATTAGATTTAGGCATGATTAAGCGTAAAGCAGCCGATATTGGCGCTGCTGCTGTGACTAAAGCGGTTCATATCGCGATCGATAAACTCATTCCAAGTTTAAATCGCACTGAATTGAAAGCGATGGCTGAATATCATGATGGTCTATTCTTTAACTAATAAAAAGTAGACTATCGGAAACCTGGCAAACGCCAGGTTTTTTTATTGCAAAATATTGATATACATTGCCATAAATCACGTTTATGTTAGCATGCGCCAAGCACTGATTGACCTAGTTAAAGCCGCATGTCTCCTAGTCCACAATATAAATTTTTACGCCAAGCTCCTCGAGATGGTCTTAGTACTGCCATGCAACCTTCACGTTGGCAGCAACTCCATATTGACCCTTGGTTATGCCTATTTTTATTCCTAAATGCTCTGTTAGGTTTAACGGTACTATATAGTGCATCTGCACAAGATGTCGGCTTAGTCAGTAAACAGGCTATGAGCTTTGGTATTGGCTTTTTAGTCATGATTGGTCTGGCTCAAATTCCTCCAAAGGTTTATCAAGCTTTTTCACCCTACTTTTATTTATTTGCACTATTTTCCTTAATTGGAGTTATGGTCTTTGGTGAAGTTCGTATGGGGGCTAAACGCTGGATTGATATTCCCGGTTTCGGAAGTGTGCAACCCAGTGAGTTCATGAAAATTGGCATGCCAATGATGATTTCATGGTTTTTAGCACGCAAACCACTTCCCCCTAGCTTTTCTCAAGTTATTTTATCATTAATGTTAATTGGTGTTCCTTTTTTACTCATTGCGGAACAACCTGACTTAGGAACATCTCTACTCGTATTAGCCAGTGGTATTTTCGTACTATTTTTAAGTGGTCTATCTTGGCGTATGATCGGCGCAGCAGCAGCCTGTGCCGCTATTGTTATTCCAATTGCATGGGAATTCCTTTTACACGACTATCAACGTCAACGTGTTCTAACGCTACTTGACCCAGAAGCAGATGCATTAGGAACAGGCTGGAACATTATTCAATCTAAAACAGCTATTGGTTCTGGCGGCTTCTCAGGTAAAGGTTTTCTTGAAGGTACACAGTCACATTTACACTTTTTACCAGAAGGTCATACTGACTTTATTATTGCGGCTTATTCCGAAGAATTTGGCCTGATTGGCGTGCTTATATTAGTTATTCTTTATTCAGCTATTATTTTTAGAACATTCCAAATTGGTTTACAGAGCTTTCATAATTATGGACGCTTGGTTGCTGGCGCCTTTGGTTTGTCTTTTTTTGTTTATGTATTTGTAAACGCAGGAATGGTCAGTGGTATTTTACCTGTAGTGGGTGTTCCTTTGCCTTTTATGAGTTATGGCGGTACAGCTATTATTACTTTAATGGCCACTTTTGGTTTAGTCATGTCTATTCATACACATCGATAATTTGGAATTTTAAAAAGATATGTTGTCTCAATTTGTTAATAAAACTTTAAAAGTACTCGCTTTGTGTACTGGTCTAGTGAGCACAAGTCATTTTGCTCAGGCCAATGATTTTGTAAATGATCCTAATTATTTAAATTTTAAACAAAAAGCCATGAATACTTATGGTTTAAGCAGTGTACAAGTAGATGCCGCGATGAGCGGTGCAAAAAATTTACCAAACATTATAAATATTATGACTCGCCCAGGTGAAAGTAAGCCTTGGTATGATTATCGCTCTATGTTTTTGGTTGAAGGCACTATTCAGCGTGGTGTCCGCTTTAAAAACCAATATGCAGATGCACTTAACCGAGCTGAACAGCAATTTGGTGTCTCTCAAGCTGTCATTTTAGGTATTTTAGGTGTTGAAACAGGATATGGAGCCAATAAAGGTTCTTTCATCACTCGTGACGCGCTCGCGACATTAGCATTTGGTTACCCGCGCCGTGCTGATTATTTCAGTGATGAGTTAGCTGCTCTGATTGCATGGACCTATAAAGAAGGCTATCCAACCAATAGTATTGTTGGCTCTTATGCTGGAGCAATTGGCTACCCACAGTTTATGCCAAGCAATATCAGTAAGTATGGAGTCGATTTTGACGGTAATGGACACATTGATCTTCGTAACTCTGCGGAAGATGCAATTGGCTCAATCGCAAACTACTTAGCAAAACAAGGATGGCAACGCGATCAACCGATTGGCTTCATGGCTCGTTATGTTGGCTCAAATCCAGAAAATATCATTGCTAAAGACCTAACTCAGCCCTCTCCATATGGCGTACTCAAAACTCAAGGGATTTCACCATTAAACCCTTTAGTTAAAATTGATGACCTAGATATGGTAAATGTTATTCAATTACAAGACTATAACGGTCCGATTTACTATTTAACCTATCCAAATTTTCAAGTGATTACGACTTATAACAAAAGCCGAATGTATGCGACTGCAGTATGGTTGTTAGGCACAGAAGTAGCTAGCCGATAGGCTAGCTTTTTGATGGGTTTTTGTAAAAGTCAATAAATATTTTTGTTAAATCGATCACAATACACACATTTTAAATATCCTGTTACATATTTGATTATTTTTTAATCTAAAACTGTAAGTTTTTGCCCTTTTTGTAACTATTTCTCGTTAAAGACTAGACACTCTCCGTAAGCGATGAATATTATCCACCCCAATCAAGCAATTGCAAAAGTGAATAATTAGGCATGTTCACTTCAATTTTTAGTCTGCCGGCTAAAAGAAAAAGAGCATGTTCTCAGGAGTTTATATAAATGCAGTTATCGCTGAAATACATTCTTGCACTGACGGCTAGTTTAAGTATGGCCCCGCTGCACGCTGAAATGATGCAGTCATCATCATTAAACAGTGATGTAGATGGTCCAAATGCAAATTTAGCAGCACGTGTATTGAGTAAAGATACTCAAAGCTTTAATTCTCGTTTTTCTAACATTAACAGTCTTTCAATCACTGAACGTTCTGGCGATCAAATTCGCCGTCAAGCTATCGCAGCTAAAATTGAAATCCCTGAAGATGAGCCTTCAGTGATTGAAAAACTTAACACAGTAGCTTCAAATACTGTTCGTAAGTTTAGCCAAACTGGTATGGCATCTTGGTATGGTCGTCAATTTCATGGCCGTAAAACTGCAAGTGGTGAAACATTCGACATGAATGCACTTACTGCTGCTCATCGCAGTCTGCCATTGAACTGTTATATCCGTGTGACAAACAAAGACAATGGTAAAAGTGTGGTAGTAAAAGTAAACGACCGTGGTCCATTCCATGCAAATCGTGTACTTGATTTATCATACGGTGCAGCAAAACGCCTTGGTATTACCAATGCTGGTACTGCAAAAGTAAGTATTGAACGTGTAGACGGTCCTACTTCATAAGCGATTACTCCTAGAGTTCATGAAAAAGCCACAATTTAATTTGTGGCTTTTTAATTTTTAGCCCCCCAATATAAAAATCATGCTCAAAATTTTATGTTTTCACTCTTTTTTTAATTACAAAATTGATTAATTTTTAACCCAAAAACACATCTTTTTAATACCTCTCATTTTTTTCTTCTATTTTTCGATTAGAGCCATTTTAAAAAAATTACGCTACCCTAGTACCACTTTAGTCTAAAAAGGGCTATTTATCGCCTTTTAAGAGCAGTTGAGTTGAGTATTTTTCTGTTATTTTCCGGCTTTTCATAAAAAAGTGCTTTTTTGGGTCATTTCCTGACTTCAAAACCCGCAAATAAGTAGTTCGAGTTTTTTTAAGTACATCTCACTCTTTCTAAGTTCATCTTTTAATTTTTCAAACCTATTTTTATAGATGGTCAGATCTTAAATTTATGCTTATAAGAATATTCAGAATAAATGAATAAACGATAAGGAACATGTACAACTTGTCTTGTCTACTCAGATAACAACAGGCTAAAATATAGGCATAAAAAGAATGATTCAAAATTAGACATGGAGAAAAAGGTCTATGAAATCTATTGGTGAATGGTTTGATGAATACAGTCAAAGCCATCAAAATCCAAAAAACAAGAAAATCCACTGGGTATGCGTCCCAGCTATTTTATTTTCTATTATCGGAATCATTGCCCACTTTAGCGCCTTACTCACTGCTTTACTCATTGTACTGACTCTAATTTTCTATGCTCGACTCGATCTTGTACTTGCAGTAGCAATGGCTGCACTTCTCGTTGTAATGGCTTGGCTTATTTATGTCCTACCTGTTGGTGTCGGGTTTTATATTGCTCTTTTTGTTATTGCTTGGATTGGACAATTTTACGGACATAAAGTTGAAGGGAAAAAACCTTCCTTCTTTAAAGATTTACAATTTTTATTGATTGGTCCAGTTTGGTGTATGGATGCGTATCTTGGAAAAATGTTGCCAAAGTGGAAAAGTCGGCAGAACAAATTGATTACTCAATAATTTATTAAAAAGCTGAATCTTTTAGATTCAGCTTAAATTTACTGATTTATTAGAAAATTTATAAAATAGAAAAATGCTAGGCTGAGTAGAACACTGGGTAAAACTTTTTTTAAATAGAAAGCAATTACAATACAAAATATTGTCGTGTATAAGTAAGGATTATCAAAAATACCTCTTAGTTCATTTCCCTCAAAAAAGATTACTGGTATACAAATAGCAGTTAATAAGCAAGGTGCTGAATAATTTAGCATTTTATTCATCAATACGGGTAATTTTACTTTTACATTGGGTTCTAAAAAATAATAACGATTAAAAAACACAATAGCAGCCAATCCTAAAATCATGAGCCATGACATATTATTTTTCTCCTGTTCTATTTTCTGCAAAAACCGCAATAAGCATTCCCAATAAACCAGAAATTAGAATACCTCCTTCCAAGTTTAAAAATTTGAAAAAAAAGCCAGTAATGCAAGTTGTTAAAACTCCAGCTATGACAGGCTTTTCCTTACACATAGGAATAATCATGGCCACAAAAATAGCAATAATCGAAAAATCTAAATGGTAGGACAATAAATCTGGAATCGCCGTAGCCAATAAAATTCCGGCTAAACTAAAAACCACCCAGAATAAATAAAAACATATACCCGCCCCTAACAAATAATGAGGATGCCTTTTTTCGTTCGGAGCACTTAAAGCAAACAATTCATCTGTTAGCAAAAAACCTAAACTTAATCGCTTTGGCAAAGACAAAATAGAAATGTTATTTCTTAAAGTTAATGCATAAATAAAATGCTGTGCAGTAAGAAAGAAAATCGTGATATAGATTGTTAATAATGATGCACCTTCCATCACCATACTCAAACTGACCAATTGTGCAGCACCAGCAAACACAATTCCTGACATTGCTAATGCTTTATAAAATGATAAACCTGCATGAATTGCCATTGAACCAGCCAAAATAGCCCACGGAATAACCGAAATAGACAATGGCAATATATCTACCGCCCCTCGTAAAAAAAGATAAGGTGGTTGGCCTTTAGAAAATCTTACAGATTGATTTAAGTGAGCATTCATCTCTAGACATCTATAACATTAGGTATTTATAGAGCTTCTTGTATTTCGCCCAAACTCTCTTGAACAAAATTGCGGTTAGAAATGAAAATAAATTTTAGAGATTAAGGCTTGCTACATACTGGGTAGGTGTAACGCCCATTGCCTTTTTAAAGTGACGGTTAAAATGACTTTGATCAGAAAACCCACATTGCTGTGCAACCATCACAATTTGATCACCTTGCTTTAATAGCTGTCTCGCTTTTTGCAAACGTGCCTGTACCAACCACGCATGAGGTGGTAAACCCACATATTTTTTAAATTGTCTTAAAAAATGCCAAGCGCTTAATCCAACCATATCAGCCAATTCCTGCAAAGAAAAATTCTTTTCAGGCATATCTACCAACAAATCTTTAACTTTTAAGATTTTCGAATAAGCTTCTGGTAGCTCACAAAAGGTATGCCGTGATTTACCATGACGCATCATTAAACAAGCCAATGTCGACAGATACATGGTTTCTTTCAGCAAAAAATTATCTTTTTGTTCTAATAAATCAAATAACAAGCAAAGTTGTTGAGACAAACCCAGATCTTGAATAACTGCTTGAGGAAACCAAGGTGCGCCATGACCATTCTCAAAAAAATCCTGGCTCACTTCAGCAAGCATATCTGGTGTGGGATAAATTGCTCTATAACGCCAACCCGATTCGACAGCAGATGAACCTGTATGAATTTCATCTGCATTCACCAAAATAATGTCGCCTTTAGGGGCTACATGTAGCTGTCCCGTCCTAAAAAAAGACTGTGCACCTTCTTCAATCACACCAATACAATACCCTTCGTGGGTATGCTTTGAAAATTGCGTTTGGTGGTAATGTGCTTTTAATAGTTCTAAACCGCCCAACTCTCGCAAATGCAAGTAGTCAGCCTGTTCGCGGTACATATATACATCTCATCTACTTATCTAGAAAAAACATAGCATGTTTTAAAAAGATGCATAGAACAAAATTGCTGTTAGATAGAAATGTATATCCGTTTTCTATTGGTAAATACGCCCATTATGTTTTAGCCAACCATTTTCATGTCGATTTTGTGGATCATGGTGCGTCCAATGCAATACACCACCTTTTTCGTTATATTCATATTCACCATTAAATTCGACAATATCCCCTTTTTGCAAATCTTCAATTTTTGGTGCTAAATCAATATTATGTGCGACCAAAATTGAAAGACCATTTTTTAATACAAGAATAAATTTCTGGTGTCTTGTCCCATCATTATCTTCTCTTAAAATTGCTTTTACTCGACCACTTCCCTGCACTTGAACATTACTTTGTTTACGATCATAAGCAGTTTTTATGGTATCCGCACCATCATTTGAAAGCGCCGTTTCAGTATGCTGAGTGATCGGAGTGGGTGATGATGTTTGATTCTTCTTATGCCCAGATGAATCTAGACCGAAATATGCAGCAATCAATAAGACAATAATGCCGCCAATACTTAGATTTTTTTTATTTGTCATCTTTATATTCCGATTTCAATAGGGATAAAAAAAGCCCCATAGGGGCTTTTTTTATTGTGATACGAATTACTTCGCAGCAGCTTGAGCAGCAGCAACTTCTTCAGCGAAGCTCATTTCTGCTTTTTTCTCGATACCTTCACCAACTTCGAAACGTACGAAGTTAGCAACAGTTGTACCAGTCGCTTTTAATACGTCAGCAACTTTTTTGTCGTTGTCGATAACGTACATTTGACGGTCAAGAGCAACTTCGTTTAAGTATTTCTCAACAGAACCAGTTACCATTTTCTCAACGATGTTTGCTGGCTTACCAGATTCTAACGCTTTCGCTTCAGCAATTTCTTTCTCTTTAGCGATAAGGTCAGCTGGAACAGCTTCAGCGCTTACTGCTACTGGGTTGAATGCAGCAACGTGCATTGCAATACCTTTACCAGTGTCAGCATCACCTGTGTAAGAAACTACAACACCGATTTTTAAACCGTGTTTGTAGATAGCCAAGTTTTCGCCTTCAACGATTTTCGCGCGACGAACTTGGATGTTTTCACCGATTTTTTGAACAAGCGCAATACGAGCTTCTTCAACTGATTGGCCATCAGCCAATTTTAATTCAGCGATTTTAGCAGCATCAGTTTCGCCAGCAGCTAAAGCAGCAGCAGCAACTGCGTGTGCAAAGTTAGAGAAGTTTTCGTCTTTAGCAACGAAGTCAGTTTGACAGTTTACTTCAACTAAGATCGCTTTCTTACCGTCTTGAACGATAGTGATTGCACCGTCAGCAGCAATGTTGCCAGCTTTTTTAGCAGCTTTAGCTTGACCAGATTTACGAAGGTTATCAATAGCAAGTTCGATGTCACCGTTCGCTTCTGTTAATGCTTTTTTGCATTCCATCATTGCAAGACCAGTACGGTCACGTAATTCTTTTACCATGCTTGCAGTAATTGCAGTCATGTTGATCTCCTAAAATCGGTAGAAAATAAATCTTTTCAACAAAAACGGCCCAAAGAAACTCTGGGCCGTTTGCACTCTCGACGCTTAATTTGCCACCATTACATGTCGCAAAAATGACAAGCCTGCGTCAAAACGCATTAAGCCTCAGAAGCGTCTTTCGCAGCGTCATCGCCTTTTGCTTGAGCGTTCGCTTGAGATTGAGCGTATTCTTTACCAGCAAGAATTGCGTCAGCCATAGCTGAAGCATATAAAGTTACTGCACGGATCGCATCGTCGTTACCAGGAATAACGTAATCAACGTTGTCTGGGTTAGAGTTTGTATCAACGATACCGATAACAGGAATACCTAAGTTCTTAGCTTCTTTAATTGCAATCGCTTCGTGATCAACGTCGATTACAAATAATGCGTCAGGTAAACCACCCATGTTTTTAACGCCGCCTAAAGAACGCTCAAGTTTTTCCATCTCACGAGTACGTTCTAAAGCTTCACGTTTAGTAAGCTTAGCAAAAGTACCGTCTTGAGATTGAGTTTGAAGATCTTTTAAACGGTTGATAGATTGGCGAAGTGTTTTCCAGTTCGTCAACATACCACCTAACCAACGGTGGTCTACATATGGTTGACCAGCACGTTGAGCTTGTTCACGGATGATGTTAGAAGCAGCACGTTTTGTACCAACGAACAAAACTTTATTCTTTTTGCTTGCTAATTGGTTAGCGAAGTTCAAAGCATCATTTAACGCAGGAACAGTGTGCTCAAGGTTGATGATGTGAATTTTGTTGCGCGCGCCAAAAATGTATTGACGCATTTTTGGGTTCCAGAAACGAGTTTGGTGACCAAAGTGCGCACCTGCTTGAAGAAGGTCGCGCATGCTTACGTTGTAATCTGCCATTTTCTTTACCTTAAAAGTTGGGTTAGGCCTCCATATATCCGCATTCTCCACCTTTTTACGGGCACCCAGAGTAATGTGACGATATATGTGCGGATTTTTTACTCCATCTATCAAAATTCTTCGTAAAAGATATTCACGAAAAGCATTTGATAAAATGGGCGGCTATTTATACCATAGACGCTTGTAAATTACCAAAAGTTTTTAGAGATCATGAACAGTACTTATACAGCTCCACGTCGATTAATCAAAACTCCAGATGAAATTGAAAAAATGCGCATTGCAGGACGACTGGCGGCTGAAGTTCTAGAGATGATCAAGCCGTATATTAAGGCCGGTGTAAGCACCCTCGAACTTGATACGATTTGCCGTAATCATATTGAAAATGTACAACACGCTATCCCAGCTTGTGTGGGTTATGGCGGTGCTCCAGGACGCCCTGCTTTTCAACATTCTATTTGTACTTCGGTTAACCATGTCGTGTGTCATGGTATTCCTTCTGAAAATAAAATCTTAAAAAACGGCGATATCCTTAACATTGATGTGACCGTAATTAAAGATGGTTATCACGGCGACACCAACATGATGTATGTCGTAGGAGGTGAAACTTCTATTTTGGCAAACCGTTTATGTAAAGTTGCTCAAGAAGCAATGTACCGTGGAATGGCAACAGTTAAAGACGGTTCATACCTAGGTGACATTGGCCATGCTATCCAGAAATATGTTGAGTCAGAACGTTTTAGCGTAGTACGTGAATATTGTGGTCATGGTATTGGTACCGTTTTCCATGACGAACCTCAAGTGTTGCATTATGGACAAGCTGGCACTGGTATGCGCTTAGAAGCAGGTATGACCTTTACGATTGAACCAATGGTCAATGCTGGTGTTTGGCAGACTAAATTACTTGGTGACAAATGGACTGTTGTAACGAAAGACCATAAACTTTCTGCTCAATATGAACACACTATTTTAGTGACTCAAACAGGTATCGAAGTGTTAACTGCTCGTCCTGAAGAAGACCTTTCTCGCTTCAACTAATAATTTAATAAGCATTAACAAAAGGCTACTTTGAGTAGCCTTTTGTTTTTTATTTTGTATTTTTTATTAATAATTCTTTCCAAATATAAACAAATATTTCAAAACAATTACAATTATTAATTTTTATTAAACAATCAATTTAATAAAACGCGCTATGGTGGGCTCAATAAAAATCAGTAAACAAATGTCGGACATGGAGTCCTTTATGATGAAAAAGTCATTATTTTGTATGACAGCTGCCTTTTTTGCTCTGCCAACAGTCACTTTCGCCGCTTCTCCATATTTTAGCTTAAAAGATGGTGATGGTTTTAAACGCTTTTCAGTCTCTGCCGGCTGGTTACATGCAATGCCACAAGGAAGCGCAAATCCAGTCAACATTAATACCAGTGTCGCTGAAGGAACCAGTTCTAAAGTAGGTTCTGTATCAAAACAATCCGTCTTAAATGCGGCGGATCGGAATTCCAATCCCCTCTTATACGATGCAATTAAAATTCTACCTACAGATACATTACCATCCATTCTTACAGGTACTGCAAAAGTAAATGGATTATCAAATTGGCAAAGTGAAGGTACAGGCTTAGAAGCTCAAAGTGTTGATACTCTAGGTATCATGGCAAATTATAATTTTACAGATAATTTATCTCTGGAAATTAAAGCTGGCGTTCCTCCAAAGGTAGATATAAAAGGTAAAGGAAATATTTATGCACCATTATCTGGTTCAGCAAACACAGCTCTTGGTTCAATCGGTCTAAAAGAAGATATTCATATCACTGATCTTACTCAAGGCGGTAAAGCTGCCACAGCACGAGCTTGGTTACCAGCAGTTGAACTGCATTACCAATTTGGTAAATCTGGTGTAAATAAATTTCGTCCATACATTGGTGCAGGTGTGATGTATGCCTATTTTAATGACTTAAAAATGAATTCAGGGATTGAATCAGATTTAATTAAAGCAGGCCATATGATTCAAAATATTCATGATGGTCAAGCGGGTGCAGCATTAGACGGTAAAACGTCTTCAGCTAACCCTATTGTTAAACTTGAAGCGACCGATACTTTCGCACCGATTCTTACGGTTGGAGCGACCTATGACTTCAATCCGAACTGGTTCGCCGTCGGCTCAGTTTCTTATTCAAAAATGAATAATGAGGCAAAAATTTATGTCACAGATCAAAATACAGGTAAAGAGCTAATTAAAGCGAATACCAAAATTGATATCGACCCACTTATTACTTATGTAGGTGTAGGCTACCGTTTCTAATTTTTTAAAACACTCAAGCTATAAAAGCCTTACTGAAGCTTTTATAGCTTTTTACTGGTAAGTTGAATCCTGCTTCTTTTTAAACCAATATGCTAAAAAAATGAGCATTTCTTATTAAATTATTAGGAAAAACTCATGTCCTACCTCCGTAGTTTCCTTTTTTCTTAATTTTATTTTGTTAATTAATTTTATTAAATTCCAACTAACTGAATAAAATTAAAAACTAACATTTTCCTTTTAGTAAAAATTATTTTTTGGCACATCCTTTGCTTTATCTAAAGCATGATGAATCAATGGCGATTCAATGGATAAACCAAGACGGCCAAAGACGTCCGCTCTGATCGGTATGCAAATAGACAATTTATTTTGTCGTGCAAATTAAAAATTCGTTCAGTTCAGAGGGACGGCGTATGTCTTCAAATATCAATCTAGATGCAAAAAAAGCAACTGAGATTAAATTATTCAGCTTCTCAACTCCAGCAATGCGTGCCTTTCACATGTCTTGGCTCGCTTTCTTTGTCTGCTTCTTCGCATGGTTTGCCTGTGCACCTTTAATGCCTGTTATTAAAGGTGAGTTCGGTTTAACTAAAGACCAGATTGCCAATATTAATATTGCCGCCGTTGCAATTACAATTTTAGTGCGACTCGCTGTCGGTCCCCTTTGCGATAAATATGGTCCACGTATTACCTACACAGCCCTTCTCTTACTAGGCAGTATTCCAGTATTTGGTGTTGCTGCTGCCAACAGTTATGAATCATTTCTATTCTTCCGCTTACTGATTGGTGCAATTGGCGCAAGCTTCGTTATTACGCAATATCATACAAGTATTATGTTTGCACCTAATGTTGTAGGTACAGCAAACGCAGCGGCGGCTGGTTGGGGTAATGCTGGCGGCGGTGCAACTCAAGCCTTAATGCCTTTATTACTCGGTGCAATTGTCATGTTCGGTGTTGAGCAAACTATGGGCTGGCGTATTGCTCTTATCGTACCGGGTGTGATGATGGTGATTGTGGGAGTCCTTTACTGGAAGTTAACTCAAGATTGTCCTCAAGGTGATTTTAAAGAAGTTCGTGCACAAGGCATTGATGTTGGCAGCGGCAAAAAAGGTGGTATGGCAATTTTAATGCAGGCTGCGCGTAACTACCGTGTCTGGATTTTATTTCTGGCTTATGGTGCATGCTTTGGTATAGAAATTTTTATTCATAACGTAGCAGCCATGTACTATGTTGATCAATTCAAAATGGATTTAAAAACTGCGGGTTTAACGGCAGGAATATTTGGTCTTCTTGCATTATTTGCACGTGCACTAGGGGGCATTATTTCCGATAAAGTCGCACTTACTAAAGGACTAGATGGACGTACGAAAGTACTTGTACTCATGATTTTAGGCGAAGGTTTATTCTTAGTCCTTTTCTCTCAAATGAATGGTGTCGCCCTCGCTATTCTTTCAATGACTATTTTTGCACTATTTACACACATGGCCTGCGGCGCAACATATGCTCTTGTGCCATTTATTGACCGTAATGCATTAGGCGGTGTAGCAGGAATTATTGGTGCGGGTGGTAATGCAGGTGCAGTTGCAGCTGGCTTTTTATTAAAAGGTGTACTTGATATTCAAACTTGCTTATTTATTTTAGGTGGACTGGTTATGGTTGCAGGTTGTAGCGTGATTTTGATTCGCTTCACAACCGAACACAAAGAAAAAGAACAAGTCCTTTTTGAAGAAGCGCTACTTGAGCGTAATTCTGCAACTTAATTTTTTATAATCAGCAGAAATTAAAATGATTTCTGCTGATTTGCTTTTGTTATAAAGAGACTAGCGTTGTTACCTTTTAATTTTTCTTAAATATTCCACCATCTATATCGATATCTTTCGATACATCTTCTACAATAACTCATCACTTTCCTATAATTTTCCAATCACAATGACTAAAACAGGCAATCAGTTCTCACAGCCACTTATATACATTTTAATTGGTAGCGCTCTTATCTTGGCTCTTTCATTAGGTGTTCGTCATGGTTTCGGCCTTTATTTAGTTCCAATGAGTCATGATTTTGGTTGGGGGCAACATGTTTTTAGTCTTGCAATCGCAATGCAAAATTTAATATGGGGAGCCGTTCAACCTTTTACAGGTGCAATTGCAGATAAATATGGCAGTAAAATTGTGGTTGCTGTTGGTGGGCTGCTTTATACCCTTGGCCTACTGTTAATGGCCTTTAGTTCAAGTGTACTCATTTTGAATTTAAGCTTAGGTCTTATTATTGGTTTAGCTTTATCAGCAACTTCTTTCACAGTTTTACTCAGTGCCGTAGGCCGAGCTGCTCCACCAGAAAAAAGAAGTATGGCAATGGGCATTGCCAGTGCGGCAGGCTCTTTCGGTCAGTTTATTATGCTGCCTTCCACCCTTCTCTTACTTAAAACAGTAGGATGGTCCGCAGCTTTAATGGTGAGTGCTCTCCTTATTGCTCTAATTATTCCTCTAGCATGGATGTTAAAAGGGCCAAGCAACCAAGCCCCAAAAGCAATCGCTCAACCTCAGCTCACCTTTAAACAAGTACTAAATATTGCTAGAAAACATAAGCCGTTCTGGTGGTTAGCTTTAGGTTTTTTAGTATGCGGGTTCCAAGTTGTATTTTTAGGGGTACATTTACCAGGCTATTTAATCGACCATGGCTTTGATGCGGCGACAGGTACAGTGTTTCTGGCTTTAATTGGCTTATTTAATATTGTGGGAACTTATGGGGCGGGTTGGCTGGGAGATCGTTTCTCAAAACCTAAATTATTAATGGCACTTTATGGTAGCAGAGGGATCGCGATCATTGCCTTTCTACTATTACCTTTAAGCACTTATACAGTATATGCTTTTGGCGTCGTTATGGGTCTTCTATGGCTCTCTACTGTTCCCCTCACCAATGGCATTGTCGCAAATATGTTTGGTGTTAAATACCTTTCAATGCTGAGCGGTATTGTGTTTTTCACCCATCAAGTTGGTTCTTTCTTTGGTGGTTGGCTTGGCGGCGTTAACCATGACTTAACAGGTAATTACAATGCGATTTGGCTATGTTCAATAGCTTTGAGTATATTAGGGGTAATTGTACATTTCTTTGTAAATGAGGAGGCTGTTATTCATGACGCATAATGCCTTACTTTTGAAAACAATTATGACTTTCTTCATTGTCGCTCTTTTGGTTCTTTCCATCATTTTATGGAAACAGACACCTGATTTATTTGAATATTTTAATCAAGCATTTTGTGCACACTAGAAAGATGAGGCGCTGAAATCACTCTGTAGATTGTCATAAAAATATAAAAAACGTATGGTCTAATGAAAATAAAAAAGCCCGCAAATTTGCGGGCTTTTTTATTGAAAAATTATTTAAAATCAAAACAAGCGATTCATACCGTTAAGTGCAGCTACACGGTAAGCTTCAGCCATGGTTGGATAGTTAAACGTTGTTTCGACAAAATATTTCAAAGTATTGTTTGGGCTGTGCATAACTGCTTGCCCAATGTGGATAATTTCGGCAGCGTTATTACCAAAACAATGAATACCTAAAATTTCTAAAGTGTCACGATGGAAAAGAATCTTCAATTCACCTACTGTATCACCCGTAATTTGTGCACGAGCTAAATGACGGAAAGAAGCTTGACCTACTTCATACGGAATTTTCTCTTCCGTTAATTCCTGTTCATTTTTACCAATAGATGAAATTTCCGGAATGGTGTAAATACCCGTTGGGATATCACGTACTGGCTTCGCATCTTCACCACTCATGTTTGCACCAGCACAGCGCCCTTGGTCATAAGCAGCAGAAGCAAGTGATGGCCAACCAATCACGTCACCAGCAGCATAGATATTTTCAACTTCAGTTTGATACTGATCATTTACAGAAAGTTGACCACGGTTGTTTGGTACTAACCCAACATTCTCAAGACCTAAGCCTTCTGTATTACCTGAACGGCCATTACACCAAAGGATCGCATCGGCTTTAATCTTTTTACCACTTTGTAAATGTAGTACAACATGGTCATCAAATGTTTCAAGATGATCCATTTGCTCGTTGTGACGAATTAGCACACCCTGTTCACGTAAGTGATAAGACAAAGCATCAGCAATTTCATCATCTAGATAACTTAATAGTTTTTGCTGAGTATTAATCAAGTCAACTTTATGATCTAAACCAATAAAGATCGAAGCATATTCACAGCCAATAACGCCTGCACCGTAAATAATGATTTTTTGAATTGAGTAATCGAGATCAAGAATTTTGTCTGAATCAAATACACGAGGATGGTCAAAGTCGAGACCTTGTGGATGATAAGGACGACTACCTGTCGCAATCACGATTTGCTTACAAATGATTGTTTCTTTAATGCCTTCATGGCTAAAAACTAAAACTGTATTTTTATCTTGAATATATGCACGGCCATGAAATACGCCGATTTTGTTTCGGTCATAAAAGCGTGTATGTGTATCAACCTGTTGTTGAATCACTTTGTGTGCGTTACGCAACACCTGTTTCATGGTGAACTGTTTCCATTCACCTACTTTTTGAAACATCGGGTCACGTTGATAGCGAATAATACTAGAAACTGTTTGACGTAATGCTTTACTTGGAATAGTCCCTACGTGAGCACAGTTACCACCCAGTTGATCACGTACATCTACAATTGCAACACGCTTACCCGCTTTTGCAAGCTTCATTGCCGCGCCTTCACCTGCAGGTCCAGAACCGAGAACTACCGCATCGTACTTAACGAAATTCCCACTAACGACCTCTTTTTTACGTGGCATTGAAAGCTCCTTCCTCTCTTGAATGACCATATTTTATAATAGATTATGACTAATATGCGGTGAATTTATGTATTTCTCAACCCTATATTTCTGAATAACCACATTTATTATATGAATAGTTATTTTCCGCTATTAACCAAAGAACTCGGCTATAATACAATGTCAATGTCAATGTCTCTATAAACGAGTGGAAAAGTTAAATATGTCAGAACACCGTAAACCTGAACAGGGTGTAAAACTTCGTGGCGCAGAAAAAGTCGCAAGAATTCCTGTAAAAGTTGTACCTACGGTTGAAGTGCCGCGTAAACCTGACTGGATTCGTGTCAAGATGACGGCACCAGAAGAAGTTCAGCGTATTAAAACCACTTTACGTGCTCAAAAACTCCATACCGTTTGTGAAGAAGCAGCTTGTCCTAACCTACCAGAATGCTTTGGTGGTGGTACAGCAACATTCATGATTATGGGTGATATTTGTACACGTCGTTGCCCGTTCTGTGATGTCGCACATGGTCGACCAAATGCATTAGACCCTGATGAACCTCGTCACATGGCAGAGACTATTGCCAATCTTAAACTCAAATATGCAGTAATTACTTCGGTTGACCGTGATGACTTACTTGACGGCGGTGCACAACATTTTGTGGACTGTATTAAGGAAGCTCGTGCGCTTAGTCCAAGCACATTACTTGAAATTTTAGTTCCAGACTTCCGTGGACGTATGGATATTGCTTTACGCATTATGACTGAATGTCCGCCAGATGTTTTCAACCATAATATTGAGACTGTACCTCGTCTCTATAAAGCGATGCGTCCAGGTTCAGATTACCAACATTCTTTAAACTTATTGAAAATGTTTAAAGAATACTGCCCTGACATCCCGACAAAATGTGGTTTGATGGTAGGTATTGGTGAAACTGAAGAAGAAGTCATTGCATTGCTTGATGACTTACGTGCTCACGATGTCGACTATGTGACTATTGGTCAATACTTGCAACCTTCAAAACAACACGCACCAATTGACCGCTTTGTAACACCAGAAGAGTTTGAGCGTTATGCAGAGCATGGCCGTAAACTTGGTTTTAGAAACATCTGGTCTGCGCCAATGGTTCGTTCGAGTTACTTTGCTGACCGTCAATATCACGGTGAGCCAGTACCAGAAGTTCGTCGTAAAGTAGATCCAGCTAAAAAAATCGCTGTTCAAGTCGTCGAAGCTTAAAAATTAAATTTCTATAAAAAGCCCTCTAATACTGAGGGCTTTTTATTTGTATAAGAAAATCAATAACATTTCTTGACAAATAGATAAAACAAGCTATTACACTTTCACTCAAAAATATCTTATACCTAAAAGTACGATATATCCCTGCTCTAGCATATAGATCAATTGCGACATAAAAAATCAAATTTAAACAGCATTAAAAATGAGCTAGTTAAGCCTTAAATCTCTCCTCGCCTTTTGTAACGTCTAACTTGAGGGCTTATCTAGCAAGGAGCAAGTATGATTTTCCTACTCTTTGTTTTAAGTATTGTCATTCAGCTTATTGCAATATGGGCAATTTTCTTTTTTAACCTAAATAGAGTCATTGGTAGTGTTATTACGATTGCTGTAGCCATCCTTACTGCACTCATTTTAACGCCATGGTCACTGCTTTTAGGGATTCCTGTTATTGCTCTTAGCATTATTATTTTGTTTAAGCCTTTACGGTTTAGCTTAATTACAAAACCTGCATATAAAACTTTGGCAAACTCAATGCCGAGCATCAGTACCACTGAGCAAGAGGCTTTAGAAGCAGGAACAAGTTGGTGGGAAAAAGAATTATTTATGGGTGCTCCAGATTGGTCGCAATTTGAGAAGTATCCTTACCCGACACTTTCATCAGAAGAACAAAGTTTTATTGATAATGAAGTTGAAGTGCTATGTAGCATGCTCAATGAATGGGAAATTCATCATCAATTAAAAGACCTTCCACCTGAAGTTTGGCAGTTCATTAAAGATAAAGGTTTCTTAGGCCTAATTATTCCAAAATCATTTGGTGGTAAAGAATTTAGCTCATTTGCTCAAAGCCGCATTATGAGCAAAATTGCGTCACGCTCATTAACTGCTGCGGTAAGCTGCATGGTTCCTAATTCCCTAGGACCCGGTGAGCTACTCATGCACTACGGTACAGATGCTCAAAAGCAGCAATATCTACCGGGTCTTGCCAAAGGTGAAGAAATTCCATGCTTTGGTTTAACTAGTCCTGAAGCTGGTTCAGATGCAGGCGCCATTCCAGATTCGGGTGTGGTGTGCTACGGCGAATATGAAGGTGCTCAAGTCCTTGGCCTGCGTATGAATTTCTCTAAACGCTGGATTACACTTGCTCCGATTGCCACAGTAGTTGGCTTAGCATTTAAGCTTTATGATCCTGAAGGTCTACTCGGCGATAAAAATAAAACCGAATACGGTATTACCTGTGCCCTCATTCCTGCAAGCCACGCAGGTGTAAAAATAGGAGCACGCCATTATCCAGGCTCTCCATTTATGAATGGAACAGTTGAGGGGGAAGATGTTTTCATTCCTATCGACTGGATTATTGGTGGACAGGAAAATGCGGGTAAAGGCTGGCGTATGCTGATGGAGTGTTTAGGTGTTGGGCGTGGTATCTCCCTTCCAGCATTAGCTACAGCCGCAGGTGAAATGAGCTATTTAACTGTAGGTGCTTTTGCGAGAATTCGTCAACAGTTCAATATTTCTGTTGGTAAATTTGAAGGTGTGCAAGAAGCAAGCAGTGAAATTGCCAGTGATGCCTATATGCTTGAAGCATTTCGTTATTTAGTAACATGTGGCCTAAATCAAGGTGGAACTCCTGCCGTGATGACTGCCATGGCAAAATACTATGCAACAGAAACTATGCGTAAAGTCATTAATCACGGTATGGATATTGCCGGTGGACGTGCTATTCAGCTTGGACCTCGTAACTTCCTTGCACTCACCTATCAAGCCATTCCTATTGCAATTACGGTCGAAGGTGCAAACATTTTAACCCGCTCACTCATGATCTTTGGTCAGGGTTCAATGCGCTGTCACCCTTATCTTTTTGAAGAGCTACAATTACTTCAGTCTGACGACAAAGCCAATGCAGTTCAAAAATTCGATGACCTGTTATTTAAACACTTAGCGTATACCTTTAATCGCGGCGCAAAATCATTTGCTTATGGTTGGACAGGTGGTTCAAGTGATGCACCTCAATCATCAGATCAATTCACGGCAAGTTACTATAAAACCATTAACCGTTTTAGTGCCAACTTCGCCCTTGTTTCTGATATGTCACTAGGTTTACTTGCAGGAGATTTAAAACGCAAAGAAATGCTCTCAGGACGTTTAGCTGATATTCATGCACACTTGTTTATTGCCACTGCAATTTTAAAGTTTTATGAAGCTGGGCAAAAAACTGAAGCTGAACAACTGCATGCAAAACTAGCATTACAAAAAGCGTTCTTAAATATTCAGGAAGCATTTTGGGGATTATTTGACAACTTCCCAGCCAAGCTTCCAGCAGCCTTAGTGAAATGGATTTGTTTCCCGTTAGGTCGTGTGATTGCAAAACCTGATGATGAGTTAAAACAGCAAGTTGCTGAACTCATGATGGAAGAACATCCGTTTAGAGAGCAACTCAAACGCCATGTGTACTATTCAACTGAACCTAACGATGTTACTGGCCGTCTAGAGCACACGTTCCAGATTTTAAGAACCCTTGAACCGCTTTGGGATAAGTTTAAGAAAGCTGAATCCAAAGGCAAGTTTACTGGTCTTACTTTTGAAGAGAATATTGCACAAGCGATAAAAGAAGGCTTTATTTCTGAAAACGAAGCTCAACAATTATTGCAATACAACGCAATTCGATTTGACAGCATGCTTACCGATGTTTTTGATGAAAAACTCGATAAGGACCTACCTTTGTCAAACCCTCATCAAATAGTGTGACTGATGCCTCCACCAATTCACTATTGCAATCATTTTTGATTCGCATTAATTAATAAATAGCCATAAAAGCGTCACACGACGCTTTTATTTTTAGGAGAAATTAATGTCTAAGCAAGATTACGAAAATGGATTAAAAGTACGTACAGAAGTGATGGGAGAAGCTTTTGTAAAACGTGCCCAAGAAAATACCGTACCCTTTACTCAACCTTTACAAGACTGGATTAATGAACATGCATGGGGATCAACTTGGCAACGTGAAGGTGTGCTTCCACGTAAATATCGCTCATTAATTACTTTAGCAATGCTCACAGCACTTAAATCGCCAACTGAACTTAAAGGCCATGTTCGTGGCGCACTCAACAATGGTTGTACAGTTGAAGAGATTCAAGAAACTTTATTGCATAGTCTGCCATATTGCGGCGCGCCTGCTACTCAAGAAGCCTTTCGTGCTGCTTTAGAAGTCATTCAAGAATATCAACAAAAATAACTTCAATCTGAGCCAGCACTCTACTGGCTCACTTTGACCTAATTTAACGTAGTCGAATAAATATTTAAATTACGATCACCAATTACAATAGCCTGACGACAAATCCCTTCTGCTTTACGCTGGTTCTCAAAAACTGTTGCTGACATCGGCTCAAAACTATCGAAAAAGCAAATTTCTTTTGAATCTACAGAATAAACGAGCGACTGATTTCCAACACCATCTAAAGTGTCGTAGTACACGATTACCATTTGCCCATCTTGAATTGCGTCTTGAATGTCTTGATAGCTCAAAGCAGGCCCTGTCGATATGTTCAATACCATTGCCTCTTTATAACTCATACGTTCGCTGGGGCTAATGTTAGGGTCTTTATCTGAATAAAATGAAACATCAAAGCCAAACTTTTTTAAAGCAACAGCTAAAGCAATGGTATAGGTACCATCTTGCTCATATCGGCAAACTTTAATCAACTCAGCAACATCAACTTGAACCCCATAATGCTTTAGCACCATCCAAACTGCAAAAACACCACTGTTTGCCTCGAGGTTTGCCAAAGATTCGGGAATATTTAAGGCCATAATTTAAATCTAAAGTCGTAATTAAGCAGATAATAAACAAAACTGGATTGGCACTAAAAGCTTTTCCAAGTACAATGTTTCGCTAGTCGAGGGATGCTGCGACAAATGATCGGCACTAAAGATCAATTTGCCAGGCTCGACGATCGGTTAAACACTCGTTTTAACCAACAACGGCATCCGCGAACAGAATGATCAATACTATTTTTTCCTAGGAGATCCTGATGAACGCGGTTAATGCTTCATTTACAGATTACAAAGTTGCTGACATCTCACTTGCTGACTACGGTCGTAAAGAAATCAAACTTGCTGAAGCAGAAATGCCAGCTTTGATTGGCTTACGTAAACGCTATGCAGCATCTAAACCACTTGCTGGCGCAAAAATTCTTGGTTGTATCCACATGACCATTCAAACAGCGGTTCTTATTGAAACGCTTGTTGAATTAGGTGCTGAAGTTCGCTGGACTTCATGTAACATTTTCTCTACTCAAGACCACGCTGCTGCTGCAATTGCTGCTCGCGGTATTCCAGTTTTTGCTTGGAAAGGTGAAACTGAAGAAGAATATGTATGGTGCTTAGAACAACAGATCAATGTAAATGGCCAACCTTGGGATGCCAACATGATTTTGGACGATGGCGGTGACTTAACTGCTCTTGTTCATGAAAAATACCCTGCTCTTTTAGAACGTATTCACGGTATTACCGAAGAAACAACTACAGGTGTTCAACGTCTTATCGAAATGTGGAAAGACGGCACTTTAAAAGTACCTGCAATTAACGTAAATGACTCTGTTACTAAGTCTAAAAACGACAACAAATATGGCTGCCGTCATTCATTAAATGATGCAATCAAACGTGCTACAGATATGTTGTTATCTGGCCGCCGTGCACTTGTGATTGGTTACGGTGACGTAGGTAAAGGTTCTGCTCAATCTTTACGTCAAGAAGGCATGATTGTTCGTGTAACAGAAGTTGACCCGATTTGTGCAATGCAAGCATGTATGGACGGCTATGAAGTTGTATCTCCATACAAAAACGGCGTACAAACAGGTAAAAAAGAAGATGTTAACCAAGACCTTCTTGGCAACACTGACCTTGTTGTAACGACTACTGGTAACTACCACGTATGTGATGCTGCAATGTTAGATAGCTTAAAAGCTGGTGCAGTTGTATGTAACATCGGTCACTTCGATACAGAAATCGACACAGCTTATTTACGTGGTTACAAGTGGGTTGAAGTTAAGCCACAAGTTCACCAAGTTTATCGTTCAGAAGACGAAAATAACTACCTTATCCTTCTCTCTGAAGGTCGCCTTGTAAACCTAGGTAATGCAACTGGTCACCCATCACGCGTGATGGACGGTTCTTTTGCTAACCAAGTTTTAGGTCAAATTCACTTATTCCAAGAGAAATTTGCTGACCTTCCTGCAAACGAAAAAGCTGCAAAAATTCGTGTAGAAGTTCTTCCTAAGAAACTTGACGAAGAAGTTGCTGCAGCAATGGTTGCAGGTTTCGGTGGTGTACTTACCCAGTTAACTCAAAAGCAAGCCGATTACTTAGGCGTTGCTGTTGAGGGACCATTCAAGTCTGACGCTTACAAATACTAAGAACTTAAGGGCAGACGGTGAACCGACTGCCCTTTTTTCTAAAATGTTTCGCTGTTTACAAGGATTTGACATGACTAAACGTACACCTATTTCTTTTGAGTTTTTCCCGCCAAAAACCGATGCCGGTGCTGAAAAACTGCGTATTGTTCACCAAGAACTACAGCTATTAAACCCTGAGTTTTTCTCGATTACTTATGGAGCTGGTGGCTCTACTCGCGAACGCACGCTTGCTGCTATTGATGATTTCAATGGCAAAGGTACACCGGTTGCCCCTCACCTTTCTTGTATTGGTGATGATAAAGCGCGTATTGCTGAACTACTCAATTTATACAAGGCACAAGGTATTGACCGTATTGTCGCTTTACGTGGCGACTTACCATCTGGTCAAGTTGGACTTGGCGAGCTTCCTTATGCTCAAGATTTAGTACGTTTTATTCGTGAGCACTCAGGTGATCATTTTCATATTGAAGTTGCAGCTTATCCAGAAATGCATCCTCAAGCTGAAAATCTTGATTCAGATATTCAACGTTTTATTGAAAAAGTACAAGCTGGTGCTAATGCAGGAATTACCCAATTCTTTTTTAATCCAGATTCGTACTTTTACTTTATAGAGCGCTTGGAAAGTGCAGGAATTAACATTCCAGTGGCTCCTGGTATTATGCCAATTACTAATGCAAGTAACTTAATTCGCTTTGCAGATGGTACTGGTGCTGAAATTCCTCGTTGGATTCGTAAGCAATTACAAGCCTATGGCGATGACAGTGAAAGTATTAAAGCTTTCGGTCATGAAGTTGTTGTTAAGCTATGCGAGCGCCTGATTGCAGGTGGTGCACCAAGCTTACACTTCTATTCAATGAATCAAGTCGAACCAACCCGTCAACTTGTTGTTGATCTTGGTTTAAATTAATTTTGTAAGGCGTACCCAATGAATCGTTTTTTTATCGAAACTGAACTTACAGTTGGCTCAACAATTCAACTGACTGAATCGGTATTTCATCATTGGGTGCGTGTTTTACGCGCACAACTACAAGAACAAGCGACTCTATTTAATGGACAAGGTGGCGAATATCTTGCGACACTCACCGAAATTAATAAAAAAAATGCATTTGTCGCCATTGAGAATTTTAATCCTGCCAACCGTAATGCCCCTTTTAAAGCTGTTCTTGGTCAGGTCATGAGTAAAGGCGACCGAATGGATTATGCCATTCAAAAAGCCACCGAACTTGGTGTAAGCAAAATTCAGCTTTTAACCAGTGAACGCTGTGAAATGCGTTTAAAATACGACCGCGACCAAAAAAAATTAGATCATTGGCAAGCTGTTGCAATTGCAGCCTGTGAACAATGCGGGCTTAACTTTGTCCCAGAAGTTTTAGCACCCGTCCCTCTTCATGAATGGCTAAAATCTTCTGATCTTCCTGCATCTAAATTTGTTTTGGCTCCTGAAAAAGAACAAAAAGATGTATTAGCAGGGATCCAACCAGAACTCGCTCTCTTAATTGGTCCTGAGGGTGGTTTAAGTGAAAATGAAATTACACAAGCTAATCAAGCAGGATTTATGAACTGGTGTATTGGAGATCGTGTTTTACGCACCGAAACTGCGCCTGTTGTTGCATTATCTATTTTAAATTATCGGTTTTTATCCATATAAGCTAATTGAACATTGATTAAATCAACAATTAAAGTTAACTTACTTTTAATGTATGAATATTAATTTAAATTCTTTTCCACTGATAAATCAGATTCTTTCTGTATAAATGTAAAAAAATAGGATAGAAAAATCTTATGTCTGGCCTTCAGGAAGAATATTTACAGCATCAAACAAGGATTGAGCAGCTCCGACTCTCAATTCAATATATTCGCTTGTATCTGATTAGCTTAATATTACTTTGCTTAATTTCGGCCATTATTTTCACTTGTTACTTTACTTCTTACATCACAAATTTTATTTGGTCAATTGGTTTCACTATTTTATGTCTTGGTTGTCTATTATTTATCCCAAAGTTTTTAACACGTTATCGTGACATTAATTTCATTAGAAAAACTGATTTAACATTACAAGCTATTTGTTTGGTATCAGGGATATTAATGGGATTAAATATAATTGTTCTGCATTTCTCTCTTCCTTCTACAATTATATCTATCTCTGATGTTCATATTCTAATTGGATTATTTATTAGTTCATCTCATATTATCGGTCTTACCTTTCTAACTCAGCAACCCCGATATTTTTATTTACTTTTTATTCCAAGCACTGTTCCACTTATTATTAGCCAGTTTACACATGTACAGACATCGCAACTTCCCTTTTACTTTGCGTATAATTTAGCCTTCTTAGCTACCCTACTTTGTGCTTACGCAACTCAACGCAACTACCAAAAAATTTCTCAGCTCCTATTTAAAAATAAACAACTCGTACAAGTTGCGGAACAACATACGCAATGGGCTGAAGAATTATGTATACAACTTCAACAAGAAGTAAATAAATTAAAAGATATTGAAGCACAGCTTCAATTTAATAATCATTTGCTCGAACAGAAAGTACGTGAAAGGACCTATGATTTAACCAAAATGAATGAGAAGCTTGAAAGCCATCATCATAATTTAGCATTTGCTCATGAAACTGCTGGTATTCGTCCGTGGGATTGGGACATTGAAAAACAAAAATTAGAAATTACTTTTTTTGATCGACAAAAGCAGACTCAAAGTACATCTTTACACCTCAATACAATTTTAGAACGTATCCATCCTAATGATCGAAAGTTATTTGATGAGCGCCTAAAAGAGCATTTAGATGGAAAATCTGATCACTTCAATATTACCTTTCGTATTCTACGGCGTAATGGTTCTTGGCGCTGGATTCACGATGTAGGCCGTGTCATTAGCCGTGACCCTAAATCCAATAAAGCTTTACGCATGGTGGGAATGACCAGAGATATTCATCAAGAAAAAAAAGATCAAGAACATTTGAGACTTTGCGCTATTGTGCTTGAACAAGCAGCAGAAGGAATTTTTATTTTAGATGATAAACTGAATTATATTGATGTTAATCCCTATTATGAAAAATTAACTGGTTTCTCGAAATCTGAATTGTTAAATCAACAACTATTCAATATCACAATAAATCAGAAATTACAGCAACAAGAGTTTCATGACTCCATTACCCAGCAACTACTTAAAACTGGCGAATATATGGGTCAATTTGATGAAAAGTTTGTATCAGGTAAAAGTGTTCACTTATGGCTCCATATTAATGCTGTGAAAGATGAACATAATCAAGTTATTAATTATATTGGTTTTGCACGTGATTTAACCGAACAAAAGCGGCAAGAGCAACATTTATCTTATTTAAAAAATTATGACAGCTTAACTCATCTTCCTAATCGTTTTTATTATTACAATCAATTACACCAGTATTTAATTAATCCATCTTATAGCTTTAAAAATCTTGCATTAATACGTATTAATATTGATAGGTTTAGAGCGTTTAATGAGTTTTTAAATAATGATAGTGGTGATGAATTACTAAAACAGTTTGCACAGCGTCTACGCCTCACCAACATTAATGCCATTTTAGTGGCTTACTTAAATGGTGATGATTTTGCAATTATTTATGAAATATCACCAATTCATCCTAATATTGAGCAATATTGTCAAAATATTTTACAAGCATTAAATGCTCCATTTTATATTGATCAACAAGAGTATTTTATTACCGCCTCTATTGGAGTTGCCTGCTTTCCAGAGCATGGTAGACAAATTGACCATCTCAATAACCATGCCGAACAAGCACTATCTGAAGCAAAACGTTTAGGTGGTAACACCATTTGCTACTATTTCAATAAAGCAACCAATCCGTATAAAACCGCAGATTTAGAGCAAGAATTACGCAAAGCCATCCAAAATGATGAATTTATTGTTTATTACCAACCAAAAATTAATTTAAATGACAAATCTCTTAAAGGTTTTGAAGCCTTAATTCGCTGGCAACATCCTGACAAGGAATTAGTCATGCCGAATATGTTCATTCCTTTTGCCGAACGTAGTAGCCTTATTTCCGATATTGGTAAAGTGGTTTTAGATAAGGTTGGCAAACAATTACAAGAGTGGAAAAACTTAGGTTATTCAGATATTCAAGTCTCTGTAAATATTGTTGCCCAACAAATTCATCGTGGACTTTTACTGAATGATCTAGATGAAGTTTTAGAGAAATATCAACTCGATGGATCAAATCTAGAACTCGAAATTACTGAATCGGCTTTATTAGACAATACTGATAATGTGAAAAAATTATTGCATTCAATTAAAGAACGCAATATTTCGATTGCACTCGATGACTTTGGTACAGGCTATTCATCTTTAGCTTACCTGACAGAATATCCAATCGATGTTTTAAAAATTGATCGAGCCTTTATTTCGAAAATCGGCGATCAAAAACAAGAAGCTATTGTCAATGCCATGATTGCGATGGGCAAAAGTATGGGGTTAAAACTGGTGGCTGAAGGTGTTGAAACCGAAGAGCAAGTTATTTATCTACAAAAACAACAATGTGATTTTTTACAAGGCTATTTCTTTAGTCGCCCACTTCATCCAAATCAGATTAAGCAATATCTTCAATCAAATACACATATTTCATAATTGTTTTAACAGTCTATTTTACATGCACTGGTTTTTCCAAAAATGAGCGTTTTTGACTGTGAGAAATAGAGAAGTAGTGTTATATTCTTTAGCATTTAGCTCACTATGGGGCTATTGGCAATTCGTCTACTATTCTCTTAATTGGTAAAAATTAAAGCATAGTAAGAGCGTCACATTGCCTCCCCCTAAATGAGTGATTTGACTAGTTTGCTTTTTTGTATCAAATAGAGACTCAGATGGACGATCAATCTTTAAAACAGGCCGCTTTAAATTACCACGAATATCCAAATCCAGGGAAAATCAGCGTCACGCCTAGTAAGCAGCTCGTCAACCAACGAGATTTAGCTCTAGCTTATTCACCAGGGGTTGCTGCTCCATGTTTAGAGATTGAACGTGATCCTTCAGCTGCTGCAAAATATACTGCACGTGGCAACTTAGTTGCTGTTGTAAGTAACGGTACTGCGGTTCTTGGTTTAGGTAATATTGGTCCATTAGCTTCTAAACCAGTAATGGAAGGTAAAGGCGTTCTTTTCAAAAAGTTCGCTGGTGTTGACGTATTTGATATTGAAATTGCTGAAAACGATCCAGATAAAATCGTTGATATTGTTGCTTCATTAGAACCAACTTTCGGCGGTATTAACCTTGAAGATATCAAAGCGCCAGAATGTTTCTATATCGAGAAGAAACTTCGTGAACGCATGAAAATTCCTGTGTTCCATGATGACCAACACGGTACAAGTATTATTGTAGGTTCAGCATTATTAAATGCTCTACAACTGGTTAACAAGAAAATTGAAGAAATCAAAATTGTTGCTTCAGGTGCAGGTGCTGCTGCCCTTTCTTGTTTAGATTTACTTTGCGCTTTGGGCGTAAATAAAGAAAATATCATTGTAGCCGACTCTCGTGGTCTTCTTACGACTTCACGTGAAGGCTTAGATGAATCTAAAAAACGTTATGTACAAGACATTAAAGCGACTCAATTACATGAAGTAATGGCTGGCGCAGATATGTTCTTGGGCCTTTCAGCTGCTGGCATTCTCACCAAAGACATGGTGAAACTAATGGCTGAAAATCCAATTATCTTTGCTTTGGCAAACCCAGATCCAGAAATTTTACCTGAACACGCGCATGAAGTACGTCCTGATGTCATTATGGCAACTGGTCGTTCGGACTACCCGAACCAAGTAAACAACGCTTTATGTTTCCCTTATATCTTCCGTGGTGCACTTGACGTAGGTGCTACAACAATTAATGAAGATATGAAAATTGCTTGTGTACATGCAATCGCACGTATGGCTCACGTAGAAGCTGATGCTGCTACTTATGGCGAAAAATCTGCTTCATTTGGTCGTGACTACTTAATTCCACGTCCACTTGATCAACGCTTAATTTTAGAAATCGCACCTGCTGTTGCTAAAGCTGCAATGGATTCAGGTGTGGCAACTCGTCCTATCGAAGACTTTGCTGCATATCGTCAAAAACTGTCTGAGTTTGTTTATAACTCTGCATTCTTGATGAAACCAATCTTCGCTCAAGCAAAAACAGATCCTAAACGTATTGCATACGCTGAAGGTGAAGATGAACGCGTATTACGTGCTGTTCAAATTGCAGTTGATGAAGATTTAGCTAAACCAATTTTAGTTGGTCGTACTGCAGTCATTGAAGCAAACATCAAAAAATTAGGTCTACGTTTACAACATGGCGTGAACATTGAGATTGTAGATCAAGAACAAAACCCGATGTACGAAGAGTTTTGGAAAGACTACTACCAAACAATGCAACGTAAAGGCATTACTGTTGAATATGCTCAACGTGAAGCTCGCCGTCGCTCAACTTTAATCGCATCGCTTCTGGTTAAATTTGGTAAAGCTGATGGTATGTTATGTGGTACTTACAGTAGCTATAACATTCACCTAGACTTCGTACGCAACGTTATTGGCCTTAAAGAAGGTATGAACAACTTCTTCACGCTCAATGCATTAATGCTTGAAGACCGTAACTTGTTTATTGCTGATACCTATGTAAACACTAACCCGACTGCTGAACAACTTGCTGAAATGACAATTTTAGCAGCTGAAGAAGTACGTCGCTTTGGTATTACACCACGTGTAGCTTTACTTTCTCACTCAAGTTTCGGTAGCGACCAGACTGATTCAAGCGCTCAAAAAATGCGTGAAGTTTATCGTATTTTATCTGAGCAAGCTCCAGAGCTTGAAGTTGAAGGTGAAATGCATGGTGATGCAGCATTAGATGAAAGCATTCGTCAATTTGCATTCCCAGGTTCACGCTTCAAAGGCTCGGCAAACTTGCTCATTATGCCGAACCTAGATGCAGCAAACATTTCATTTAACTTGCTAAAAGCAACTTCTGGTAACAACGTTACCATTGGTCCAATTTTGCTAGGTGCTGCTAAACCAGTTCATATTTTGACACCTACAGCGACGACTCGCCGCCTTATCAATATGACTGCTTTAACTGTTGCTGAAATTCAACAACAAGAAAAGTAATTTAGAAACTGCTTTTTACGAAAAGCGTTTCTAATGACTTGAGAAAACCTCTATTCTGTAGCATGATTGCTTGAAGAATAGAGGTTTTTTCATGCAAGTGTATTTAGTAGGCGGTGCTGTTCGAGATTATTTACTTGGGCATCCCTATCAAGAAAAGGACTATGTTGTGGTCGGTGCAACGCCGGAACACATGCTCGCCCAAGGTTTCCAACCTGTAGGCAAAGATTTCCCTGTGTTTCTTCATCCCCAAACCAAAGAAGAATATGCACTTGCACGAACCGAACGGAAGTCAGGTCAGGGATATCACGGATTTCAATTCTTTACTGATACCACCGTAAGCTTAGAAGATGACTTAATTCGTCGTGATTTAACCATTAATGCAATAGCCATGGATCAAGACGGCAAAATATACGATCCATATGGTGGGCAAAGCGACTTAGAGAATAAAACTCTACGTCATGTTTCAGAAGCTTTTGCTGAAGACCCTTTAAGAGTTTTACGTGTGGCTCGTTTTGCAGCACGATACTTCCCATATGGTTTTCAAATTGCTCCTGAGACTTTGCAGCTTATGCAAACTATGGCAGAGTCAGGTGAACTAGATGCATTAACACCAGAACGTGTTTGGAAGGAAACTTCTCGCGCTTTAATGGAAACTCATGCAGACATTTACTTCCAAACTCTGCGTGATTGTGGGGCGTTAAAACATCTTTTCCCTGAAATTGATGCTTTATTTGGTGTACCTCAACGTCCTGAATATCACCCAGAAGTAGATTGTGGCATTCATACTCTTATGTCATTACAACAAGCTTGTAAATCGAATTATTCACTCGATGTACGTTTTGCTGTTTTAGTGCATGATCTTGGTAAAGCATTGACCCCTGCTGATGAGCTTCCTCGCCATATCATGCATGAAGAGCGTGGTATTAAACCAGTTACTGAGTTGTGTGAACGTTTACGAGTTCCAACTCAGACCAAGCAGTTGGCATTATCAGTGTGCAAAGAACATTTAAAATGCCACCAGATTATGTCCTTAAAACCAGGCACTTTATGGCGTCTATTACAACGCCTAGATGTTTTACGTCGTCCTGAAAGAGTAGAAGCTTTTGTACAAGCGTGTGAATGTGATGCAAAAGGAAGATTAGGATTAGAAGATCGTCCTTATCCTCAAGCTCAATATATGCTTGAAGCCATGCAGATTGTTCGCTCTATTAAAGTTCAAAATTTACCTGAAAATATTAAAGGTGCTGAAATTGGTGAGATGCTCATTCAATATCGAATTGAAGCTTTAACTGAATTTAAAAATCAGCATCAAAGTGTTAGTCATTCCTAATGAGTAATCATAAAAAAAGCCTCTTTACGAGGCTTTTTTTATTTAGATTTTAACGCTTTGGAAGCGGAATATACTGAGATTGGGTATTTTGCGCTTTACGCTCCCCTACAGTCACAACAAAGTGTTGTTGTTTACCGTCTCGTTCAACCAGTACATTAATTTCGCTATTTGGTGCTTGTAAAGCCACATAGTTAATTAAGTGAGAAGCTGAAGTGATCTGTTCATTATTTACTTGAACAATCTTATCACCAACTTTAATACCAGCTGAAGCTGCTGGACCATTTTTCAATACATCAGCAACTACAACTCCGACCTGTTGTTTTGGTGCTAATACATCATCTTGCGTAGGTGGAAGTAAACTAATACCTAACCAACCACGGACTACACGACCATCTTTTAAAATAGAGTTGAGTACTTGTTGGCAAACTTTAGCAGGGATCGCAAAACCAATACCTAATGAACCACCAGATTGCGAGAAAATAGCAGTATTTACACCAATCAAGTTACCTGCGACATCAATTAACGCACCACCCGAGTTACCTGGGTTAATTGCAGCATCTGTTTGAATAAAGTCTTCGTAAGTATTGATACCTAAATCTGAGCGACCAGTTGCGGAAACAATTCCCTGAGTTACTGTTTGACCCACACCAAATGGATTACCAATTGCTAAGACAACATCACCAACTTCATTACCACTCAATTTAAATGGCAATACTGGTAACTTATCTAAATCAATTTTAATCACTGCTAAATCTGTATCAGGATCTGTCCCGACAATTGTAGCTACGGCACGACGTCCGTCATGTAAAGCAACTACAATCTGGTCGGCTTGAGCAATCACATGATTGTTCGTCAAGATATAACCATCGGCACGAACAATAACACCAGATCCTAAGCTATTTTCATTTTGCTGTTGTTGTTCAGGAACCTGATTTCCAAAAAATTCACGGAAGACAGGATCACTCAATAAAGGATGATTTTGTTTAACTTTCTGGGTCGTAAAAATATTCACAACTGCCGGCGCTGCAACTTTTACAGCAGCGCTATAGGACACCACCCCGCCCGTTCGAGAAGTATCCACCAGTGGTTCAACTTTCTCAGCAGGCATTTGCACACCATCAACTGCAACAGTTGGTTTCGGCCGATGGTATTTTTGCCATGCGATAAAACTGGCAATTACAATAATAAGTAACACCCAAGGTAACCATGTAAAGGTGCGGCGCACGTTCATATCCTCTACGAAAAGAAGTTTTTAATTAAATTAATATATTGAACAAAAAGAGTTTTCAATTACGCATTTTAAATTAAATATGTCGATATACATAAAAAAGTCAAAAAAGATTTGTCTAGCTTTAGTTACACAACAAAATATGTTTCTATAGCTTTAGCAATTATTTACTACTCAATTCAGGAAATATCATGGCGAATTTGCATGAAATTATTCAGTGGTGTGATCAAACCTTAAAAGCGGCAGAATTTAAAGATTACGCACCAAATGGCCTGCAAATTGAAGGTTCAACTGAAGTAAAGCATATCGTTTGTGCCGTTACTGCTTCCGAAGATGCTATTGATGCAGCAATTGCTCAAAATGCAGACTTACTACTCGTACACCACGGTTATTTTTGGAAAGGCGAACCGTACCCAATTACAGGAATGCGCGGTAATCGCATTAAAAAACTCATTCAAAATAATATTTCATTAGTCGCTTACCATCTGCCGTTAGATGCGCACCCAACTTTGGGCAACAATGTAGCGATTGCAGAGAAATTAAATTTACAGAATTTAGAACCTCTTGATTTAACCGAAAAACATCCGATTGGTAATATCGGTTATTTAGAACAAGCGCTTTCTGTAGAGGAATTTAAAACAAAACTACAAAATAGCTTTGATTTTAAAGTCATTCACTTACCAGCAGAAAAACAAACTATTCAAAAAATAGGCTTCTGTACAGGTGGTGCTCAAGATTATATTTCTAAAGCGGCTTTACAAAACTGTGATGCTTATATTTCTGGTGAAGTGAGTGAACGAACTTTTTACGAGGCTAAAGAATTAGGTGTTCATTATTTTGCCTGTGGTCACCATGCAACCGAACGTTATGGTGTTCAACGTTTGGCCCAAGCCATTTCAAAACAATTTGCAATTGAAGCTGAATATTTTGAATTGAATAATCCGATTTAATTAAGTTTTTTTTTCAATCTGTGTTATGCGTATTAATTAGATCTTTATTGTGTATAGTTCTTTAAAACGATGCCCTATTGTTACCAGAATCATTTACAATAGAGCCACTTAATTGTATAACCCAGCAAATGCAAGGAATAGGAACATGACAACCATTACTTTACCTGCACTTCCATATGGCTATGATGATTTAGCGCCACATATCAGTAAAGAAACTTTAGAATACCATCACGACAAACACCACAATACCTATGTTGTTAACTTAAACAACTTAATTAAAGGCACTGACCTTGAAGGTAAAACTTTAGAAGAAATCATTAAAGCAACTGCTGGTGATGCTTCGAAAGCTGGTATTTTCAACAATGCTGCTCAAGTTTGGAACCACACTTTCTACTGGAACAGCATGAAACCAAATGGTGGTGGTAAGCCTACTGGCGCAATCGCTGCTAAAATTGACGAAGCTTTCGGTAGCTACGAAAAATTTGCAGAAGAATTCGCTGCTGCTGCAACAACTCAGTTCGGTTCAGGTTGGGCTTGGTTAGTTGCTGATGAAGTAAACGGTAAACTTTCTATTACTAAAACTTCTAATGCAGACACTCCACTTGCACACGGCCAAATTGCTGTATTAACAATTGACGTATGGGAACATGCTTACTACATCGATTTCCGTAACTTACGTCCTAAATACATCTCAACTTTCTTAGAAAGCCTTGTGAACTGGGACTATGCAAATGCAAAACTTGCAGGTCAACCAGCTGGTGTAGAGAAATAATTTTATTTCTTTATAAAAAACCACCCTTTTTAGGGTGGTTTTTTTGTTTTTAGTGCAGTAAAAGCATATTAATCAAGCAAACGATTCATTTTCTTTAATATTCTTATTGACGCATTTAGATTTCATCCATAAAATGCGCATCAGATTCTCCAATAGCTCAGTCGGTAGAGCGACGGACTGTTAATCCGCAGGTCCCTGGTTCGAGCCCAGGTTGGAGAGCCATCTACTAATCTCCCATAGCTCAGTCGGTAGAGCGACGGACTGTTAATCCGCAGGTCCCTGGTTCGAGCCCAGGTGGGAGAGCCAAGATTCTAAAAGCCCACATTTATTGTGGGCTTTTTCTTTTCTAAGGATTTAATAATTTTCCATTATTTTGAATAAAATCAATGTTTCGTGTATTTTTAAACCAAACGATTAGATATTCTCTTTAATTCTCTTATTAGCCCTTGACCTAGCTCCCTTTCCTCCCTAAAATCCTTTTCCAGATTCTCCCATAGCTCAGTCGGTAGAGCGACGGACTGTTAATCCGCAGGTCCCTGGTTCGAGCCCAGGTGGGAGAGCCAAGATTCTTAAAAACCCACTCATTACGAGTGGGTTTTTATTTGTATGATGTTGTCACATGTTCGAATCGAGTCATTTATTTTTTATTATTTTAGGCTGCTTAAGCACCTGTATTTTTCTTGTCGTTTGTTTACGTCCCTATTTATTTCAAAAACAAAAATTCTTTGCCCGCCCTGTCATTACTAATTTTGAAACTCAGATGTTTATCCGTTTGAAACAGAGTTTCCCTAGTTACCATGTTTTAGCTCAAGTGGCCTTTAGCGCATTAATTACCAGTAATGATTATAAAGTTCGTAGTCAGTTCAACCGTAAAGTTACCGACTTTGTTGTGCTAAACGACAAAATGGAAGTCATCGCAATCATTGAGTTAGACGACCCTACCCATCTTGAGAAAGTAGAAGAAGACCGTATGCGTGATCAAATGCTTACAGAAGCAGGATATATCGTAAAACGTTATACAAGCATCCCTAGCGTACGCCAGCTACAAAAGGATATTCATTAACAGCACTGCTATTATTTCTTTTCAGAACTTGCAGCTTCTTTCTCAGCTATTCTTTTTTCCATTTCTAAACGTTGCTGCTCATACTGCTTTTTATTCTTAGCATCACTTTTTGCAGCAAAGAAAAGTATCCCAATAATCAAAAAAGGAATAAGCAAACCTAATCCCATTAATAACCACGGAACAGACTTTTTTTCAACAGGTTGCTGGCTCATAAGTGTTTTAAACTCGAACGGTATCAATTTTCAGAATGCGTAACAATATAACAAAAAGGGCCCACTTTTGGACCCTTTTAATTTGAATATTTTAAATACACATTTATTGTGCTAATCCTGTACATTCAACATTTTTACTAGCATCTATTACCGATGGATCAAGCACTATATTTGTTTTAGCTGGCATCTTAGATTGAACAAATTGATAAATTTCAGCATTTCTACATACAATCGCTTGAGTGTGAGCAGCCCCTAGAACAGGTACAAACGTCACATCAGTTCCCATTTTTTTAAGACCATTTTGCAAGGCATCTGTAACTGGATATGGTACAGCCATATCAGCAGTACCTTGAACGATCATGACAGGTGAATTAATTTTTTTAGTCGCAGGCTGGTTATCAGTCAAGAATTTTTTCACAGTTGGGTTTTCTTGGAAATTACCAGCTAAACCTGGATAATCTGTAACTACTTTACCAGCATTAGTCGCAAGATAATCACGGATATCAGCCGCAAATTTATTATGTAAATCGGTTAAGCACATACCATTTTCGCCTGTGGTACCCTCTGCGAACTCAGCTATACTTTGTGACCGTTGTTGGAAAATCTCACGATAATTAAATTTAGGTTCATAAGCCGTAATACCTACTGTGGTATATGCAGCATATGCAAGTAGCTCAGCATAAACTTCTACAGCCGTACCAATAGGTGCTGTACCGGCTTGCTCTTTTTTAAGAATATCTTGAATTGCTTGTGGTGCCACTACAGAAATAATATAGCCAAGACTAGAAGCTGGTGCCGTTGCAACTGCACCTTTATAGTTGGTGTCGTTATTTGCAAATTCCGCAGTACCTAGAGAAGCATGCCCACCTTGAGACTGCCCAATCGACATCCATGCACCGTTTAGCTGATTACCATAATGATCTTTTGCCGCTTTAACAGCTGCAATTGCAGATTTAGCTTCACTTCCCAAATTAAGGTATGGATGCATTCCACGCGTACCTAAACCTTCATAATCTGGGGCTATCACAACATAGCCTGCTGCCAATAATGTATCCGCTAAAATTTTGAAACGTGGATTAATTGTATTATTGCTTGGTGCGCAGCCATCTCCTACACCTACTGTTCCATGCTCCCATACCACCACCCGATAGCCATCTTTAGGTTGTGCAATTTTAGGGAACATAACAAGAGCTGTTGCTTGAGCAGTTTTGCCTTGTACATTCTCCATGTTATAAGTCATAACTTTAATAGATGCGGCACCGCTTAAACTATCTTGAGAATAAGTTTTCTCAGAAATATAGGTTTGATCAGGATTTACACCAATATAGTCATCATTATTGTCATTACACGCTGTAAGAAATAATGCTGAAACTGATAATGTTATAGCTAAAGCAATGTTTGACCGTTTCATAAAATATCCTTTTTATGTGTTATTTATTCCGCATATTTTTTATGCACAAATATTAAGACATAAAAAAAGTGCTCTGCATAGAACACTTTTCAACCTTACGGTCATTTTTACTATATGAAATTTAAAAATATTCCTAGAAAAATGATTAATCCAACCCAGCGATTGTGACGAAATGCCCAGAAACAAACCTGAGGATTGCGGTCTTTGGTTTTAATTGTTTGATATATAAAATCGAATGCCACTAAAACCAAAGCAATGGTCGCCCATGGAAATAAAATATTTTCTAAATATAATGCGCTTCCAATCAAAACAAGGCTGGTTACTTGTAAAAGTGCAATAATTTGGATGTCATAACGCCCAAAAAGAATAGCGGTAGATTTCACGCCAATTTTTAAATCATATTCACGGTCTGTAATTGCGTATTGAGTGTCATAAGCCACTGTCCAAGCCAAATTGCCAAAATAGAGCAACCAACAAGTTAAATCTAAAGGCTTACCCATTGCTGTAAAAGACATTGGAATGCCCCAAGAAAATGCCATACCTAATACGACTTGAGGTAAATGGGTATATCTTTTCATGAAAGGATATATAAATGCTAAAACCAACCCTCCTAACGCACAATAAAATGTCGCGATAGGTAAAAAGAAAAGCGTACAAGCACTTGCAAATACTAAAGCTAAAAATACATATATAGCTTCTCTTGGGCGAATTACACCAGTTGCCAAAGGACGAGTTTTTGTACGTTCTACATGACCATCCACTTTACGATCAGCAAAGTCATTAATAGCACATCCAGCAGCACGCATAAAAATTGTACCTAATACCATCGCTAAAAGAATATGTAGAGGTGGCATTCCCTCTGCTGCAACCCAAAGTGCCCACATGGTTGGCCAAAACACCAGCTCGGTTCCAATTGGCTTATCAAATCGACATAGATAATAATAAGCTTCTAAACGCTGACGCCATGTTGTACCTGTTGCAGTCGTCATAGTAATTCCTTGTCGTGCTGCTGATATAAAAAAGCTTCAAAAGCTGGTAAGAATGTTTCTTGAACAATAAATTTACACCCATGCCAAGTATAGCAACTTTGTCGCGTCCAGCCTTCTGGTAAGCGAATAACACGGCGATCACACAGTGGAGTTGTTCTTTGAAATAAAAAACGGCCTATCGGTTTAGAACCAATATGCTGAAATATACGGGCTTTTTTTTGTAAGCTTTGAATTGGAAAAATACTTTTTGCTTTAACCCACGGCTCTACTTCGCAACCATATAAATAAGTTTCCCTCACCCATGAAGTGTGGGTATGAGGCATATTCATCCATTGACTGTCTGCAAAAGTTAACCGTTGAAAATGTTCTTTGAAAGGTTTTACGCTGAACTGTCCACTGCCAAGTTCAGTCAATTGTTGTGTCAGAGAACCAGACGCATACAACCATGTTTTCAATGCAGGATTTAAAACTTGTTCCTGTTTAAGTACTGGTTGACGTTTACGCATAATCTGCTCACATGAAAACTCGCACCTAGTTTACCCCAATTTTTTGATAAAAAACGTAGAGAATTCAATCAACATTCCAAGCAATAAAAAAGCCTGCATAAGCAGGCTTTTTTATGAAATACGTATTACAAGCTGTAGTACATATCGAATTCAACTGGGTGAGTAGTCGTGTTAAGACGACGTACATCTTCAGTTTTAAGTTCGATGTATGCATCAAGCATTTCTTTAGTGAACACGCCGCCTTTTAACAAGAATTCGTGATCTGCTTGAAGTGCTTCAAGAGCCATATCTAAGCTATGAGCAACTGTTGGGATTTTTGCTTCTTCTTCTGGAGGAAGATCATACAAGTTCTTGTCAGCAGCTTCGCCCGGATGGATCTTGTTTTGGATACCGTCGATACCAGCCATTAACAATGCAGCGAAACCTAAGTACGGGTTCATCATTGGGTCTGGGAAACGAGCTTCGATACGCTTACCTTTAGGGCTTGAAACGTATGGAATACGGATAGACGCAGAACGGTTTCGTGCTGAGTAAGCAAGCATAATTGGTGCTTCGAAGTGAGGAACCAAACGCTTGTACGAGTTTGTAGATGGGTTTGTGATTGCATTCAATGCACGAGCATGCTTGATGATACCACCGATGAAGTACAACGCCATTTCTGAAAGGCCTGCATATTCATCACCAGCAAACAAGTTCTTGCCATCTTTAGAGATAGACATGTGAACATGCATACCAGAACCGTTATCACCTACCATTGGTTTAGGCATAAACGTAGCTGTTTTTGCATATTGATGTGCAACGTTCCAAACAGCATATTTAAACTGTTGAACTTCGTCAGCTTTACGAACAAGAGTATTGAAGCTCACACCAATTTCTAACTGGCAAGAAGCAACTTCGTGGTGATGTACTTCTACACGACCTGGACCCATGATGTCTTCGATTTTTGCACACATTTCTGCACGCATATCTTGTGAAGAATCAACTGGAGGAACTGGGAAGTAACCGCCTTTCACACGTGGACGGTGACCAGAGTTACCAGACTCATAGCTGTTACCAGTAGACCAAGCAGCTTCTTCAGCGATTAATGTATGACGAGCGCCAGACATATCGATGTCCCATTTCACTTCGTCAAATACAAAGAATTCTGGTTCTGGACCGAAGAATGCAGTATCACCGATACCTGTAGATTTTAAGTATTCTTCTGCACGGCGAGCAATCGAACGTGGGTCACGCTCATAACCTTGACCAGTTGAAGGTTCAATAACGTCACAAGTCACAACTACAGTTGGTTCAGCAAAGAACGGGTCGATGAAACCAGTTTCTGCATCTGGACGTAAGATCATGTCAGACGCTTCAATGCCTTTCCAACCAGCGATTGAAGAACCATCAAACATTTTACCGTCTTCAAAAGTATCTTCATCAATAGAATCAGCTGGGTAAGTTACGTGCTGTTCTTTACCCTTAGTATCAGTAAAGCGAAAATCGACCCATTTTGCGCCACTTTCTTGTATGAGTTGAAGGACCTTGTTCGCCATGCTCATTTTGCTCCAATGAAATTTTGTTGCACTTGTTGAGTGCGTGTTAGTTGCTGGTATTTATAAAGCAATTCTCATACCAACTTTATAAGACTTACCTAAAACATTGAATTACTTATATCTATTCATGATTTAGGCCCCTTGTCTTGAACCCATTATACTGTTTGAATGTGCAAATGCACCATATTCACACATTTTCAAATTATGGCATATTTAAACAGCTCATTATTGCCCTAATTTAGTGCAAAATTGTTGCACTGATATAACCCGCTGCATCAATTTCTAACAGTCATTTCTGATCATAATACTTTCTTATATATAATGTTGAGATTGTTATCAGATTACACAAAAAAATTTACGGGTCTTAAAGCCATAGATCTCACTCATTTTTACGATGCTTAAATGAGTCAAGCTAACTCATTAAGTAATCCAAATAATCTTTCTGTTGTTTACCTACAATCTTATAAATAGTTTTCATTTTTATGAATTCTTATCTTTCATTTCAGCACTATACAGTTCTTTGATTCAGCAAATGAACACTGATCATAATTAACACCTAATAACTAACTCCACTATTCATGTTCTTTTTCATTCACTTTTTTTATACAAGGTAAATTTGCTTTTATTATTAAAAATAACTAAAAAATAAAATATAAATTTTGGTTATAAATAATCAAACTAAAAGTTATGTTTATAAAAAAGCAGAAAATCATTCAAGGATTTGAATAATGAAACATGAACTTAAACAGCCAGATAAAGCATTTTTTGGTCATCCTAAACCGCTACAAGGTTTATTTTTTACAGAGCTTTGGGAAAGGTTTTCTTATTATGGTATTCAGCCTTTACTTATTCTCTACATGATTGCTATGGTCAATGAGGGTGGCCTAGCACTCGACCGACCAACGGCTGCCGCTATTGTTGGGTTATTTGCAGGTTCAATGTATTTAATGACCGTCTTTGGTGGATGGGTTGCAGATAACTGGTTAGGGCAAGCACGTGCTGTCTGGTATGGATCAATTATTATTGCCTTAGGTCATTTATCAATTGCCCTTAGCTCTCTGTTTAATCAGTCGTTCTTTTACTTAGGTTTAGTACTGATTGTTTTAGGTACCGGATTATTTAAAACCTGTATTTCGGTGATTGTAGGAACACTATATAAAACTCATGACGCAAGGCGTGATGCAGGTTTTTCTATTTTTTATATGGGAATTAACATGGGGTCTTTTATCGCCCCACTCATAACGGGACTGTTGGTACAAAATCATGGCTGGCATTTAGGCTTTGGTATTGGTGGCATCGGAATGTTAATTGCTTTATTAATTTTCCGCTTTTTTGCACTCCCGCAACTTCAAACTTTTAATGAGTTACGTCAGGAAACCAACACCTGTAATAAACCTGTTGTAGATAATAAAAATGCACCCAAAATTGTATTTAGTTTTTTATTCGTAGTTGCAATGATTATTGCGTTAACTTTGCTTGGGATTATCCACATTAACCCAGTCGTGGTAGCAACCTACTTAACCATAGGAATTGGCCTAGGAATTATTGCCTACTTTGCTTATTTATTGCTTTTCCTTAATTTAGATCAAAACGACAAATTTAAAATTATTATTTGTTTTGTGCTATTGATCACTTCCGCTCTTTTTTGGTCTGCTTTTGAACAAAAGCCAACATCTTTTAATTTATTTGCTCAGGACTATACAAACCGCAATGTTTTAGGCTTTGAAATTCCAACCGTATGGTTCCAGTCTATTAATGCCTTTTTTATCATTATTTTTGCCCCAATTGCCGCATGGCTGTGGGCCAAACTAGGCAAATCGAATAAAGACCCCAATTACATTTCAAAATTTATTATTGCGCTTTTACTTGCGGCAGGCGGATTTTTAGTAATGTCGTTTGCTAGCCGTTTTGCGATTAGTGATGGTTTGGTTTCGCCGTTTTGGATTGTAGGCAGTTTATTTTTACTTACACTAGGAGAACTCTGCCTAAGTCCAATTGGTTTATCGACCATGACCAAACTTGCACCAAATGTAATTCGTGGGCAAATTATGGGACTATGGTTTACAGGTACTGCTTTAGGTAACCTCATGGCAGGTCTAATTGGCGGACAAGTTTCAGCAGATGCGATCGAACATTTACCTAGTTTATTTATGCGCTGCGTATTGGCGTTGGTTATTGGCGCAATCGTGTTATTTTTATTAAAGAACCCCCTGAATAAATTAATGAATAAAACTAGCAACAAAGCTCAACCTAATTTGGAAACGATATGACCGACTTAACTGTTCCAGAAAAACTAGCAAAACTTCGTGAACTCATGACCACTCAACACGTTGATGCTTTGATTGTTATGAGTGCAGATCCTCATATGTCAGAGTATTTACCTGACTACTGGAAAGCAAGGCAGTGGTTAAGCGGTTTTAGTGGCTCTGTTGGCACCTTAGTTGTGACTCAAAACTTTGCGGGACTGTGGGCTGATGGTCGCTATTGGGTGCAAGCCGAACAACAACTCGCAGGAACTGGCTTTCAATTACAAAAGCTGACCAGTGATGAGTCTTCAACACATCTTGCATGGATTGAGAAAAACTTATCCGCTGGTTCGGTTATTTCAGTAAACGGTCAAACGCTTTCAATCCAGCAATTTAAGGCTTTAGAAGCTACAGCAAAACAACGCGGTTTTAAACTTGAAACACAACAAGATTTAATCGGTTCAATCTGGTTCAACCGCCCTAAACTTCCTTCAGAGCAGATTCATTTAATGTCCGAAGGCTTAAATGCACTATCTCGTAAAGAAAAAATTCAGGCGCTTCGTGAGACATTAGCTAACAAGAATATTACGGGTCATTTTATTTCATCTTTAGATGATATTGCATGGCTCCTAAATGCACGTGGGCAAGATGTAGAATATAACCCAGTATTCCTTTCGCATTTATATATCAGTGCTCAACAAGCTGTTTTATTCATTGATAGCATTAAAGTTGATTCAACCATTCAACAGGCTTTCAAAGCAGATGGCATTGAGATTCGTGACTACCAAGATACAGCTCAGTTTTTAGCGAATATTTCTGATGCTTCAGTACTTTTAGATCCAGCCAAAGTATCGGTTTTTCATGAACAAGCGATCGCAAAAGATATTCGGATTGTCTACGACATCAACCCAAGTACACTTTTTAAATCGCGTAAACATGAAAGTGAGATAGCTCATATCCGTCACGCCATGGTGAAAGATGGGGTTGCACTATGTCACTTTTTTCACTGGTTGGAAAAAGCACTTCATCATGGTGAAAGCATTTCAGAGTTGACTATTGATGAGAAAACTACAGCCTTCCGTGCTGAGCAAGAGGGTTTTATAGGCCCAAGTTTTTCAACGATTGCTGGCTTTAATGCCAATGGCGCTCTACCCCATTACCGTGCAACTGAAGAGCACTACTCGTTCATTGAAGATAATGGTCTGTTACTGATTGACTCAGGTGGACAATATGTAGATGGCACTACCGACATTACTCGTGTTGTTCCCGTCGGCACACCAACAGAGCAACAAAAACGTGACTACACCTTGGTTTTAAAATGTCACATAGCTTTGGCAAAAACGATTTATCCAGAAGGTTTAGCTGCTCCTCTACTCGATTCAATTTGTCGCAATACTTTATGGCAACATGGTTTAGATTATCGACATGGAACAGGCCACGGCGTCGGCTTTGCGCTTAATGTTCATGAAGGACCGCAAGTGCTTTCTTATTACGCGCCTATACATGCCTATAGCAAACTACGCGCGGGAATGATTATTTCTAACGAGCCAGGCTTATACCATGAGGGACAATACGGTATTCGTATTGAAAATCTGGTTGCAAACAAACTTCACTCAGGGTTTGAGAAAACTTATGGCGATTTCTTAGAGTTTGAAACGCTGACCCTTTGCCCGATTCATTTAGATTGTATTGTCGTTGACATGCTAACGAATGAAGAGAAAGACTGGTTAAATGGTTACCATCAAACTGTTCAAGAAAGACTGGCTGAACATTTATCTGGCGATGTTCTAGATTGGCTGATTTATAACACACGTAAGATTTAAATATTTAATAGCATTAAACCAAATCAAAGCCTTGAAAGAGCCAAGGCTTTGATTTAAATCCTATAAGATATGTAAAGAATCAAAAACCATACTAAATACTTATTCTAATCCGTTTATTATTTTTTATTTAGTTACAGTTTCTGTCTAATAGAATTTTAGGAACTTTTTTCTTATAGAGTTCAAATTTTTTTGTAATTTGTCTATCTTTGTTTCCAACAAATGACTTATTTGCTATTAATTCCATAGCACCTTTATTTGATTTTTTACTATCATCAGCAATAAGGTCATCTAAGTCATTATTAGCTTCTATCAAACCATTCTTATATCTATATTTTAGGTAATTTGTATTAATCAAATTATCCTTCTTAAAATTGAACTTATATTTTTCTTGTCCCGATTCTCCATAAAGACTCAATATAAGAGAACAATAATTTTTCTCTTTTTTCAATTCGATCCCGCCACCTTCAGGACTAATTCCCTGATCAGTTAAATCTAGCTCATAGATTTTCTTTGGAGACATGTTAGTTTTAGCGGATAAGTTACATCCTGTTAAGAGAAAGAAAAAACTAATAATAAGTTTTATTATCGTGCCTTGTTTATTTAACATTATATACTACCTTTAATGGATCACCGCCTGCATCTTTAGTTAGTTGTCTAAGCTGCGACATAGTTTTTCCAGTTTTTAGTTGGAAGTGAGGATTATCAACTATTGATTTCCAATCTCCACCCCACTCTAATCCAATACTTTTCCCGACAGGGGCGACTTTTCTCAGTATTTGAATATTTTTAGCATCCGACTTTGCATCCATGTGAAGTTTACCATCTTCCCATAATGGAAAAACATCAACAGCCAAAGCAAAGTTATGGTTACTTTGACCACCTCGTGCTCTTGTTACAATACTTCCAGGTGTTGTACGTCCTTTGGCGTACAAAGCATCTTGCTGTGCATAGGTACGATAATCTTGAACAATAACAAGTTGTACCTGGTGCTTTGCATACACTTCATTGATGAACTTTCTGATTAAGTCCCTTACTTGTGGATGTAATCTAGCTATAGCTCTCTCATTCTTTGCAGAAACTTTTGAAGATGCAGAGGTTGACGATGATACCTTTGCAACTGGTGTCTTTTCCTTATTTTGTGAGGCATCCTGAACAACTTTAGGTGGTGTTACAGGCCGATTCTCGTCTTTTTTCTTCTCAGTATGTGGTTTAGGCACAGTAGACTTAATTTGACGATCATAGACTTTTATCGTTTGGTTTTGTGAGATTTTACCGTCACTTAATCCATTAAGTTTCTTAATTTCGTCAATGCTATTACCAGTAAGTTTAGCAATTAAAGGCAAAGTATCGGTTCGCTGAGCTACGATAATCTTAGTTTTCTCTGCCTGATATTGCTGTGGTACAGGGGGTTTTGGCTTGTTTTCAGGCGCAGGCGAAGAAGCCTCAGTTTTATTGGTAGGTATCTTTAAGACTTGCCCAGCATGAATATCTTGGTCATTTTTTAAGTTGTTGATTCTTATTAACTCATCCGTAGTTGTATTGTTGTCTTTCGCGATTCGAGATAAATAATCTCCTTCAGCAACAATATAAGTTGATCTAACATATCCTCCCTGTGCTACTTCTTTAGTAGTTAGCTTTAAACCTTTAAGCAAGACTTTAGGGCTAGGTATAGTAAAAATAGTCTTTTCGCCAATTAGTTGTATTTTAACTTTAGAGTTGTACTCTCCAGTGGCTATACTTCTAACTCGAACATCAATAACTGTTCCAACTGGACGTTTAATCCATACTGATTCGCCATTGGCAGTAGTAACAAACTCAGAAATTAATGAGGAACCAACCCAAAGTTGATGAGCTAACCCATTTATTGGTTGGCCCAGGGCATCTAAGAATTTTATATTGGCTAGACAATCCATGATTATATCTCACCCCCATATTCATGATTTTCGTGTGAACCACATTTACATTCATAATCATGTTCATCATCTTCATTGCCAGTTTCAACTGAAACAGTCCAACCCTCATCTATACCAATCAGCATATCGTAACTTTCACTAGTAGAAGTATTTATACGTTGAGTTCGACCATGTTCATCTAGCGTTCCTGAAATATAAGTATTGTTTTTATTATTAATTAATTTGTATTTCACATTTGAGAAATTAGATTCATAAAATAAATCATAAAAATCCCATTTATTTGTATAATTATTAATCTCATTAACGACAGGTAAATTAGGAAGTTCCGCTTTAACTCGCTGTCCATCATTAAAGATATGCTGACCAGCTTTAACTTCAAATTTACCCCCTGTTATCAAACTAATACCTTTATCATTAATTACAATACGTGTACCACCAGCCATACTTTTTTTATTCTCTAATATTAGAATATAAAGTTATACTAGCATAATCTGATTAAATCTAAAAATTAAACCCAATGACCATGATTGTTTCTGCTCACTTAGGTGATGTTATTATGATTGCAGCAGATAAGAGGGCAATGAATTATAATGTTGAGACTAATGAATTAAGCGTATCACATAATAATGAAAATAAAATACAGTTATGGTGCAGAGGTGCAATTGCGGGAACAGGTGATGTTGTATTTATAAACAGAATAATGAAGCGATTCGCTGATATTTCTATTGAAGAACAAAAGATTAAACAAATAGATATAATTGCTGAGGAAATAAATAGAAGATTATATGAAGGATTACCTATAGATTTTATTAATAATAATACAATTGTATTTTCTATTTTTAATGGTGTGAATTCCTTATTATATTCAATACCGATTAGCGCATTTCTTGAAAAACAACTGTCTAATACTTACCTTAATAAAGTTGAACCAGGAACAGTTGAAGTGTGCTGTCTACATACTCCTCCAGATTTATCGTATCTAAAAAACTTTCAAAGTAATTTACGGAGTCTTAATAGTTTCGATAGCATTGTTCAATTCCTTATGTGTTATGTTGAACAACTAAAACAAATCTTTGCGATGCAAGCTTCAATTGATCCCAGTGTTACTTCTGCATTTGATTTATATTTACAGTCTTGCCAGTCAGGTCAAAGGCTTGCTTTACATATTGAAAATCCGCTTTTAATTTCATCTATTATATTTAAATGACTAAACATCTAATTTAGAAGTACTTATTTTGATATGCTTCTATGTAAAAGATAAAGTCGAAGAATATAAAAATTCTGATATAGTAGCCATCTATTGATGGTGGCTTTATTTTATACATGAGTACTTTAGCAATCTTGGGTACTAAATTGAGAATAAAAACCACATCAAAATAGAATCCCCTTATTTATTAGCGAGTTGAATCTAAAATGCTTCTAATGATCGACAATTACGACTCTTTTACCTACAACATCGTCCAGTATTTTGGCGAGTTGAATCAGGAAGTAAAAGTAGTTCGCAATGATCAAGTCACATTAAAGGATATTGAACGATGGCAACCAAAATATCTTGTGATTGGTCCTGGCCCTTGCTCTCCAAGTGAAGCAGGTATTTCAATTCCTGCAATTAATCACTTTGCCGGAAAAATTCCTTTGCTTGGCGTGTGTTTAGGGCATCAAAGTATTGGGCAAGCTTTTGGCGGAAAAATTGTAAGAGCCAAAACGGTGATGCACGGACGTTTATCTGATATGTACCACAGCAATAAAGGTATTTTCAGTAATCTTCCTAGCCCATTCTCGGCAACTCGTTATCATTCTTTGGTGATCGATCAGCAAACACTGCCTGATTGCCTTGAAGTAACTTGCTGGACCAATGAAGCAGATGGTTCAATGGAAGAAATTATGGGTGTTAAACATAAGACACTTCCTGTTGAAGGCGTGCAGTTCCATCCTGAATCAATCTTAAGTCAACATGGCCATCAAATCTTTAAAAACTTTTTAGATATCTATGCATAAGGCTGCCGTAAATAGATTATTTTAAAAGTAATGTGATAAGAACCCTGAATAAAAAAAGCCAACTACGATCAGTTGGCTTTTTTAATGCTTGAATCAATTACAACTTTAACTGCTGCACAATTGATCCATCTTGTTTTGCCACTAAAGATTCACAGAGTTGAATACGTTCTTTGGTCTGTTTCAATCCTCTTTCAACCCCGACTAATTCTTTAGTTCGTGGTGCAAAAAAGTCATTTAACTGGACTGCTTGTTGTTGGGTACATGCTGCCCCACTGAACATTGCAGGAAAACGCCCAGCTGAAGATTTCCCTAAACGATCAAATACGGCGTCATGATTTACCTTAAACCAAGACCATAAGCCACCTTGTTCATCTCCATAATTATTGATTGAGTTGACCACGGTATGAACTTCACCGACTTTAACACGCGGGTTCAAAATTAACTGACGTGCTTGTTGGCGTGTTGCTTCTTGATTTGCTGAACCTAGAGCCGTAAGAATTGCAAGACGTTGTGTTGGTTGAGTCACGCGTTGTAACTCTCCAGATAAACGATCAAAAGCAGGTTGGCCTTTTTCTTGTACACGTACAGCTAAAATGGTTGGCAATAATTCAGGGGTTACTTGCGCAAAGTTAAGCTGCTTTTGAGCAAATAGAGCATCTGACTGTTTTAACAGTTGTGTACGGACTTCGGGAACTTGAATATCTAAAGCAAGAAACTTAACTAACTCACTACGCCACAAACTGTCTTCAGCTGCTTCATCTGTTTTGCTGACATAACCCAACTGATTTAATTTAGGTAAATATAAATTAGCTAAGACTTTTCTAAAATGTTCACGTTCAGCTTCTGTTTTTAATACATGACGATGAATAGTACTTAACTGGGAAAACAAGGCTGTACTAATTTGTCGGCTATTCGAATTGGCAAATTTCTTCGCAGCATCTACGACAGCCAATAAATTAATATCACCATGGTTAAATGCAGCAGAAATTGCGTAGGCGTAGGCCAACTGTTCACTGTTAGAAAGCTTCTCTGTAGCGGCAGTCAGGCGAGTAAATTCTTTTTGAGGCAAACTAAATTGGTAGTATCCCGCCGCATTTGCATTTGGAATATACCAACTGCCAAGACTAGCACCTTTGAGTTCAATCTTAGCTTCTGCTTGGTCTACCAATTCACATTGCACTTTACTACCTGCATTTGGAACTTCATAACGTACACATAATGGTACGCCCCACAGGCTTCTGGCATCACCTTTTGAACCCACAGGTAAATAACGAGTTTGCTTCACATTTAAAAAGACTTTATTACCTTTTTGCTGTAGTGAAGTATTGAGTAAAGGTACACCCGGTTGATCAAGGAAACTTTTCATCGCTTTGGCAAAGCGCTCGCCTTGCTCAGACTGCTCAGCTAAAGCGCTAATTAAATCATTGGCTGTCGCATTACCATATTGGTGCTTATTAATATAATTGCGTACGCCTTGTTTGAATTTTTCTTCACCTAAGTAGCTTTCAAACATATTTAAAACAGCTGCACCTTTTTGATACGTGATGCCATCAAAAGCAGTTTGAATATCGGCATTGCTTAAAATAGGCTGACGAATACGACGCACACTTACCAAGCTATCACTTTTCATCGCATCTGCGGTGTCTGAAATACGCTCTAGATCAGCATTAAATTCGGGATGTAATTTTTGAGTAATTTTACTTTGCATCCATGTCGCGAAAGATTCATTGAGCCACAAATCATCCCACCACGGCATCGTAACGACATCACCAAACCATTGATGCGCCAGCTCATGTGCATTGACATTAAATGAATTCTGTACAAATGAAACTGGTGAGTCCTTATCTAGTAACATTAGATAATCTCTAAAAGTAATCAGCCCCGGGTTTTCCATTGCACCAGCGGCGAAGTCTGGTGCTGCCAGTAAATCGAGCTTGTCAAATGGATAACCAAAGGCAAAATAATCTTCTAAAGTTTTTAAAATGGCTGGCGTTTCAGATAAAGCATGCTGCATTTTTTCAGCTTTAGCATCAGGCGCAATACCACGTAACTGAATCGGCTGCTTACGCCATGAAGTTGTCCCAATATCTGGCCCTTTTTGTAATTGCCACGGTCCAACAGCCAGTGCAAGTAAATACGTTGGTAGTGGTTTAGTTTGTGCAAAACTTAGTGTTTTCCAACCCGACTTCTCTGCTTGCTCGGATGTTTGTTGGGTATTGGCAAACCCTGAATATTTGCTTGGAATCGTCAAACGAATATTAAACGGCGTTTTAAAACGTGGCTCATCAAATGACGGAAATGACTGGCGTGCACTAATTGCTTCCATTTGTGTCATAACATAAGGTTTACCCTCAAACTCGATTTTATAAATACCGTCGAGCTGCTGGTCGTACGCCGCATTAAAATCCAGAACGAGTTGATACTGGCCTGCTGGCAAGGTCTTGGCAAATTTAATTTTACTCACCCCATCAACCTCGGAGGCTTGCTCATATTTTGCCGTGGTTTTGACGCCCTCTGCCGATGTAATATTCACATCTTTCACCGTCAAAGATTTACCATGAATCCAGATGTGATCTGTGGCTTGAGCCAGCTTTAAATGAATCGTAGTTTTACCGGTATAGCCTTTTTGTGCGGGATCAATCTTAAAATCTAAATCATAAGATTCGGGTACGACCCACTCGGGTAATTTACCAATCGGGATTTGTTCACTGTTATTCGATGCAAAAATCTGTGTCGCCGATAAAGATAATAATGTTGAAAGTAGCAATCTTTTTTTAAATGAAGGCTTGACCAGCATAAGGGGTTTTATCCTCTGTAGTTTTAAATAAAAAGATGCAGCAAATGCTGTACCACTTTGCTGCATCCACACATCATTCTTAGAATTTATAGTTAAACTCCAACCAACCTTGACGGCCGAATGGTGAATATGATCCTACCGGATAATACGGCCATCCGCCTGTGTCATCTCGTTTCACTTTGTCAAACAAGTTATTAATAATGATTGAAGCAGAAGCTTTTGGAGAGATTTGATAAGTACCACTCCAGTTCACCAAATACGTTGGGCTTAAGTAAACAGTTTGGTCGCCGTTTGGAATTTTGCCATAACGATTAACTAATACTGTTGATGCCCAATCACCAAAGCTCCAGCTGAGGCTGGTATTAAAACGGTCACGCCAATCAGGAATGGTTAAATCTTTTAAGTAGTCATCTTTCTCGCCATCTTTTGATTGTTGATATTCATGTTCTAGTACGCGGCTATAATTTACCGTCCAGAGGAAGTTACCAAAGCTGTCTGTTTTCCAGCGCCATCTCGTAGTGAAGTCAATCCCGCGGGTATGATCTGATGCAGCATTAATCGGGACAATATTAATATTTTTAATCACATTTGGATCGACAACTGCATTTGCAGGATTGCGTTCTACACGTGCCAAAGCATCAATACAGGCCGCAGAGTTAATATCTTGGTTTCCTAAACGACAATCTGCTTCTAAACGTAGAATTTTGTCCGCACTTAAGTTGGTCACAAGATTATCAATTTTGATATCCCAGTAATCGACGCTAATATCAAATTTATTGGTTGGTGACCAAACAAAACCTGCACCATAAGATTTACCCTCTTCAGGTTTAAGCTCTTTGTTTCCGGTTAAAGTGTAATTCGCCCCAGGTGAGTAATCTTTAAAGCTACATTTATCTAAAGGTTGTCCCGTTTGGCTACAACGTAAATAATCTGTTGTACTTGGGAAATAACCTTTTTGCTTATTTAAAAACAGATAGTTCATATCTGGTGCACGAAAGCTGGTCGCGTAGTTACCACGCACCAATAAAGTCGGATGTGGTCTAAACTCAAGGCCTGAACCAAAAGTTAGCTTATCAATGCTGCTATCTGACAAAGCATAACGGTCATAACGTCCAGACAGGGTTAAATTTAACGGTTTTGCTAAAGGTAAGAATAATTCTGCACCGAGTGCTTGGCGTGTACGTGTACCCCCATATTCGCCACTAGAACTTGCATTGTAATATTCACCATTTTCAAGTGCTTGATCTGGCTTAATCGAAAAACCTTGACGCCCAATTTCGGCCACAGCCGCAAGTTTGGCCGTTCCTGCAGGTAACTTAAATACGTCACCATTCGCGCTTAAAGTTAAACTTTGTGCCCACGATTTATCTTTTTCTGTTGTTGTACCCGAAATACTTTCAAATTCACTTGCTGTGAGTGGTCGACTTAAACGATCTAATCGAGGGGAATAAATAGGAATGCCATCTACATCTGTACCAAGTTGCTGACCTAAGAAATATTCATCGACATTAGAACGTAATAAACCTTGGCGCTTTAGCTGACTGGTATAAATGGAACCATTATAGGCTGCTTCATAACGCCAGCTTGTCTCGCCAATATCGCCTCGAATTCCGAAGTTTAAGTTCGAAGAAAGTTCTTTCCACTTTTTATTTACGCGTTCTACCCCGCCTAATTCTTCAGGTGCAAAACGGCGATTCCAAATTTCATAATTGCCTGAATCTTGATTGAGAAAATAACCGCTCGATGCACCTAAAGAAGTCCATGTCGGACCACGGGTATTATTTTCGATTTGATTGGCGCCAATTAAAAAGTCGCCAAATAATTGAGTTTTATCATTCAATTCATAATCTAAACCGAGGTAACCATTTTGACTGCGGTTTTGAGTTTGAACCGTCCAATAGGTTGGTCGTGCTAGACCACTGGCACAATTGTCCGCACCTGCTTGTCCTATATTATTGACTGATCCTTTAAATAAACCGTTAAATGCCTGACACCCACCAATTGAAAGATATTTACCAGTATCAGCATTTTTACGGCCAACAACCGTGTCAGGCTTCTCACCCAAACGTGTTCGGCTCGACATAAAATCTCGATCGGCTGCCCATATCGGCTCACGGCCACTAAGTTCAACCCCATAAACGAGACTAAGCTTGTCTAAAGTTTTACTGCCACTTAGTTGTAAACGTAAATTTTCACCGCCTTCTTTGGTTCCGCCTGCTTTAATATTAAATTGTGTGCCATCTGTTTTCTTTTTCAGAATAATATTCACCACACCTGCAATTGCATCTGAACCATAAATTGCAGAAGCACCACCGTTTAATATTTCAATACGGTCAATAATGGCCGTTGGAATATTAGCTAAGTTTACGAAATTGACAGAGCCATCATAAGGCACAGGATAATCTGCAACCCGATGCCCATTAATCAAAGTCAAAGTGTGGTTGGGTCCTAAGCCTCGTAAACTAATAGCATTAGCCGCAGGTGTAAAAGTATTTCCATAATCGGCACCTTGTACAAAACCCGTGTTTTGCGTCAGGTTATTGAGTGCATCAAATGCATTACTAAAACCTTGTTTTTCAATATCGGCTGCGGTAATGACAGTTACACTGGTCGGGCCATCTTTTTGTGCTTTTGAAATCCTAGAACCTGTCACGGCAACGCGTACCACTTTATCTGGTTTAGCTTGATTTTGTGGTTGCTCTACAGCTTCTTGTGCATAACTTTCTAACGGATGGAACAGTACAACAAATACAAAAATAAATGAGCGCTTATTTTTTAAAGCCCCTAGATATTTGAAGTTATTTAAATACATATTTATTAATAGACAAAATAAAGACCGCCCTACTATATCCACTTTTATTTGGTTGATTTATACACATTTTTTCTAGATATATTGATGTTTAAGATATACCAAATGGTTAATTATTTATCATAAAAACTCACAACAAACTAAAACCTTTTTCAATAAATAAATTTTGTTTATGAATAGATCCAAAACCTTCATTAGGCAAAATTTCTAAATCTCTTATCGAACAACAAAAATCTTTGGTTATTTTCTGCTAACATAGCTCCCCGTAGCTAGTGAAACATGGAACGCAATAGGCCGAACCTCCCACTCTTGATCAACTTCACCTAAAAATTTTAATCATTAATGCTGTAAATCATGACTATGAATATCCAACAGGCGCTCAACCACATTACCAAGAACATTCATTTGACTCAGCCGCAAATGGAAGACATTATGCGTAGCATCATGCAGGGTGAGGCAACCGAAGCACAAATTGGTGCTTTGATGATGGGCCTTCGCATGAAAGGTGAAAGTATTGACGAAATTACTGCTGCTGCACGTGTCATGCGTGAATTTGCCATTAAAATTGATGTCAGTGATATCAAATATTTAGTTGATATTGTCGGCACGGGTGGCGATGGTCAAAACTTATTCAATGTCTCTACCGCTTCAAGCTTTGTAATTGCGGCGGCAGGTGCAACCATTGCCAAACATGGTAACCGTGGCGTTTCAAGCAAATCAGGTTCATCTGACTTACTTGAGCAAGCTGGTATTAATCTTGATTTAGACATGCAACAAACTGAACGCTGCATCCGTGAGATGGGTGTAGGATTTTTATTTGCTCCAAACCACCACAAAGCAATGAAATATGCTGTTGGACCACGTCGAGAGCTTGGTGTTCGCAGTATCTTTAATTTACTTGGCCCGCTTACGAATCCGGCTGGTGTAAAACGTTTTGTGATTGGGGTATTTTCAGATGAACTTTGTCGTCCAATTGCCGAAGTGATGAAGCAACTTGGTGCTGAACATGTGATGGTGGTTCATTCAAGAGATGGGCTTGATGAAATTAGCCTTGCAGCGCCTACAACTGTTGCTGAACTCAAAGACGGTGAAATTACTGAATGGACACTTACCCCTGAAGATGTCGGAATTGAGTCACAAACTTTAAACGGTTTAGTGGTTGCGGATGCTGCTTCCAGCTTAAAGCTCATTAAAGATGCATTGGGTAAAAATAAAACTGATGTTGGTGAAAAAGCAGCAAATATGATTGCGCTTAATGCAGGCGCAGGAATTTATGTGGCGGGTATTACCAAAACTTATGCTCAGGCTGTTACCTTCGCTCAAGATATTATTTACGGCGGACAAGCTTTAGAAAAAATGAGTGTTTTGGCTGAATTTACCAAAACATTAAAACAATGTCAGGCAGATTAAGGATTTCTCATGATTAATATTCAAAATACCATTTTAGGTAAAATTGTTGACCGTAAACATGAGGAACTTGCTGCGCGATTAAAACAACGTAATTTGCAAGACGTTGAAGAATTAGCAAAAGCTGCGACTCCAGTACGTGGCTTTGCAAATGCTTTACAACATAAACGTCCGGGTGTAATTGCTGAAATTAAAAAAGCATCTCCATCAAAAGGAGTTATTCGCGCAGACTTTAATCCTGCTGAAATTGCCCAGCAATATGAACAAGCTGGTGCAGCCTGTTTATCGGTACTAACTGATGTTGATTTCTTTCAGGGTGCAGATGAAAATATTGCGATTGCTCGCAATCATTGTGCTTTGCCTGCTTTACGTAAAGACTTCTTGGTTGACCCATACAATGTAGTTGAAGCACGTGCTTTGCATGCTGACTGTATTTTATTAATCGTTGCTTGTTTATCTGACCAGCAACTCGAAGAAATGTCAAAAACTGCGTTTGAACATCAACTAGATGTATTGGTTGAAGTTCATGACGAAGAAGAAATGGAACGCGCGTTAAAGCTTTCTGAACAATGTTTATTAGGTGTGAATAACCGTAATTTAAAAACGTTTGATGTAGATTTAAATACGTCTATCCGATTGAAAAAATTACTTCCAGCCTCACGTTTATTAATTACTGAAAGCGGTATTGCGACGCCAGACGATGTGCATATGATGCAAGAGCATGATATTCACAGCTTCTTGGTCGGCGAAAGTTTTATGAAACAACCACGTCCAGATCAAGCTTTTACTGCTCTTTTTGGACAACCTCAAACGGTTTAATGAAGATATATGAGTAATAAAGATTCATCGCTTTCTAAAGAGCAACAAAAATTATTGAAGCAATTTAAAAAGCAAATCTCCAATCCTCATTCAAGCAAAATCGCAAATCAGTCTGAGACTAAAAAATCTCAGGCTGAGCCTGAAGAATTGGAAGATACACATTTGTTTCAACAAGCTGTTGCAGGTGTTAAACGCATCAACAATAGTAATGTGGCTAATGTCAAACCACCTCGTGCCAAAAAAGTCGATGCACAAACACTAGCTAAACGTGCAGCTGCCGAAGGTGGCCGTGATACCGAACATGCTGAATTGTCAGACACTCAAGCTGCTTTAAATCCGGTCGCAAGCCAAGCTTCATTAAGCTATCGCATTGCAACACTTCAACATAAGGTGTTTGAAGACTTAAAAGCAGGCAAGATGCGTTGGTTTGAAGCTGTAGATCTACACGGCTGTACCATTGAACAAGCGCGTGACGCAGTTTTACAAATTATCCAGATGGCAAAAGATGAAAATCAAAATGTCATTAAAATTGTACATGGTAAAGGCCCCGAAGCGGTCTTAAAAACCTATGTCAACGGATGGTTACGCCAACATCGTGATGTTTTAGCTTTTGTAAGTGCTCCAGAAAATCAAGGTGGCACAGGTGCAGTTCTCGTGCTGCTTAAACGCGCAGAAAAAAATCCAAAGTTCGAACAAAAAAAATGATCCTTTGGGATCATTTTTTTACATCAAACACCTGCAATAATTGAGCAACTACTGCAATGGCAATCATTGCAGGTTGTTTCGATGAAATTCCTTCTACCCCGATCGGGCAAACCAAACGTTGTAATGTTTCTGGGGTATAACCACGTACTTGCATACGCTTTTCAAAAATAGCTCTTTTACTTTTTGAACCAATCATTCCGACATAAGCAAATGGTTCCGCCGTAGGTTTTAAGGCTGTAAAACACAATTGCAAATCTAGTTGATGATCGTGCGTTAAAATTAAAATTGCCCCCGAACGATCAAATTGCTCGATCTCGGCGTCTAAGGTATCAGTCGTTATACATTGCACCTGTTGCAGTAAATCGGATGGAAAAATATCATCACGCTGATCAATCCATTTCACCCGAACTCCAATAGGCAATAAACAACGAACAATTGCTTCACCCACATGCCCGGCGCCACAAATCAGCACTTGCATGGCATAAGGTTTTATCTGCTGGCTAAATTGCCATTCTTCACTGCTGCCAGAATGAAACTCGAAACTTGGTTGTTGTTCTATATCCATACTCTGCCAAGTGGACACATATTGATGTGAGACCTTACGCCCTATACGCTGACCAGCTCGCCATGCTTGTAAAATCGCAGATAAATCCGATGTGATCGCATTGGGTAATATTTTTTCAAACAATAACCACATCACCCCGCCACAACACTGTCCCAGCCGAGCACTGAGGTTAAAGCGTTCAATACGCCTCACACAAGTTTCCGTTTCTTTTAACATTTCTTTAGCAATATCAATGGCCTGAAACTCTAGATGCCCGCCACCGATCGTATCGGACTGCTGCCATTGCTGTTGCAAATTAAACCGCAATAACATAGTTGCACCAACTTCTCGTGGTGTTGAACCATTTGCACGTACCACTGTGACCAATACCATAGGCAGAGCATCGACTTGCCACGCCACAAAATCAGTCCACCATTGTAAATGTTGCATAATCTTCTACATTTTAGCTTGTGGTCGGTCAGCCAAAGCTTGTCCGCGTCCAATCGCAATTGCGCGTAAAATTTCTTCGGCAGTTGCTGGAGCATTGAGTACGAGCGGTGCATTTTCTGGAATAGCCGCCTGTACTGCCTGACGAATTGCAGAGAACACTGATAATGCCAACATGAATGGAGGTTCGCCTACCGCTTTAGAGCGATAGATGGTGTCTGCCTGATTTTGGTTATCAAACAGTTTGACATTAAAAATATGAGGAATGTCTACACTGGTCGGGATTTTATAAGTTGAAGGCGCATGGGTAAACAAACGGCCAGCGTGTGGTCCTTGTGGCTGCCAATATAACTCTTCTGTCGTGAGCCATCCCATCCCTTGTACAAAACCACCTTCAATTTGCCCTATATCAATTGCAGGGTTAATTGACTGCCCGACATCATGCAAAATATCGGCACGTAACACTTTCATTTCCCCAGTTAGCGTATCTATTGCGACCTCGCTGACCGCTGCGCCATAAGCATAGTAGAAAAATGGACGCCCTAAATGGTTGACCTGATCATAGTGAATTTCTGGTGTTTTATAAAAACCGCTGTCCCATAGTTGTACACGTGCCATATATGCCCGTTGAACCAAGTCAGGAAATGTCCATGAGTGACCATTCGCTGTTGTGACTATACTATTTTCAAACTGGACTTGTTCAGCTTCACTTTGACTTATTTCTGCTGCAAGTTTTGCCAGACGCTCACGAATTTTAATACAGGCATTTTGAACAGCTTTACCGTTTAGATCTGCGCCACTCGATGCAGCAGTTGCCGAAGTATTTGGCACCCGAGAAGTATCAGTTGCAATTAAGCGAATGCTATCGATTGGTAAACCCAACTCATGAGCGGCAACCTGCCGTACTTTGGTATATAGCCCCTGTCCCATTTCTGTACCGCCATGGGTGATAGAAACAGTACTATCCATATACACGTAGACCAGTGCACCCGCCTGATTGTAATGCACGGCGTTAAACGAAATACCAAACATTAAGGGTGTTAACGCAATACCACGCTTAATGATGTCATTGTTCTCGTTAAAGGTATGAATGCTCTGTTTGCGTTTCGCATAATCGCTACTTTGCAATAATTCGGCTACCAATTTTGGCGCAACATTATCACGGACTTCTGCTCCATAGTGCATACGGTCACGTCCAGCACCGGGCTGTTCGGCAAAGAAATTGCGCTGACGAATTTCAACTGGGTCACAACCTAAATAACGAGCAATATCATCAATAATATTTTCAATGACAAACATACCTTGTGGCCCACCAAAACCACGATATGCCGTATTGGAAACAGTATTGGTTTTACAACGTAAGTTACGTAACTCAACTGCATTTAAATAATAGGCATTGCCAATATGGCAAATCGCACGTTCATTTACTGGCCCAGATAAATCAGCCGAAAAACCGCAGTTTGAAGCCAGTTCTACTTTTAAACCTTGTAAAATACCACTGTCATCAAAGGCTACAGACCACTCATAAGCAAAACCGTGACGTTTGCCTGTAGCGCTCATATCATCATCACGATCTAAGCGTAATTTACACGGACGGCCTGTTTTTTGTGCTGCCAAAGATGCAATGCATGCCCACTGCGCCGACTGCGACTCTTTACCACCAAAACCACCACCCATACGACGGCTTTCCACACTCACCTGATGCATATTCATGCCTAATGCATGACAAATCAGTAGCTGCATTTCGGTTGGATGTTGTGTCGAACAATAGACTTTTAAGCTCTGATTTTCTTGGGGAATCGCATAGGAAATTTGTCCTTCGAGATAAAAATGCTCTTGCCCACCCAGCTCAATAGCACCTGAAAGATGATGTGCTGCATTGTGAAATGCTTGTTCAACTTCACCATGGCTGAATTCAACAGGCGGTAACACCCACGATTCTTTTTCAATCGCATCTTGAATGGTTAAAATCGGAGTTTCGGGCAGATATTCAATTTTTGCTAAGCGAACTGCCTGACGGGCTTGCTGATAACTGTCAGCAACAACCACAAACAGGGCTTGTCCATAAAATTCGACCTGATCTTCGGCAAAAATTGGGTCATCTTTTACAATGGGTCCCCAATTATTTTCAACATCAATATCCTTTGCCGAAAAAACTGCATGCACACCATCGGCCTGACGTACTGCATCTAAATCAAGCTTACTAATTTTGCCTTTTGCACAACTTGAAAATCCGACAGCTAGGTGCATGGTATTTTCAAGCTCAGGTAAATCATCAATATATGTTGCCTGCCCCGTTACATGTAAATGGGCACTCTCGTGTGGAATCGAGTCGCCAGCTTTAGCTGATTTTTTAGAAATGCTTAAGTTAATGGTTTGATTCATGTCAGATCTCCACCATAGCAATCAAGTCATTCACACGAGTTAGTGTTTGAGACAGGACTTTTTCTACATAAAAACGCTGTAAACAGTTTTTCGCGACGTGTAAACGATATGCTGAGCTAGCACGTCCATCATCTAAAGGCTGATAGTCTTGCGACAATACTTCTTGTGCCTGAACGATCAATTCTGATGTAAGTTGTTGGCCTTCCAATATGGCTTCTGCATACTTTGCACGTTTGGGAATAGCAGCCATGCCACCAAAAGCAATTTTCACATTGTGAGCGACACAATGATTATCTAGCTCACATGAAATAGCCGCACATACCGCAGAAATATCTTGCTCAAAACGTTTAGCAATTTTATAGCTGGCAAATTTAAAACGTGGCTGCCCTTCACGAAGTGGAATAACAATCGACTCTACAAACTCACCAAGTTGTAATGCTGTTTTTTGATAATCTAAATAAAAGTCTTCCAAGGCAATTTCACGAGCCTGTTCACCTAAGCGCAAAATTAAGCGTGTACCTAGCGTAATTAATGCTGGCATTGAGTCGCCAATAGGCGAACCATTGGCAATATTTCCACCTAAAGTTCCAGCATTTTTAATAGGCATGGAAGCAAAACGGCGCTGTAATTCTTGAAAGTCAGGATAAAACTCTGAAATTTTGATGAGTGCATCACTCAAACTGACATTTGCCCCAATCGTTAAAGTATGGTCTGTGACTACAATCTTTTTCAGCTCTTCCACCTGACCGATATAAAGCATATCTCCTAAATTACGGCCCTGCTTTGTGACCCACAAACCGACATCTGTACTACCTGCAACAATACGGGCTTGCGGCAACTGTGAACGTATAGCAGCAAAATCCCGCAAAGTTTTGGGTGCAAAAAATTGCTGAACATGATGATTTAAATGCAATGCTGGTAATGCTTGAATGTCTTTTAATACATTAAGTACTTTTTGACGTTCTAATTGAACACGCGGATAGTCATATGCTTTTTTTGCTGCATCTAAAATAGGTCGATAGCCCGTACAGCGGCATAAATTTCCAGAAAGATAATCACTGATTTTATCTTTGCTTGGTGGCTGTTGTTCATTTTCATACATTGCCCATAACGACATAATAAAACCGGGCGTGCAAAAACCACATTGTGAGCCATGCATATCCACCATTGCCTGTTGTACAGGATGCAATGTCCCAGCTTGTGTAGGTAATAAATTATGAAGATCTTCTACTGTAAATAAAGCTTTACCATCTAAAGTCACTAAAAACTGAATACAAGCATTCACGCTCCGTAATTGCAAGCTGTCATTGACTAACTCACCAATCACTACTGTACATGCACCACAATCGCCCTCAGCACAGCCCTCTTTTGTACCAGTCTGCCGAGTCTTATCGGCTTGCGTATATTCTCGGAGAAATTGTAAGACCGTCATGGTGGGTAATACATTTTCTACTTGTTGCTGACTGCCACGAAAAAAAAAGGTAATTGGACGTTCTGACATTTTTTATCCTTATGCTCTATAGTACGGCATATTTGCAAATATGATGCCATGAGGCGATCATTTATAACTTAACTGTATTAGTCGCACATTTCATGTTCAAATACTTGACTATTAACGATAAAAAACATGAAATTTATTCACCATTTATCCAACGCATACCGAACAGGATAAATATAGTGCGACGAGTTATGAACATCAGGTCATGTTTCTGATACAATGCCGAGCTTGTCTAATAGAGTAAATTTATACGCCTTATGTCAATGCAGCAATCGTACGCAAACATTCTGACTGCCGTCGGTGAAGACCTTAATCGTCCCGGCCTTAAAGATACGCCTGTGCGTGCGGCTAAAGCTTTTTCATATTTAACTTCTGGCTATAGTAAAACTTTAGAAGAAGTCACCAATAATGCTGTTTTCCCATCAGATAACCATGAAATGGTATTGGTGAAAAATATTGAATTTTATTCGCTTTGCGAACATCACCTCCTTCCATTCTATGGCCGTGTTCATGTTGCCTATTTACCAGAAGGCAAAGTTCTTGGCTTATCTAAATTTGCACGTATTACCGAGATGTTTGCTCGTCGTTTGCAAATTCAGGAAAATCTAACTCAGCAAATCGCTGAAGCTGTGGCTGAAGTGACTGGTGCTCGCGGTGTTGCTGTCGTAATTGACTCTGCACATATGTGTATGATGATGCGTGGTGTAGGTAAACAAGAGTCTACCACCCGTACAGTTTCTTTTGTCGGAGATTTTAAAACTGACAAAGAAGCACGCCGTGAATTCTTAAGTGCAGTACCAGAAAGCTACTAATCTGGTAGCTACTGCAAAAAAGCCCGACTCAGTTGGGCTTTTTTATATTTAGATAAAGCACTTACTCTATAAAACATAACAATCAAATTATGTGATTTTTGTTATAAAAGTACACATCTTTAATTTTAAATAATTTATGAGTTAATCATGCGATTTAACAAAATTTCTTGCTTACTTTTATTCCCTCTTTTTATTTTTAATACCTCAATTTATGCAGGGAATACACCAAAAGAGCAAGAAATTAAGAAACTGGTTGATCAAAATTTTAAACCGTTATTAGAAAAATATAATGTGCCGGGTATGGCGGTAGGTGTTATTCAAAACAATAAAAAATATGAAATGTATTATGGCCTTCAATCTGTTCAAGATAAAAAAGCTGTAAATAGCAGTACCATTTTTGAGCTAGGTTCTGTCAGTAAACTATTTACCGCTACAGCAGGTGCTTATGCTAAGAATAAGGGAAAAATCTCTTTTGAAGATAAACCAAGTAAATACTGGAAAGAGCTAAAAAACACCCCGATTGATCAGGTCAATTTACTTCAACTTGCTACTTATACCAGTGGTAATCTTGCGCTACAGTTTCCAGATGAAGTACAAACAGACCAACAAGTTTTAACTTTTTTCAAAGACTGGAAGCCTAAAAATCCAATTGGTGAATATAGACAATATTCCAACCCAAGTATTGGCCTATTTGGAAAAGTTGTAAGCTTGTCAATGAATCAGCCTTTTAGTCAGGTTTTAGAAAAAACCATTTTTCCAGACCTTGGCTTAAAACATAGTTATGTCAATGTACCTAAAACTCAAATGCAACATTATGCATTTGGCTATAACCAACAAAATCAGCCGATTCGAGTCAACCCTGGTCCCTTAGATGGTCCAGCTTACGGCGTTAAATCGACTCTTCCAGACATGTTGGGGTTTGTTCATGCCAACCTGAACCCGCAGCAATATCCTGCTGATATTCAACGTGCAATTAATGAGACACATCAAGGTTTCTATCAAGTAGATACCATGTATCAGGCGCTTGGTTGGGAAGAGTTTTCTTACCCTGCAACCTTACAAACTTTATTAGACAGTAATTCTGACCAGATTGTGATGAAGCCTAATAAAGTCACTGCTATTTCTAAAGAACCTTCAATTAAAATGTTTCACAAAACTGGTTCAACCAATGGCTTTGGAACATACGTCGTATTTATTCCTAAAGAAAATATTGGTTTAGTCATGTTAACCAATAAACGTATTCCAAACGAAGAACGCATTAAGGCGGCTTATGCTGTGCTAAATGCGATAAAGAAATAATCATCTTTAGCTAAAACAAAAAAGAGAAATAGATGAAATCTATTTCTCTTTTTTTATGAATATACGATTTAAAAGAACCAAACATATCCAAGACTTGATTTCATCCAGTCCAGATGATTTTGTTTTTCATAATCCCAATTCAGGCGAATAGCATTATTGCTATTAATGGCATATTGCCACTGGGTATTTAAGCGTAAGTTCCATTGGTTTTGGTCTTCCCAATAGGGTAGTTCAACTTGTATCACTGAGTTAAACTTTTCAAACCACTGATTCATACAGCCTAGAGTTGGCCCCATTCCTACACGCCAACCTTTATCTAAATTTGAACCTGCTTGAACATAAGCTTGGACTTGTCCATAGCACACATGTTTACGGTCATAGTCCGCAACACTATAGCCAACTTGGGTATTAAAACTCGCTACACCATGCTGTTTTTCATCACTATAAACACCGTCATGAACTGCTTCTTGACGCCAGCCTAGGTTAAATCCCCAAGTAAGAGGTGTTTTGAATGGTTGGATCGGGTTATAGGAGTTCACTTCTAGTAGATCAAGACGTTCTAGCTTTAAATGATCATCTCTCCACTGGGCATTACCATTTAAAAAAAGCAATTGAGTACCAGCACGATACCCTCCTTGAGGGTCAATCAAGTCATGGTAAGCTTGTCTATGCCCAATCTCGATAAACTTATCACCTTGTACTTCACCCAGTTTTAGCGAAACATTGCGTGCATTATGACCTTGTGTAGGTTCAGTAGAAGGTCGTTTAGGTTCTTGGCGTTGTTTATCTAAATCAATCTGACTTCTCAAAGCCAAAAGTTGCCTTAGCTGTGGTTGAGCAAAACTTTCTTCAACTTTTCGACTAATGAATTGTAGATATAAATCATCGTAAGCCATCTCAAGAATTTTGGCCTGATCTGGCTGACTATACGACTTAAGTATTTCGGAGGACTCTTTAGTTGGCATCATGGCTACCTGATGAGCAACTTTTGCCAAAGACGCGCCATGCTGATGAGCTTGAGCTAATAATTGAGTCTCTAAAGCTGGTCGATATACAGGAGGATTCGTAAGCCCTTGCTGCTGCATCGCTTTAATCGTTTCCATTGGAATAGAAGCGTAATTAAACTTTTCTTGTAAGTTAGACTCAGGTTTAACCAAATCAACCAATCCCAATAAACGATAGGCGCAGTTGTCACTCACAAAGTAATAAGGGAAGCTCACATGTTGCATTTCCCAAATATGAGACACTAAAAAGTGTGTTTCCTCAGGAGATAGATTTAACTCATATTCCCATAAATCACGGCTTTCAAAATCACCATACTCTTTTACCTTACGATAATAAGGCATTAGTGAATATTCACCCGGATACTGCCCTGTTAAGCCTTTCCAAGCATATGACCAGTTGTCATTGCCTGCGACAGTGGCTGCATAATTTACAGCGTAAGAAACGAGGTTTAACTGTTTTTGATCTTTAGGGTCTAAGCGTAATAAGGTATGTCCAAACATTGAGCTTGGATTGCCCATAAAGTCTGTCGCGTAAATTAGCGTCGCTTTATAAGGTTTAATCTGGCCAATCCAGTTTTCAAACTCTGAACATTTTACTTGCGGTAATTCATTTTCTTGAATGCCTAATTGCTTTATAAGCCATTGACTGCGCGCAGGAAACTTACAACGAATTGATTGATTGTCTGGAGCTGGTGCAAATAATGCTGTGATATCTGCTTTCTGTTCTTCTTTTAAATTATTTTTCCCATTTGGTGCCATAAAGTAACCAGCGTAACTCACTTCACTCTTCTGGTTTTTATTGGCATACATCAGACGTTGCCATGTGATGTCTTGATCTAACTTTTTTTGTTCTGCAATAGACCAGTAGTTTTGAATAGATGGATTTATTTCTGCTGAATACGCAATATTAACTGCCAATGAGGCAAAAATTAAAACAACCGATTTCATTAAGCTCATCAATTTTTATCATTAAATATAAGAAAAACCCTGCCAAATGACAGGGTTTTCAATTTCAAACTTATACGTAAGCTTTTAAAACGTCGTCTTTAGCCATTACGTTTTGTAATGATGCTAATACTTGAAGTGTGTTTTGGTTGTCTGCTGAATAGATTTCACCAAAGTTTGCTTTTGAAACTTTGAAGAAACGATCTTTATCTTGTGGTTTAATTTGCATTAACTCAGCAAGTACGTTCAGGCTTTCACCTTGGCCTACAGCCATATCACGCGCTAAAGTTTCTGCATTTTCATTTGTGAAAGTAACAACTTGAGCTGTTACTGTTCCGCCTTGACGGCAGCCTAAAGTACCAAAAGTAATACCTAATAATTGGTTAGTAAAAATACCGTTTGTTGTTGCAGCAAGAATTTTAGGCACCACTCCTTTTTGGCCAGCCCATACTTGCGTACCCACACCACAACCTACATCGTTATCAGCCATAGCAACACTTGAACCAGCTGCTAACAAAGCAGCTAAAGCTAATTTTTTTAACATAGATGTATATCTCCAAAAATCATTATTGATTTGTTTCTTATGTATTGTTATGTGTAACTATTATTACACCCTTCAAAGATAGCGATAAGCCAGTCATTTAGCAATTAAAAATTAAATAATATGATAAAAAGTGAAAATGAAATTTTTACTTTAAATTCCAATTACCTTGATTATCTCGATGACCTAATATTTTAAGAACTAATACTAAACTTAGCAGTAATAATAAATACCACGAACCAAGTTTACCCCATCCCACCATATGCCAAGCATTAATCTGACTTGGGTAAACCCAAATTTTGTAAAATGTACTAATATTTTCAGCAACCCAAATTATGAATGCGAGTGTCACCAAAACAGGGAGCATCGGCGTTTTAAACTTACGTTCATTTATTTGAAAATAAAGTGTAGTTTTCCAGAATATATAAACACTAAATGCAAATAAAATATAGCGAATATCAGGAATAAAAAATTTACTCATAAAGTTAATATATGAGAAAAATGCGAGAAAAAGCATGCTTCCAAAGCTTGGCAGTTTCTCAAAGGAAACTTGAAATAGTCGTATTGAGCGAGCAAAGAAACTACCTACAGCCGAGTACATAAAGCCTGCAAATAAAGGCACAGTAATAATTTTAAATACCGCAGGCTGCGGGTATTGCCATGAAGCAATGCCGGGGTGTGTCAAAAAGATTTCCATGACCATTGCCATGATATGAAATAAAGCAATGACTTTGGCTTCTTGCCATGACTCCAGCTTTAAATATAACAAGCAAATTTGAATAATGAGTGCATAGATGAGTAAATAATCATAACGATAAAAACCCATATATTCATGGCTACCCATCGGTGCTGTCAGGGCAAAAGCTATTAAAAGCAGAATACCAAACAAGGCTGCCGAAACAGCCTTGCCGATAAAATGAATTGGTAAAGTTAGGTGGCGCACAAAGAACTATCCTAGATATTTAGCACTATACTCATGCACTGTATCTACAAAGATTTTTGGTTGCGCAGGATCTACCCACTGGGTAATGCCATGACCCAAGTTTGCAACATAACCAGTCTTCTCACCATTTGCGTAAGCGTCATCTAACATCGCTTTTACGGCTTTTTCAATCGTAGCTGCTGAACCATATAAAACAGCCGGATCAAGGTTCCCTTGTAGAGCAACACGACCTGCTACAGTTGTACGGGCTGTATTTAATGGTGTCGTCCAATCTAAACCTAATGCATCTGCACCTGTTGTGATCATTGGTTCTAACCACTGACCACCACCTTTGGTGAATACAATGACAGGAATACGGCGCCCATCTTTTTCACGTTGCAGACCCGCAATAATCTTTTTCATATAGTTCAAAGAGAACTCTACATATTCACGGTGTGCTAAAGCACCGCCCCAACTGTCAAAGATTTGAATTGCTTGAGCGCCCGCATCAATCTGAGCATTTAGATAGTCAATCACTGAATCTGCTAAATGGTCGAGTAGAGCATGCAAAACTTCCGGCTGTGCATACATCATTTGCTTGGTAAAACGGAACTCTTTGCTTGAACCACCTTCAACCATGTAAGTTGCTAGCGTCCAAGGACTACCCGAAAAACCAATGAGTGGAACCTGACCACCCAAAGCAGAACGAATTGTACTTACTGCGTTCATCACATAATCAAGATCAGATTTAGCATTTAACTTTGGTAAATTTGCTACATCTTGTTCAGTACGAACCGTTTTATGAAACTTAGGGCCTTCGCCTGTTTCAAAGTAAAGACCTAAACCGAGTGCATCTGGAATAGTTAAAATATCTGAAAATAAAATTGCTGCGTCTAAATCATAACGACGTAAAGGCTGTAAAGTTACTTCACAAGCAAACTCTGTATTTTTGCATAAAGATAGAAAGTCACCCGCTTTTGAGCGTGTTTCGCGATATTCAGGCAAATAACGTCCTGCTTGGCGCATCATCCATATCGGTGTGGTGTCTACAGGCTCACGTAATAAAGCACGTAAGAAACGATCATTTTTAAGTGTCGTCATTGCCGATCTCTATCTTTTTCATGTGGCAGCATCATATCAAAACGTAGATGTTTTTATAATTTCAATTTCATACAAAAACTTGTCAATCCACTAAAAAATGCATATTTACACAAAAGTCTACTGCAAGAAGCTCGGTTTTCTGCAATACTTGCAACATGTTACATCGGGTTTATTGATATTCCTTTAATGCTTAAATTCACCAATATTGAATGCGCAAAAATTGCGTTGTTGGTGATTTTATAAACGTTAGGATCAGTCTCCTTGCCCTATTGCTTATATGAAAATTCTTAAGGTTGAATTACATGTTTGTTCGCTCATTACTCGCTATGAGTTTAAGTTGTATTATTGCTAATGTTGCTTTGGCTGCGTCAACAACTGAGCAACCACTGAACCCTAAAAAAGTATCTGCTCCTGTAGAGGATCCAATTGATCCGCTTGCTGTAGATGCTGCTTCAACTGCAAAAGCCCAAGCGCAGACACAGATTACTGCTCAAGAACAAAATGATTTAAATCGAGCGTCTACAACATTACAAAATTTGCAAAAAGCTGAAGACCCAAATGCTGATTCAGGCATTGCTGCTTCAGAACCAACTGCACCAGCTAAAACAGCGACAGCTACTAAGACTTCTGCTCCTGCTCCAGCTGTTTCATGGACATTAGATAGCTTAAACAATGCTGACTGGTACGAAAACATTGGCAAAGGCCAATTTCCAGTTTATGCACGTGCTCACGTTATGTTGAACAATGCACATGCTTCGCCGGGTGCGATTGATGGCATGAGCGGTAAAAATACCCTAAAAGCAATTGCATCTTTCCAACAAATGAATGGTTTATCTCCTACTGGCGAGTTAACTAAAGAAACTTGGGATGCACTTGTTGCAAAACAAACAAAACCAGCATTTATTGAATACACAATTACCGATGCAGACTTAAAAGGTCCATATGCTGAGTCAATTCCTTCTGACTACGCATTACAAGCCAAAATGAAAGGTTTGTACTACACGCGTGTGACTGAAATGTTGGGCGAGAAGTTCCATATTGATGAAGGTTTCTTAAAGAAATTAAACCCGAAAGCAACCTTCAAAAAAGTTGGTGAGAAAGTTATTGTTCCAAACGTACGCAATGACTTACCAGAAGATATTCATTTGATTATTGCGCATAAAGGTGCAAAACAGTTGTATCTGTTTAACAGCCGCAATCAAATGGTAGGTTCCTTTCCTGCAACAATTGGCAGTACTGATACGCCTTCTCCGACCGGTACTTATAAGGTAGTTGGTGTTGCGCGTAACCCTTGGTATAGCTATTCACCTTCAAACTTCGTACAAGGTAAAAACTTAAAACCGCTTTCTTTACCACCAGGCCCTAACGCTCCTGTAGGTAATATCTGGATTGGTTTAAGTAAAAAATCATTTGGTATTCACGGCACACCAAACCCGTCTTTAATTTCTAAAACTGCATCACACGGTTGTATCCGTTTAACCAACTGGGATGCTAACGATTTAGGTAATAAAGTACGTGCAGGTGTAACTGTTAAATTCTTAGAATAATCCTTTAAAGAAGAAAGCCTGCTTTATGCAGGCTTTTTTTATACTTAAAATTTAAAACGAATATTTATTGATATATCGATCATATTAAAAACGCAACAATATGTTGCATCTACTCTATTTTTAGCTTCATTCTACAGGTTTAACATAGTCCTCAAGAGATCAATAATAATTTGAGGAGATCGAGTCATGAATGCTTTTTTGCATCGTAGTGAAGATCGTGGTCATGTTAAAGCGGGTTGGTTAGAGTCTTATCATAGCTTTTCATTTGGTAACTGGTATAACCCGAAATATATGGGTGTCAGTGCATTACGCGTTATTAATGACGACAGAATTGATGCCCATAACGGTTTCGGCACACACTCTCATGACAACATGGAAATTTTAACCTGTGTGCTCGATGGTGCAATTTCACACCGTGATACGATGGGAAATGAAGGCCAAATTAAAGCTGGTGAATGGCAACTCATGAGTGCTGGTACAGGCGTGGCGCACAGTGAAATCAATAACACTGATACACCTGTCCATCTATTACAAATCTGGATTATTCCAGATGTAAAAGAAGCTGAGCCAAACTACCAACAAATTAATTTGGACCCACGTAAAGATCCAAATAAATGGCATTTAATTGCAGGCCCAGATGCAAATGCACCTATGCACATTCGCCAAAACGCAGAAGTAAAATCTGCAGTATTGAAAAAAGGAAATGAACTTCCTGTTGAAACATCAAAACGGGTAAATTACGTTCATGTGATTTCAGGTGTAATTCGTATTGGTGATCAAGAAGTTAAAGCTGGTGATGCTTTAGTGTTTGAAGATAACGCCGTGATTCATGCACTTGAAGACAGTCAATTTATTTGGTTTGATTTACCTTAAACAGCTAAAAGCCCTTTTATATAAAAGGGCTTTTTAGTCACTACTACCGCCACTATCGCAGCTGCCTGAATCCGAAGATGACGAACAATCATTTGAGTGGCTTGAGCTATGATGATGGCTATTGTCATGAACATGATGGTTTGATGAAGATGAATAATCAGGTTCACCCGATGATGAATAATTCTTTCGATAGCGAAGAGCTGCAATTAACAGAAACAGTCCGATGCTGGAAAAAATAGTAATAAATACAATAAAAAACACCTTCAAATAATGACCTCCTAAATAAATCTATGTAGATGATTACTGTATCACCTAGTTCATTATTTAAATGAGGTATGTTGATTAAACAAGTTATTTTTTGATAAATACCATAAAACCTTTAAAGCAAAAAACTGAATGGGTAACCTTTCAAAAAGCACAAAGGTTATGCAACACCAAGTACAACACACACTATGTCTAATTTTATAAATGATGAAAAAGCTTTTAAGTTTCCTTCACATATAAATAGGCACTTGCTCTAGATATACCTAAATGCTGAGCAACCGTTTCCACGGCCTTTTTAATGTCTAATAAGCCATTATTCTTGAGTTCATGTATTAACTGTTTTCGCTCATTGAGTTTTAGCATACGCGGTGTCGTAGCGTGTTTTGAAGCAAATTGATCAATATATCTTCGAATTGCTTCTGTACCATTCGGTTCCAGATTTTCAATAATGTTGTCAGTTTCAATTTTAGTGAACTGGTCTAGAGCACTTTGCATTCCCCTAAATAGGGTTAAATCTATATTCATACATAAAGCGGCCACATATTGCCCTTCTTCATCTTTAATTCCAATAGACGTACTTTTGGCAGGACGACCATCTGCAAATTGGTTTGCGTAATTTGAAATGAGGTTTGGAAACTCTGGAGACATGATTCTAGCCAAGCCCAGCTCAGTGGCAGGATCTCCAATTTTTCGACCAGATAAATTGTTATGTATAGAGAGTATGGCATGCTCAGGATTTGTTAAGTCATGGACAACAACTTCGCAAAAAGGAAATAGCGTTTCACTTAGCCCTTTCGCGATAGTATCTAGTTGAGTGAGTAAATGTTTATCACGATTGCCCAAGGTATTTCCTCCAAATGACTTAGTTGCTATTTCAAGCCCTAGCATAAAGCATGCAATAGTATTTTAGACTTTTTATCCAATTTTAAACTTAATGTAAATCAAAATCTTATATCTCATTGTTATCAAATTAGAAAATAAAATTAGACATTTTATCTAAATCTATATATTTTATCTAAACAAGGTCCATATATTGTATGTCACTTGAGCAATAGCAAATCTTGCATCCGAAAACATTGAATAGCATTAGGTTTAATTATGAAAAATTTAACCCTTCCCACTTATGAAGATGTCGCAGCCGCTGCTGAACGTATAAAAGGTTTCGCAAATAAGACTCCTGTTTTAACTTCACGTACTGTGAACAATGAATTTGAAGCAGAAGTATTTTTTAAATGTGAGAATTTTCAGCGTGTTGGTGCTTTCAAATTTCGTGGTGCAATGAATGCACTTTTGCAATTTAGTGGAGCTCAGAAAAAAGCGGGTGTGGTTGCTTTCTCTTCAGGAAACCATGCGCAAGCAATTGCACTATCAGCAAAAACGCTTGGTATTCCAGCCATAATCGTTATGCCGCAAGATGCACCTGCCGCAAAAATGGCAGCAACACGAGAATACGGCGCCGATATTGTTGAATTTGACCGCTATAGAGAAGATCGGGAAAAAATTGGAAAAGAAATAGCTGAAAAAAATGGCCTGACACTCATTCCATCTTATGACCACCCACATGTAATTGCAGGTCAAGGAACGGCTGCAAAAGAGTTATTTGAAGAAGTCGGCGAATTAGATTACCTGTTTGTATGTTTAGGGGGCGGTGGTTTATTGGCAGGTTCTGCCCTGTCTGCTCGCCATCTCTCTCCAAACTGTAAAATATATGGTGTTGAACCTGCTCTAGGAAATGATGGGCAAATGTCTTTTAGAAAAGGAGAAATTGTTCATATTGATACGCCACAAACCATTGCCGATGGCGCTCAAACTCAATATTTAGGCAAATTAACATTCCCTATTATTCAAAAGAATGTGGATGACATTTTGACAGTAGAAGACGAAGAACTTATTAGCTGTATGAAGTTCTTTGCTGAAAGAATGAAAATGGTAGTTGAACCGACAGGATGTCTCGGATTTGCTGCTGCACGTAATTTAAAGCATGAGTTAAAAGGCAAACGTATAGGCATCATCATTAGTGGTGGCAACGTCGATATTTCTAAATATGTAGAGTTTTTATCTGCTTAATAAAAGTTAGTGCCTATCTATGAGTTCAGTTAATACGTCATAGATAGGCATTACATGCTACTCGTCTCTCGGCTTGCTCGTGTCTTAATTTAAATAAACTTTTGGAGATATGATGAGATTTATTTCTGAGTCTGAATCTGCTGCTCTCATCAATCATGAACTGGCTTATGACGCCATTTACCAAGCTTTAATTGCTGCAACTCAACCAGAAACCAAAAGTTTTGCTGTGGTTCACGGTCAAGGGTCCGATAGCAAAAATACCTTTAGCGTTAAGTCATCGGCGACCGAGCATTTGGCTGGCCTTAAAGTTGGTTCTTTTTGGGAAGATAACCCTAAACATGGTTTGCCTCGCCATAACGCGCTCATTTTATTATTCAATCAAGCTAATGGAAAAATGGCAGCAGCCATCGAAGCAGGCAAAGTCAATGCGTTTCGTACAGCTGCATCTAATGCTGTCGCAACCCAGGTACTTGCAAGAAAAGATTCAAAAGTATTGGCTATATTTGGTACAGGAAATCAGGCCAAATATGAGTGTGAGGCTTTAGCGAGAATTAGAAATTTCGAACAGATTTTTATAGTCGGGCGCGACCCACATAAAGCTGAAAAAATGGCAGAAGACCTCAAACCATTAGGTATTCAGCTTCAAATTACGGGTGCAAAAGAAGCCTGTGAACAAGCCGATATTATTGTGACCGCAACTTCTTCTCATACTCCTCTTTTTAAAGCTGAATGGGTCAAAGCTGGCACTCATATTTCATCGATGGGTTCTGATAAACAAGGCAAACAAGAACTTCCGCCAGAGCTATTTTCACATAGTGGTTTATTTTGCGATCTTAATGTCCAGTCTAAACTCATTGGTGAATTTCAACATGCGCCTGAGTCTGCAACCTTAATCAATATAGGTGATGTGCTTTTAGCAAATGCCCAAGGTAGGCAGTTACCAGAACAAATCACAATTTATGACAGTTCAGGCTTATCTATACAAGATTTATATATCGCTCAGAAAATTTTAGAAATTTCTTAATATTGATCATTTAACTGCATCGTTCAGGCTGATGCAGTTAAATTAAAATCATGTTCCTTTTCACAATGCTTTACTGAATTTTGTTTTTAAAATCAGAATGAATCTTCAATAAAAACTTTAGCAAAAGACGCGATATATTGCTCAGCCTTAGCATCATAATTTTGAAAACCTGCATCAAATACCCATTTTTCAATTTCAGATTTTTTGACTAATTTTTGCAAATAAAGCTGATGATGTTTGTCTAATTCTTCTTTTAAACTTCTTAGCATCAGTTCATTTAAACCAGTAGGAGGATTCAGGCCTGTATCTAAAAGACTAGGCGCAAATGCCACACTTTTGAGTTCCAGTTGATGCACTATTCTTACAACAGTTTTTATCGCAGTCTCGATTCGCTCTAACGTGAAATCTTCTGGTGCTCCCATGCCTATAAGTAAAACTTTAGAGGCATGTATCGTGGATGGGGTTTGATTTATTAAAAGAACATCATTCAATTTTGCGCTAAACCAGTTATTTTTCCGTATTTCATATAGTCTGCCGTTTAGAGCTTCATCTAAATGTGCCAAACCACCCGAAAAAGAACGGTTATTCATTTCATGTTCAAAAACACAAGCACAGGAAAGCTCAACCTCGGCCGTGGTACAGTCCCAAGTCACGAGTTCAATGTTTAAATTTTGGTAACGCCCAATTTTAGTTTGCTTTATACCTGTGCTCATATTTTTACTCTTCTCGTTTTACCAACCATATTTAAGCTCAAGGCCTAAATAGTTTGCGTCTTTACCACCCGCTTTCTTAATGGTATCTCCAACCTCAAAGTGCACGCCTTCGGCAGCCACAGATAGATTAGAATTAATTTTTCGATCTGCTCTGAGTTGAAGATATGCCCCAGTCCAGCTCGAACCTTGCCCCGCGGTATTTGCCATGCTGTTCTTACCTTGGAAATAAATCGCATCTTGGGTAGTTTCACGCCACTGAAAACCTAAGGCACTTAACAAAGTAAGTTTTTCGGAAGGCTTGAGCGTCAGAGACGGTTTTAGGTGAATAATATTGCTATAACCACTATAACCCGCCAAAGTAAAATATGAGCCATTTGCAAAAAGCTGGTTAAAGGTATTAAGTTGATTATCGTTGGTACTTTTGTCGCCTGTGGCAATATCAAATTGCACTCCTAAACGCGGTGACCACGCTTGGTCAGCAAAAGTGTATCCCGTAATACTACTCAGTGCCCAAGCTTGAATTGTTTGTCCACCGATTTTTCCATGCTGAAGCATGCCTTCAACATCCCAATCGACATTATTCTTTTTACCCATATGGCGAAGGTCATATAAGTCTCGAACCTCATTGCCCTTAATACTTGGAAAAGAGGCATTATCTCGTTTATAACGCGAGTAATAACCCGATAACTCGCCATCCCCTACATTTTGTTTATCTACACGAAAGCCGCTAAAACTTAAATTGCTTTTTGAGTGGTCATTAAACGTGGAATCTTTTTCTATCTGAACAGGTCTGGTGAGATAACCTAAAACTCTCCAGTCGCCATATTCATACCCCGACCATACACCATCAAAGGCTTGCCGAACGTTTGGGCCTTCTCTATTCGAGATAAAGCGCTGTAAGTCAAAAGCCATTTCTTGACGGCCTACTCTAAATTTAAAAGTTCCGTTATTTAAAGGGCTCACCCATGCAATAAAGGCTTGTTCTATATCAAGTCTATTTTGATCGGTACTACTAATATTTTTTTTATCAAACGCACGGGCATCGCTTAGCTGAGTAAATAATTGTAAATGATCGCCTATTCTTACATCTGCATGCGCTTGTAATCTTTGAATTAAATAGCTGTCGGCCTGATTATTTCCAGTACCAAACTTTGCATTATTATTGACTTCAAAACGTTCACGAATATTTGCCCCAAGTGATAAATAATTATTATCGCCAAAAGGTATATATTTGAAGTCGTCTCCTATTTTCTTTGGCACACACGGATTTTTTAAAACATCCCAATTTTCTTGCCAACGATTCGTTGAGATTTTTGGACGAGTTGGACATGCATTTGTGTTTGAGGCTTCATTTTCTGCATAAGCAGATTCATAGAAAAATAAACTGCTGGTTAATAACAGACTCATTTTTATTATTTTCAGGTAAGTCTCTGAGTGCTTAGTTCGATATGTTCTATCTTTAAAAACATGCGAGGCCATCAAGTGTTATCCATAGTAATAAATAGGTCGTTGCAGAGACTTGGTGTTTTGCACTCATACTGCTCTTAGGCAACATAAGTGCAAATTTCAATCCATCATTTAGGCTATAAATTATTTGATAGACGCATGAATTTCAGCGATATAACCGCCTGGGAACTGCACCATTGCTGACTCACGACCATCCGACTTATAAGCATTCACCAAAACAGATGCACCTGCTTTTGTGGCTTTATCTAAAGTTTCAGATAAGTTTTTAACTTCATAACCCGTCATATCACGCCCATACGGATAAGGAAGATGACCATTGGTCACGAATACTGTCATTTTGCCGAAGTCAGACTCAACGCGAATACGTCTATACGTTTCATTTGGGCGACCAATTTCTATACCTGCGGCTTTAGGGTTATCGGAAACGACTTTACCGTGCGAGAAACTCACGAACTTCTTAACAAACGAGTCAGCACTTTGTTTTGAAACATAAATACGGTTTTCTGGAACAGTCTCTAACTGGTTATAGTTAGGCTTAGTCGTGTGCCAATAGAGCTGCATATTTACGCCACCCGGCCATTGGACAATCGCATCACGCCCAATTGGGTCTGGGAAAGCATCTACAATGACATCTGCCCCATTTGCTTTGGCAGCCTGCACTGCTGCGTCCATGTCTTTGACTAAATAGCCAGTTCTTTCTAAACCAAACGGATATGGAATTGGAGTTTTAAAACCAAATACAGACAATGTACCTACTGGGGTCAATACAAGCTGAGACATCGTCTGGCTCGGTGTTGGTGTGACTTGGAAAACACCTTGTTTCGACTTGGTACCACCGAATGTTGCGACCAAGCTATCGGTAAATTTGTCAAAGTCTTCAGGGTTTACATAAACATGCGTTGTATCGTATTGGGGGGCTACACCGGGTGCCTCACTTTTTATACTTGTTGTTGTTTTGGCAAAAACCTGAGGAACTAGGGCAACATTTGTGCCCACTAGCATGGTGCTTAAAAGCAATGCTGATAATGATTTACGCATAAAATGCTCCTGTTTAAATGAGATGCTTAAACTTATTGTGATTTTGAAGATTGATTAGAAAGAATGGTGACCATCACCAAAGCAGCGATGAGCCCAAGATGTTCGAAGAAACTATTAAACGTACTAAAAAATGCTGAGCCTGTATGATTCCAAAAGTCGTTTGCAACGAGCATTGCTATGGCAGTTAGACAGCCTAAAGCCCCTGCTCCTAACCAGACAAAACGATTAAAAATAACTAAGAGCGAACCAACAATTTCAATAAAAATAGCGGTAGCTGCCCAAAGCCAAGCAGGCTGTAAACCAAAACTCGCCTGCTCTTCAATAGCCGCATGAAATCCGATGAATTTATTAATTCCCCCCACTAAATACGCTGAAACGAGTGCAAGTCGAAGTAGCGGAAGCAATCCATGAATTGATAAGATCTTTTTTACCCATACTGGGTTATTATTAATCAAGTCACTCATCTATTTACCTTTTTGAAATCTCATAGTTTTAATATTTAAAAAATATAAGTTTCATGCATTAATAAAAGTTTATAAAATATGCAATATTCATGATCTAATTTATAAAATTATCTTTATAAAAAAAAGACAATTTAAATAATTTTAAATATTTTATTAACCTTTAAAAAACCAAATAACTTACGATATATAAAATCAAAAATCCGTGTAAACTACTAGATATTTATTTAAATACAAACTGTATTCTAAAAAGATACAATGATTGATATACAGATATTCCTCATATAATTTAGCGGCAAGATCATTTAGCCTTTAAAATTTGATGGATAAAATAGACTGTATTAATACTTTTATAAGTGTGGTAGAGAATGGAAATTTTAGTCATGCTTCTAGAAATCTAGGCATTACGAGAGATCAAGTTTCAAAAAGAATTTTTTATTTAGAAAGTCTATTTAATACATCATTATTTATACGCAACACCCGAAAGATGGACCTGACTCGCTCTGGAGAAAAGTTCTATGAGCGATGCAAAGTGATTGTGAAAGAGTTAGATTTAGCAGCCCATGACTTTGTATACGACCAGAAGTACCCTGAAGGCTTACTCAAAATTAGTGCTCCACATGCCTTTATCCAAACGTGCTTTTCAGATGTCATTTCTAATTTTCTAATCAAATATCCTCATATTGAAATTGATCTTATGTTTTCAGACCACTCCACTCATATCAATCCTCATAAGTTTGATGTGATTTTAAAAGTTGAAGAAAATATTGAAGAGCAAAATACTTTCATTTTAAACACATATAAAAGAAGCTTTTATGCAACAGACGCATATTTAAATAAATATGGAAAACCGAAAAATATAGAAGAGCTTAGAGAGCATAGCATTTTACTATATTCTAAAGATGACTTAAAAAATAATATTATTAACTCAATACCAAAATTGACATGTAATAATATAGAAATTCTTTTAGAACTTTGTAAGAGAAATCAGGGTATTTTATTTGCACCTGACTTTTTAGCAAAAAAATATGAAGATGAGGGAATTATTATTAATTATTCAAAAACCCTTTTAAACTCTGATCTTTATTTTTATGCAACCACACCTTATGGATCGAGAGTTCCAAAGAAGGTTGAACTTTTTTTAAATTCTTTAAAGCAGCATTTTTCAAATTATCATTAAATGAATAAAACTTTAGCCGCTAAATTACTCTTTTTCTTTATCTACATTTACCAAGTATTCTATTTTAGCTCTGCCCTAGAAAGCCTTAAATTACTTTAATTTAGGGCTTTTTCAGTCATACAAAGCTATCAAGTTTATTTCTTATAAGTTAGAGCCCGCAGAAAATATTCAAGCATCTGCTCTTTGTCGTCTGCTCTATCCGAGCCTAAAAGTTGAATAATTCCGCCTTCAATCATATATAAAAAGAGTTTGGCATCGGTAAATGAAACATCAGTTTTAACTAATCGAAGCTGGCTATAAATTTCATTGGTGAGCCATGTTCTGTACCTCACGGCGGTTAGGTACGCGTTTGGATAGCTATTTTTAGTTTCAAAAATGGCTTTAAATAATAGGTAATATGGCCCATCTATATCACTATGTAGATAATATAGTTTCTTAAGTTTATCTAACGCGCTTGTGGCATGGTCATATTCGACCATTTCAATGACTTGGTCTTGGAGGCGTTCTTTTTGTACAACTAAACAAATGTCAATAAATCGCTCTTTAGAGTGAAAGTAATTATAAAACGTCATTCTCGTTATTTCAGTTTCTCTCACGATTTTGTCGACACCGACTGTGTGAAACCCACCGTGATGAAATACCTGAATCCCGTTATTTATAACTTTTACAGCACGTGCTGGGAGAGTTAAATTTGGCATAGTTTTACCGTTATAAATTAAATTTTTGTTGTATATAAATGAGATATAAAAAGCCTTTCACTTTTTTAAAGCTGAAAAAAAGGCATAGCAAAGCCATAAAGACTGTGCTTGGCACATCTCAAGTTTTATTGTTGATGCAAGTTTTTTGAGCCGTAATGACTGAAAGCCTGAAAACCCTATAGGTGATCAAGCTGCTTTAAATTTTTAAGTGGTGTCGTTATAGCTTTTGGCAAAGGTTGCCAAGAAATAATGGATGTGCAAAGCCAACTCCTTTTTATTGGGAGTTCTGCCAGACATTTATAGAATTATGGTGGCAGAACGGAAGAAGGTTGACAGACTAGTATTATCTCAAACTAGCACACCCGAGGGTGTCCCTCTCCCGTCCTACCGCTACGGGAAAGAGACGAGTGGCACACCACACACAAAACTATTCCTCAGAAGGAAAAGCTCTGATGCGGGAGATAATATTCAGCCTGTCAAAGCCGGCTGGCAATGTGGCCAGCAGGCAAAGAATAGTGCCCAACCCTGTTGCAGTCAAGCACACAAAATGACATTTGTTTTAAATTAGATCATTAAAAAGTAAGGATAAATAATGAGATAGTTATTGTTAAATGGGAGTTTATAAAGGGAAGTAAAAGGAATCAGGTATCAGCACTTATGCTTTTGATCCATAATGTACAAATATTGGCTCATAAAAATATTACATGACTTAAAAAATAGAAATTATTTAACTTCAAATAATAAAAAAAGGATATTAAAATAATATCCCTTCAAAAACATAAATTAATTTACCTATATATCAACTAATTAATTCCTTATTTTCAATTTGATCTAAAATACAAATTAAACGTCTAAATGTTGAAGGGTCAGCAAACTCTTTCAAATTATCAAATTCAGGCTGTAAAAACTCTGCTTTTAAACGCATACAATTATTCACATCTTGATTATTAATCAACCACAAAGCCAAAAAGTCTAATTTCTTATTAATACTACAATCTGAATCAGCTCTATCCTTAATATCCTCTAATACCCAACTTGTATCAAATTTTCTCTTCACATAAGAATTTATTTTGTCTTCATAATATGTCAAATCATTTAAGCACAAACTTTTCAATGCAGGATAATTATCTAGCTCCGATAAAAATGAAGGATCTGCTTTAAAGTATTTCTGTACAGGAAGATAAGTTCTATTCTGTTTTGAAAGTTGAGGTAATGATTCTTTCAAAACATCAATATCTTGAAATGGTAAGTCATCAAATACAATATCTTTACAGATATCAATACTGCCAATACCGCTTAGTCCTCTACTACCATTTGACTCATTTTGCGCTACGCCAACACCTACTACAAATTCTATTTCAGAATTATCAGCTGTGGCTTCATCAAAATCTTTAACTGCGATACGTCTATCGGCTTCCTCTGTAGTTTTTACAATATTATAAATCTGCTCTTTAAATATACGTAATAAATGTACTGGTATTTTCCGTTCTGAATATTGAAGAGCCTTATAAACTTTAGAAAAATCATTCGTTCGAATATGAGTAAAGTATAGTTTTCTCTCTCCTACCGTCATTAAAACAGATTCTATAGCCTCTTTATCATTCGATGGACGAGTCAAGAATATAAGGTTTTTACCTAGACGCTCTAACTGTTCAGATGATTCCATCATATCTGCTATTAATTCGAGAAGATCTGTTATATTTTTATCAGTAATTGAATAACCAATAAAAATTACAGGATTTTCTAAAAAAATTGATAGTAATTTTGCAGCAAGATAGGCATTTTTTTTATTAAAGTTTTCATAATCATTTTTACTTAAAATTAAGCTAGGAAATTTTGAAATACATCCATGTATTTTAAATATTTCACCTATAGATTGAGGATGCTTAAAAAATAAATCAGATTGACCAATATATACTTTTAACGTTGGGAAAAGATTTTCAAGCAATTTATCCCAATTAGTCGTTATAATTCCATCAATTACTACCTTTTCATTAAGCAATTCTTTTAATTCATCATTATTGTGTATTTTACTTTGTATATCTACTTGGCTTAAATATTGTGCAATTTCATATTTTAAAGGCGTTTCTACAGCTGGTGCCCAGTTAGCTGACTGATAAATATCAGTACGATCTTTATTTAAACTCCACCATTCCTTAGAAAAATCTTGTGCTAACGCTAATGCTGCTTTAGGAAAATCATTGTCTGCCGTCCCTAAATAACTGTCAAAAGGCATTGAAGTAGAAAAATGGCTTAATAGGCCTTTCCAATCAGGTAGGTCAAGGTATCGTCTAGAGAAGCCAGAACCTATAAATAAGAATGGAGCCGATAGAGACTCACTCAACAATTCAGCCAATTCTTTTTCAATATCAATTTCTTGTGACATTCTTTAAATCCAAAATTATGTTTGTATATTTATTAAAATACTATACTCAAAAATAAAAAATTTAAATGCAAAAATCAATCTATATTATTAAAATATTATTTTAAATCAAGTAATAGCATTATCATAAGACATGTAAAATAAGAATTAATGATAATTGATTATTAGAATATATATCCGTGCAAGTACAAAATATCAAGACAGAGAACGAGCATTAAATGATTTAAAAACACTTCTTAATTTTTTAAAAATAACTTTATTCAAAGCAATAAAAAAGCCCTAAACCATTACAGTTTAGGGCTTTTCAAGTCATGTAAAGCTATTCGAGTTTATATGACTTTAAATCTTGGTAGGTATATCCAGACTCGAACTGGAGACCTCTACGATGTCAACGTAGCGCTCTAACCAACTGAGCTATACACCTAGAATGGAAAGCATAATATTCATTTTTCAAAAGCAAAACAAGAGATTTGCCATTGAAAAAAATACAAGTGAGCAGACTTTGAGCAAACTTTTTTCATTTTCCAAAAAAATAAAACGGCACATGGTTCAACCACATACCGTTTTGTTTAGCTGAATTTAACTCTCAATTTAACAAGGGCATTTCTTTAAAGTACCGCCTGCCGATGGATAACGCACATCAACACAATGTCGATAGAAAGTCTTCGCATCCATAGGTGTTAAATCTGGATGATGAGCTTTCATGTGCTCCAAATACGTTTGATAGTCTGGCACTCCGACCATGAGTCGGAAGCTTTGCTGTAAACGCTGCCACAAGGTTGCTATACGCGACCAGTTCTTTGGAGAAAGTAATAGCTCTTTTTGCGAGAGCACTGTCATTTTGATGATTTTCGCAATAATGACAGTTCCATTTTTTGCAAATTTAAAATTCATCTTTATTCTCCTCGAGTGGTAACCACTTCAGGATCGGCATATACCGCAGGTGCTTCATTTACAGTCGGAGTACGACTCGCTAAAGCACGGCGAACAATACCAATTGAGGCAATAATCATGACAATCGAAACAATCATAAAGAAGCCACAAAGCGCAGCATTAATCTGATTCGACATCACAATGTTTTGCATCTCAGCAATAGTTTTGGCTGGTTTAATAATTTCACCGCGAGCAATCGCATCAGAGAACTTATGCGCTTGCGCCAAGAAACCAATTTTTGGGTTTTCGTGGAAAATCTTTTGCCAACCAGCAGTCATACAGGTTACGAACAAGAAAATAGTTGGGATAATCGTTACCCATACATATTTTTCTTTTTTCATTTTAAACAGAATGACTGTACCTAAAATAAGTGCCATAGAAGCCAGCATTTGGTTACCAACACCAAACAGAGGCCATAATGAATTAACGCCACCAAGTGGGTCAATCACACCTTGATAGACGAAGAAGCCCCATCCACCAACTGCAACGGCTGTACCAACCAAATTACCAAAGAATGAACCTGATGCTTTAACCGCAGGAATAACAATACCTACCGTGTCTTGCACCATAAAACGACAAGCACGAGTACCGGCATCGACAGCAGTTAAAATAAACAATGCTTCAAATAAAATGGCAAAGTGATACCAAAATGCCATCATTTGGCGGCTATTAAAAATTTCAGAAATGATATGAGCCATACCAATAGCGAAGGTAGGCGCACCACCTGTACGTGAAAGAATCGAGCTTTCACCTACTTCTTGAGCCAATACGGTTAACATTTCTGGGGTAACAATAAAGCCTAAATTACGTACAGCTTCTGCCGCAGACTCTACAGTTGTGCCGAGTACTGCCGCAGGCGCATTAATCGCAAAATATACACCTGGGTCTAAAACTGTCGCACAGATCATGGCCATGATCCCGACAAAAGACTCCATAAGCATACCGCCGTAGCCAATCACACGAATATCAGCTTCGTTATCGACGAGTTTTGGTGTTGTACCACTTGATACAAGCGCATGGAAACCAGAAATAGCACCACAGGCAATGGTAATAAATAGGAATGGGAATAAACTACCTGAGAAAACTGGACCTGTACCATCAATGAAGTGAGTTACAGCAGGCATTTTCAATTCAGGTAATGCAATGATAATACCCACCGCCAAACCAAGAATCACCCCAATTTTAAGGAAGGTAGATAAATAATCACGCGGTGCTAACAACAACCAAACTGGTAATACCGATGCGATAAAACCATAAATGATGAGACACCAAGTGAGTTGTGTACCCGTTAAAGTGAAGAACTCACCCCAGTACGGGTCTGCTGCAACATGTCCACCATAGACAATTGCCAGCATCATTAAAACAAAGCCAATAATTGAAACTTCTGCAATACGTCCTGGACGGATAAAGCGCATATAAACGCCCATGAACAATGCAATTGGAATGGTTGCTGCAATACTAAAGACACCCCACGGACTGTGTGCAAGTGCTTTAACAACCACCAACGCCAGTACTGCAAGGATAATAATCATTACCCCGAGCGCACCGAGCATTACCACAACACCAGCAAAAGAGCCAAGCTCCTGCTTTGCCATTTCACCAAGTGAACGACCATCACGGCGTGTCGATATAAATAAAACTAAAAAGTCTTGTACCGCACCTGCCAGAACCACACCAACCAGTAGCCAAATGGTTCCCGGTAAAAAGCCCATTTGTTCTGCCAAAATTGGTCCGACTAGCGGCCCTGCTCCAGCAATTGCAGCAAAGTGGTGCCCAAAAAGCACATATTTATTGGTGGGAACATAATCCAGACCATCGGCCAAGCGATGTGCTGGGGTTAAACGTCTTGGGTTTAATTCAAATACTTTAGTTGCAATAAATAGACTATAAAATCGGTATGCGATGCTATATACACATGCTGCAGCTAGTACAAGCCAAACCGCGTTAACATGTTCACCACGACTAAGTGCCAGCATCCCAAAAGAAATTGCACCTATAATTGCCACTAGGCTCCAGACCAGCTTGGAGGGAAGCGTAGATTTCGCTTGCATTGTGTCCATTCTTAACCTCTCAATAAATAACTACAGCATTTTTATATTGTTATGTACTGTTTCTCTTAATCCCTGTGACTCTACTCCTCCTTTTTCTTTTTTCCTCTTATACTTTCGCATAAAAAAAGGGATGATTTACATCATCCCTTCGATAATAGTGTATTTTTTAACTATTATGCACGCTCTAAATAATCGCCAGTACGAGTATCTACACGAACGCTTTCTTCTTGCTGAACAAATAACGGAACACGAACAACCGCACCTGTTTCAAGCTTAGCTGGTTTACCGCCACCGCCAGATGTATCACCACGTACGCCCGGATCAGTTTCAACGATTTTTAATACAACGAAGTTCGGTGGGCTTACTGTTAAAGGTACGCCGTTGAACAACATAATTGTACATTTTTCATTTGAATCGTCTTTTAACCATTTAGCAGCATCGCCCATTGCAACTTTGTCTGCAGCGATTTGCTCAAAAGATACAGGATCCATGAAGTTCCACATTTCACCATCGTTGTATAGGTATTCCATTTCAACTTCAACGATGTCAGCTGCTTCTAAAGAGTCACCTGATTTGAAAGTTTTTTCTAATACTTTACCGGTTTTAAGGTTACGTAATTTTACACGGTTGAACGCTTGACCTTTACCTGGTTTTACATATTCGTTTTCCATGATAGAACATGGGTTACCATCAAGCATAACCTTAAGGCCAGCTTTGAAATCATTTGTAGAATAATAGGCCATGAAAGGCACACTCCAAACTTAACAAGTCAACTATGCGATATAATGCGTTGTTGCATTATCTTAATCGTGTCAAATGATAAACTATTTATACCAAGAGCAAAACTGGCAATCACAACTCAGTGACCTTATTACTGATCCTTCTGAACTGCTAAGCCTACTCGAGTTATCCTCAGATCAGCTATTATCGGGTGCGATTCTAGCTTCTGAAAAGTTTAAATTACGTGTGCCTCGTGCGTTCGTCGGAAAAATGAACGCTAAAAACCCACTTGACCCGCTTTTGCTACAGGTATTGCCTCATCATTTAGAACTTGAAGAACATCCTGAGTTTGTAACCGACCCTTTAGGTGAAGAAGCAGCTAACCAGTTACCGGGTGTATTACACAAATATAAATCACGTTTTTTACTGACTTTGACAGGTGCTTGCGCAGTTCATTGTCGTTATTGTTTCCGTCGTCACTTTCCCTATCAGGAAAATTTGCCAAAAAATGACGATTGGCTAAACATTAAAAACTATATTGAAGCGAATCCTGACATTAATGAAGTGATTTTAAGTGGCGGTGACCCACTTACATTGTCTAACCGAAAATTAGCACTTTGGTTGGAACGTTTATCATCTCTCAAACAAGTGAAGATTCTGAGAATTCATTCACGCGTTCCAATTGTTATTCCAAACCGTATCGATGAACAGCTTATTTCTTTATTAAAAAACAGTAGGCTGCGTATTGTTCTGGTGGTACACTCGAACCATGCTTCTGAACTCGATGACTTTACTTGTTCAAAATTGTTGCAGTTATCTGACGAGCACATTACTGTACTTAATCAGGCGGTGTTGCTTAAAGGTGTTAATGATTCTGCCGAGACACTCGTTGATTTAAGTTATCGTTTATTTGAAGCTCGCGTTATGCCTTATTACTTACATGTTTTAGATAAAGTAAAAGGTGCACAACATTTTGATTTAATACCATCTGAAATAGATGCAATATATCAAGACGTGTTAGCGAGCCTACCGGGGTATTTGGTTCCTAAACTCGTCAGGGAAATTGCGGGCGAAAAGAATAAAACACCGCTTTTTGGGGCTACAACTTTTTGAGTTATATAATAAGTGATGATGAATAATGCACTTTCGGACATTTTTCACAATCAAACCGCACTTACTCGTGAACGGTTAAGCTTTTGTGAAGCCAATATTAAAGACCTTAATGAATGGGTTACTACCCTTTCTATTATGCAATTGGGTGATACCTCAAAGGCGTTATTTACAGCACTTTTGGAATTGAATGAATTAAATTGCAGTGAAACGCTTCGCTTCGATTTAATTCAAACACTTCACCCAACCATTAATAATGTTTTAGCGAGTCTAGAAAAAAACTTTTTTAACCAAGGTGTGATTAGTACAGACCGTAACGAGCACATTATTGAACTGGCAATGCTTCTACGTTGTTATTTTGCGAGTATTTATTTAAATATCGCAAGGACAAGCCACGGACAACTACAAAGACAGAAGTTTTCTCTATTTTCATTTAAACAAAAGAAAAATTTACAAACTGCGCGTATTTTGGCGACTTTCCATGCATTGCAGCAACTCACCAACCTTTTATATCAGCAGCACATGCTCTATAGCGAACCTGTCAAAGGCCAATGGTTAATTGCTCATGAACTTTATGAAACCGCAGTCCAATATAAATATCATTTAACCAATATTAATCATATTCAAGGCGTACAGCATCCTTTAGCCAATATTACACAGGCATACGCTCAGCTTATTTTATTAGATATTTTTAATACCAATCAGATTCGTCAATCGGAAATTCAAGCGCTATTCCAGTGTAGTTTTGACTGGGCACGTATGATTCAAATTTTACCTAAAGATAGTGCTTTAACTAAGTATGTGGTCGACCCGACTAAAGACCATCCACCGGTATATAACAAAAAACAAAGCTCAAATTTCAATCCAAGCATTTTTATTAGCACTCAAGCGTTGCTTGAGCATGTCACTGCCACCATGCATAAAAATGCTCAGTACATGTCTAAAAATGAAAAGATTTATTTAAGCCCTGCGTTAAAGTTTCACGTTCAAACCATTTTAGGCACGACCGCACAGCGCCGTCATGAACGTTATGAATATAATGCTGCTCTCCAAATTTGCTTCGGATTAACTACCGCACATTTTTATCTATCTAAAGCAAAGAACTTTGAAGAAACACTACAACTGAACAATAACTATAATTTACAAAGTGAATCGAAAGTTTTATCAAACCTAGAGAAAAAAGAGCAACAAACTTCGTCTTACCAACGCTTAAGCCGTGAAAGTAAAACCATTTATCAAACCACAGTGCTTGATATCAGTGTTAATGGCTATCGTATTAAATGGTCTGGTGAAGCGCCTAAAAACTTACGAACTGGCGAATATATTTTAGTTAAAGAAACATTGCATGGTCAGTGGCGTGGCGGTGTGATTCGCTGGATTAAACAATCAACAGAAAAAAGTTTGGAACTGGGCTTAGAAATTCTTTCACAAGCCATGTTCCCTTGTGCTGTACATATTCAGGCTGAGCGCCATACTCGTAATTATCACCCTGCACTATTACTACAAACTCAAAACTTAGAAGAAATACAAAACACGCTTATTTTACCGGGGTCTCAAATTTTTAGAGAGCAACAAACAATTCATTTACGATTGGGGACAGAAGAAATCAAAGTGTATCTACTCAAAGCACAACTCATTACTCAGAGTTTTATTCAATTTCAATTTGAACTTTTAAATGATCAGCAACAACATTTGCTTGATCAGTTCATGTTGAAAAAGAATAGTAACGCGAATAGTCAAGATTTATGGGAAGCATTAAAGTGAGAAACTCTTTACTATCTAAAAAGTTAAGACGTACTGAAATACGTTTACTCATTATTGATGATAACCAGTTACGTTATAACCAAATTTTAAATCTTTTATCGGGGAATCAATATCAAGTTAATGCTTTATTACTTGATGATTTAAAAAGTTTTGAAAAGCAGCTCAATACATCATGGGATGTGATTATTTTTGGCCGCGCGTACGATTTGAAAATTGAACAAACTCTCTCCCTCGTTCAAGCGTCAGAACAGCCGCAGCTTCCAATTTTACTTTTACAACCAGATGATTATCAAACACAGCAATACCAAAGCTATGTTCAAAAAGGTATTTACGATGTAGTCCCATTAGAACCATTGGATTATTTCTACATCACCCTTGTTCGAACCTTATCGTATAGCCGCCTTTTACAAACGGAACAACGTTTGTTAGCAGAGCTTGATACCATTCATAGTCATACGCAAACTCTAGTCGACAACAGCCATAAAGCAGTCGCTATTTTTCAAGAAGGCATACATATTAAGGCAAATCCTGAATACCTTAATCTTTTTGGCTTTAAGCAAGAAGAAGATATTATTGGTTTGCCAATTTTGGATGTCTTACAGCCGAACGATTTAAATATTTTCAAACAACGATTTAAGAAAATTTCTTTAGGTCAGTTTGATCAAGCTCGTTTTGAAATTCAAAGTCAGCATCAGGCTATTTCTGGTAATAATGCTTTGAAATTGGAATTTATTCCAAGCCAAGAAGAAGATGCTGTACAACTGACCATCGATTATCAAGTTGATTTAAGCATTCCAGCAAACACGTCTCCATCCGAAAAAAGTGTCGGATTAAGTACGGCTTGGCAACAAATCAATCGACATTTATCAACCCATCCTGCGCAAGCCAATGCTGTAGTGTTATTTAAGCTCGCGCAATGCCCAGAACGCCTCTTTCAACAAGGTTGGCAGACGTTAGGACTATATTTCAATCAGCTTCATGGTTTTTTAAAAGACCATGCGCAAATGCCAATTTTCCAAGTCGATTTGGGAACTTATGCTGGGATTTTACAAGCTGAAAATAGTTCAGTTTTAAATTCGCAGTTAACAAGTCTACAAACTTTGCAAAAAGAACACTTGTTAAAAGTGAATGAACAAAACTTCTCGGTACAGTTAAAGCTTGGCTATGCTCCGCTTAACCAACCACTCACTGAGATTTCTTTTAGCTCATTACTCAATGAAGCTGAAAAGCAGAATCTACCTCAAGTTACACCTCAACTTGAAATAGCACCAATTGAAGAAAAAATCGTTTCAACGACTGTTGAAACTGTTCCTCTAGATTTAACGATTGAACATTTCGAGGTGAGTTCTCAGTCATCTTTGCTACAGCAGTTAAAACAAAAACTTGCTAAAGGTGAGATACATTTGAAGTATCAGCAAGTGTATGACAAACATGATGAAGAAACTCATAACTATGAAGTGACGAGTGGCTTTATTGCTGATGAACAATGGCATGATTTAAATGACTTAGCTGACTTAAAAGAAGATGCTGAGCTTTCAATTCAAGTAGATCGCTGGATATTAGTTGAAGCATGTAAACAGCTTCACAATTTTATTGCTCAGTATCCTAAAGCAAGACTCATTATTAACCTGAATATTGATATTTTGCTGAAAGATAAATCATTCCCAGAGCTAATTTCAAAGCTGCTTACCATCATTGGTAGCAAACTTGAAAGTCCATTGATTTTGCAATTTTCAGAACAAGCACTTCAGCACTACCTTCCAACAGTTCAGCCATTGATTGGTCGTTTACGTCAACACGGTGCAGAAGTTTCAATTCGAGATTTTGCTTCTTCTATGCATAGTGATTCAATTTTACAGCAGCTTGATATTCAGCTTGTAAAATTACAGTCTAGCAAAACGGATTTGTTAAGTTCAGATCAGGGTCTGAATAACTTGCAAGAAAAGGTATTGAACTATCTGACTGTAAAACCAATTGGAATTTTATTGGCTAACTTAAATGATATGAACCTATTTGCAAATGCATGGAATGTGGAAGCACGTTTCTTACAAGGTGATTATTTCCAGAAAAAACTTGATCGCTTAACTGATGTACAAGACCAGTAATGGTCTTGTTATTTAAAAAATAAAAAACGGGCATAAGCCCGTTTTTTATTTCGTTCTGAAGTATTAACGCTTGATAGAGCGAGACATACCAGAGAAACGTTGTTTGAATTTGTCGATACGACCACCAGTATCTACATTCTTTTGTTTACCAGTGTAGAATGGGTGGCAAGCTGAACATACGTCAAGGTAAATAGTTTCTTTACCTAAAGCAGAACGAGTTTCGATTACGTTACCGCATGAGCAAGTTGCAACTAATTTTTCATATTTTGGGTGAATATCGGCGCGCATCGTCGATTACTCCTAATTGAAGAAAGGCTTAAGCTGTCATCGCAATTGATCACTCTCAATTAAATTGAGGAAAGCTTTTTCAAGCAGATCAACACCACAACAGACCATTCTTTTGGCCCACCGAAACCTCTAGGGTTAGAGCTAAGCACAACAAGTGGACAGTATTATACGCCATATAAATCTTTTTTGCGAATTAATCTTGGGATTTAGCCCAGTAATTTGCGATTACTCCACACACCATTAGCTGTATTTGGTGAAATATCATAATTGGCAAAACAATCATTCCTAACGGCTGACCAATAAATAAGATTTGTGCCATAGGTACACCGCTTGCCAAGGTCTTTTTTGAGCCACAAAAGAAAACAGTAATCTGATCGGCACGGCTAAAACCAAAAGCACGCGGTAAATACAGCGCAAGCAACATAATAATGGTGAGTAACACAGAACAAGCGAGTGCCAAAAGCAGTAAAGTTTTCCAGTTTACCTGATGCCAAAGTCCGGCAACTACTGCCCCGCTAAAAGCGCCGTAAACCACCATCAAGATTGAACCTTGATCGAATGCTTTTACAATGCTTGGTACTTTTGCCATATATGGAAAAACGTAGGGACGAAGCAATTGGCCTAAAACAAATGGCACTAATAGCAACAGCGTAATTTCAATAATAGACGATGTAGGATCAAACCCGTGCTGACTTTGCCCTAAAATAAAAAAGCTGACTAAAACTGGCGTGATAAACATACCCACCAAGTTTGAGAAAGATGCACTACATACCGCCCCTGCCACATTTCCTTTTGCAACTGAAGTAAATGCAATAGAAGACTGAACAGTAGATGGCAAGAAGCACATAAATAGAAAGCCCCAATAGAGCTGCTGTCCTAATAAGGGTAAAAGAATAGGTTTAGCCAATAACCCCAAGGCAGGAAAAATAAAGAACGTAATTGCAAATACAAGTAAATGCATTTTCCAATGCAAAATACCTTCAATTACAGCCTCACGAGACAATTTAGCACCGTGTAGAAAAAATAAAATTGCAATCGCGACTGTAGTTAATGTATTGAAATACTGCGCAGCTTGACCACTGACTGGAAAAAACGTTGCTAGTAGTACCATGCCAACCAACAAAACTGTAAATCGATCAAGTGCCAAGAACTTCAGCATATTCACATCCTATGATTATTTTAGACAAATAAAAGCCCAGTTGATAAATTGACCATTTGGTCAGGTCTTCATCATACTGGGCTATAAAAATAAAGCTAGACTTTTAAGAGCTAAATCTTAAAGCACTTAAGTCATTTACTTAATTATTTCTGGCATCTGCATCTTGCTGAATGAGCTCGATTTTGTAGCCATCTGGATCTTCAACAAAGGCAATAACCGTAACACCACCCTTCATTGGGCCAGCTTCACGCACAACTTTACCGCCACGTGCTTTAATTTCTTCACATGCTTTGTAAGCGTCTTCGACACCAATCGCAATGTGACCATAGCCATTTCCTAAATCATAACTTGAGGTATCCCAGTTATGAGTAAGTTCAAGCACGGTATTATTTTCTTCATCGCCATAACCAACAAATGCCAGTGTAAAGCGACCTTCTTCATAATCACGCTTACGAAGTAACTTCATCCCTAATACTTCGGTATAGAACTTTAAAGATTGTTCTAAATTGCCTACTCGCAACATTGTATGAAGCATTCGCATATATTTATCTCCAGAAAACCCTCATTCTGATGCTTGTTTAGCCAATAACTTACTTACCCAAATTACAAGTAGTAAAATTGGTAATCCCATCAAGAACGTAACCGTAAAAAAGCCAGAATAGCCTATATGATTTACTATTGTACCTGAGTATCCGCCAATAGTTTTAGGCAGTAATAACATTAATGAACTAAAAATAGCGTATTGCATAGCTGTAAAAGATACACTTGTTAGACTTGAAAGAAATGCAATAAAAACCGCTCCTGCCAGACCCGAAGCTAGATTATCAAATATGATTCCCATAACAAGCCATGTCTTACTGTAAGGTACAACTACTTTTCCTTTCAATTCGATATCAATATTTTTATCAATCGGAATCGCTGGGATATCGGATAAACTCATACGATATCTAGGTTGGCTTTCTGATAAATTTTTTTGATAGGTATGAATCTGAACTAAAGTCTTTGTTTGCCCATTAACCTCATAATTTGCCTGCACTCTTATTGCATCAAGCTTAGCAAGTTCTGTCCCTGAAATAACTGCATTCCAGTCACTATTTTTAATTTTACCATCTACTTTAACTTGTGGATTTAAGAAAATATTTACAGATTTTATTTGACTATTTTTCGGCAAATTTAGCAAAGTGCCATGAAGGATTATATCTTTTGCTAACTCATCTTTATATACAAGATTATCGCCCCCTATAGCTTGGATATAAATCTCCGGTTTTGGCTCATTTTTGTATAGTTTTAGTGGAATAGTTATTTTTAAAGGTTCAATATACCCTTTAGGTTGCGAGGCAATAGAAACTTCTGCTTGGGTTGTTAAAGTATTACTTGGAAATTTTAAAGACCAGTTTCCTACCTCATCAGGGTTTGCGGTATATACTTGATCGCCAATATTAACCCGGACCTCTTGCATAGAAGCACCAGATTTGACTAAACCAACAAAAATTAAATTAGTTGTGCTAGCTAAAATTGCTCCTAACAACATCATTTTCATGATGTTATAACGCTGAGCTAACATCCCTCCGAGAAATCCACCTAATATTACAAAGAAAATCGCAAAAAACTTATTAAACCAAGCAATTTCTTCTTTATCAAAATTTAAATCTAAATAAAACAGATTAGCCATTACCCCAGCAACGACATCTGAAATACGATAGAAACCTATTAATAATAAAATTGCTAAAGCTACTTTTAATCCATATCGCTTAAAAAAGTCTAGTAAAGGTGATAACCATGTTTCTACAACAATTTTTTTATTAATTAAACCAAATTTAATTAAACCCAGAATAACAATAACAGCAATTGATATACTAATTAAAAACTTAATAACTAAAAGTATAAAATTTAAAAAAGCATCTTCGATAGAAAATGAATCAAAAATTAAACCGATTTGATAAAAACTAATTCCAAAAACTATGGTTGAAATAACAAAAACTGCAAATAACTGGACATAATCTTTTGCATGATAATGATGTTGTAGGCGCTTAACTACAGGTTCATGGATGAGTAAAGTTGTAATAATTCCTACAATCATCAAACCAGCCATTAATAAATAGGTGGTTCGCCATGCTTCATAAATATAATTACCAACTGCTGTTCCCAAAGATGCAGCAAATAATAGTGCACCTAATTGAGTAATAATTGTAGCAGTGCGATACCCTGCATTATAAGTTGAAGCTAAAACAGTTTGTATATTTGGGTCTTCAGTTAATTCGATACGGTAAGCATCCACAATAATATCTTGTGTTGCTGATGAGAACCCAAGAAAAATAGCAGCCCCTGCCATAATCGTTAAATTTGACAATGAACCGAAATCAGATGTGTTGGGTAATGGATTTGTAAATGCCATCATACAAATTGCACAAATTACCAAAAGTTGTGATACCAACAACCAACTACGTCTTAGGCCCATTCTTCTGGTTAGATATGGCAAGGGTAACTTGTCTATTAGCGGCGCCCAAATAAACTTAAATGAATAAGCCAAAGCTGCCCAAGAGAACATTGTAATAGTACTTCGGTTAATTCCAGCCTCAGTCAACCAAAATGATAGAGTTGAAAAAATTAGAAAAATTGGAATTCCCGATGAAAAACCCAAAAACAACATAATGATTGCACGGCGATCCAAGAAAGCTTTAAAAGAACTTTTCCACCCTTTCGATTCAGAAATCATTCGTTTTTTATTTTCCATAAATTATAAATGTGCCTATTCAATCGCTTCTTACCATTCCTTTCAAGATTCTTTATGCAATCAAGTTTGGTTTTGATGATAAAAACGGCAAGTTTGCTTGATATTTTATGCTAAACCTGTATACCTTTAACCCTCAACCTTCGTTTTCTTTTGCTGGATACCAACAGTGACACAAAAACTTGATCAAGTGACAACTTCAACTTTATCACTCGCTAAAACAAACACCACAAACGTCACAATAAATGCATTTCCTTCAGCTCTTGAGCAACCTGATATAAAAATGACTTTAGATAAAACAGCCTTAAAACCGGAACAACTTACCCATATTCCAGATTTTGAAAATATTCCAGCTTCAACAAAACGTATCAAACCACTCAATAATTTTTTAGGTCAAGACCGCGCTAAAGCATCGGTAGAAGCGGGCATTTCTTTACCCTACTCAGGTTATAACATTTTTGCAGTAGGAACGGCAGGCTTAGGCAAACGCACCATGATTAAGCGTTTACTACAGCAACATGCCAAAACAATGCCAACCCCTGACGACTGGGTATATGTCTATAATTTTAAACACGCGCGTCAACCAATTGCCTTACGCTTCCCTGCTGGTCAAGGCACCAAGTTCCAACAAGCTCTTCATCAAGCTTGGCAAATTATTTTAAAACAGCTTGAACGTCGTTTTAGTGCCGAAACTTATCATAACCGTATTGAACGTATCCGTGAGGAAACCGGAGATGAACAACAACAAGCGCTGGTTGAGTTAACCAAAGAAGGCGAAGAGCTCGACTTAAAATTGATTTCTCGAAATGAGAAACATGGTTTTGTACCTGTACAAGTAAAAGACGATCAGGTGCAAGAGCTCACTCAAACAGAAATTGATGCTTTAAATACGAAACAACGCGCTGAAATCGCGGCTAATGTTCGCTACATGGATAAAAAACTTGAGCGTCTTGGTTTGCATTTAGGCGATTTAGAAGATGATGCACGCGACAAAGTTTCTGTATTAAATCGAGATATTGCGACTCAAGTGGTTATGCCTCGAATAGATCTGATTTTAAATAAATATAGCCAAGTGAAAGGCCTTGAAGATTATTTAAAACAATATGCTCAAGATATAATTGAGAATGTTGAACTCATTTTAGAGCAAGAAGAAGACGACTTTGCTCCTGCTATGTTCAATCGCGTACCAGCACGTTACCAAGCAAATGTGATTGTCTCAAATAAACCAAACAGTGGTGCTCCGGTTATTTTTGAAGATTTCCCAACGCACTACAACTTACTTGGTCACGTTGAGCAACTTACACATAACGGCACAATTACCACAGATTTTACTCTCATTCGTCCTGGTGCTCTTCATCAAGCGAATGGTGGTTTTCTAATGCTTGAGGCAGAGCAATTACTTGAGCAACCTTATGCATGGCAAGGTTTAAAACGTGCCTTAAAATCAGGCCAACTCAAGCTCTCTTCTCTTGAGCATATGTTGACGTTAACAGGTTCTATCTCGATTGAGCCTGCTGCGGTTCCACTGGATATTAAAGTGGTACTTATGGCAGAACCTGAAATTTATTATGAAATTTTAGAAGTAGAACCAGAGCTTGGCAGCGTATTTAAAATACGCGCAGATTTTACCGATACATTACAACGTAATGACGAAAATGAACAAGCTTACATGCAGCTAATTGCTGACTATGTCCAAACCGACAAACTACTTCCATTTGACCGTAGTGCTTTAGCTGCTTTACTTACCGACTCAAGCCGTCAAGCAGAAGATCAAAGCTCACTGTCGTTACATGCTTCAACTTTGGGTGACCTGATTCGTGAAGCACATCATCATGCGTTTAAAGCCAATGAAAAGCTTGTAACTGATCAGCACATTAACCTTGCGCTACAACATAGACAGTATCGCTTAGGCTATTTAAGAGAGCTTTACTGGCAGGATTTATCACGCGGAACTCAGCTAATTGAGACTTCTGGTCATCGTTTAGGTCAAATTAATGCCCTCTCTGTTATTCACTATGCAGATGTCGAGTTCGGTTTACCTTCACGGTTGACTGCATCAGTCTATCAAGGTGGCGGCGATATTCTTGATATTGAGCGTAGTGTAGAGCTTGGTGGTTCACTGCATGCTAAAGGCGTCTTACTTATGTCGAGCTTTTTGAAAGCTCACTTTGGTCGTGAACAGATTTTACATTTTTCTGCTGCGCTTGCATTTGAACAAAGCTATGGCCAAGTAGATGGAGATAGCGCCACGGTTGCCGAACTTTCTGCGTTAATTTCTGCAATTAGCCAAATTCCAATTGATCAATCATGGGCGATTACAGGTTCTATGAACCAGTTAGGTCAGGTTCAACCCATTGGCGGTGTAAATGCAAAAATTGAAGGCTTCTATGATGCTTGTAAATTACAAGGTTTAACGGGTAAACAAGGTGTCATTATTCCACGTCAAAACATGCAGCATTTAATGCTACGCCAAGATGTAATTGATGCGGTACAAAGTGGTCAATTCCATATCCATGCGATTGATACCATTGATCAAGCACTTGAAATTTTAATGGCTCGCCCTGTTGGTACATTGGATAAAAAAGGTAGATACAGCAAACATTCAATTTACGCTGCCGTAATGGAACAGCTTGAATATTGGCAAGCGATTGAAGATGGCGAAGAAATTGAAGAGGAGCCAAAGAAGAAAAAGAAAAATAAGAAAAAAATTAAGAAGCACGAAGAGCTCACAGCAAATGATCTTCCACAGGAAACTCAGGAAGAAGTTGCGACTCTCAAGCAAAAATAATACTCATATAAAAAGGGCTTGTAATCACAAGCCCTTTTTATGCATCAATTGAAAGTTAGCGAACGATCTGCATCGCTCGTCCACCAGCCAACTGACTAAAATATTGTTTAAGTGCTTCAACACAGCGTTGAATTTTCATTGGCTGTTGATCGTGTTTGGCAATCTCTGCATACAAAGTAAAAGCCGGCAGTTTCCAATCTGGTAAGATTTCAATTAAAGAACCAGCTTTCAATTCTTTTTGAGCATCTAAATATAAAATTCTAGCAATACCATGTCCTTGCTGACATAAGGCTTTAGCAACTTGCAAATTATTGCTTTGCAAACGGCTTGCCATTTCAATATGCAATTTTTCACCAGTTTTAGCATGTTGAAAATGAAAACTGCGTGATTCATTCATTGCATTGATTGAAAGCAACTCATGGTTGTTTAAATCGTTTGGATGCAAAATCGGGCTCGATTGATTGAGATAGCTGGGAGAAGCTACCAAAATCTGATCTACAAAAGCCATAGGAACGACAGAACTACTCTCTTCTACTGGTGTAGAACTCATACGCACTGCAACATCAATTCGTTCTTCAATGAGGTCAATATAACGATGACCTACTTCGAAATGAACAGATAAACCGCGATGAGCTGACATCCAATGAGATAGAGCAGGAATAATGTGCTGAACCGCTAAGTCTGGTGTGCTTGCAATCCGCAAATCTCCAATCAAATCATCTCGCAATTCATTGATTCTGATTTTGCCTCTTTCTGCAGCTGCCAACATTTCTTGACAACTTGAAAAAAAAGCCTGTCCGGCCTCTGTCAAACTAAGTTTCCGAGTAGAACGGTGTAATAAAATTACATCCATTTCATGCTCAAGAGAACGTATTTGCTGACTTACAGCACTTGTTGTAATGCCTAATTCACGTGCCGCACCACTAAATGAACTTTTTTCAACCACACAAGCAAAAACACCCATCGCACGAAGCTGATCTAACATAGGTTTCCTCAAATCTAATTTTAAATTTATAAAAAATGCTTATTGTTGTAATGAAAGCAACCAATTACATTATACGAGGAAACCTATATTTATTGCATTAGCTAATTAGGTAAAAGATTTGCTGGGTTGATTGGTTTACCATCAAGGCGAATTTGGAACTCAAGCATAACTCTCGACGCACCTGAAGAGCCCATTTCTGCAATCTTTTGACCTGCGGTTACATTATCTCCACTCTTCACCATCATCTTGCTATTGTGGGCATACGCACTGATATAGCCATCAATATGTTTAATTAAAACTAAATTACCATATTCTTTTAAGCCATCGGCTGCGTATACGACTTGACCATCTGCTGCCGCATAAATTGGATCACCTTGATTACCACCATAACGAATTCCTTTGACATTATTCGCCAAATTAAATCCTTGAATCACTGGTCCGTTATTTGGTTTGATCCAACGTAAGCTTGAACTTGGAATAGCAGTTCCCACTGTTGTATTGGTGGTTGGTGCAACTGTTCGTGGTGGGGTTGTTGTTGGTGCCGTTGTTGTCGTAGTCGGTAATGCTATTGTTTGGCGCTTAATTGGTTCAGGTTGCGCCATGACTTGTGTCGACACGGTTCTTGGTGAAGAAGATTTCTTTAATCGTAATGATTGATTAACATAAATACGATACGGTGGAGCAATACCATTCATTTCAGCAATACTGACATAATCCAGACCGTAGCGCATTGCAATACCACTTAAAGTATCACCCGAACGAACTGTATAATAGTTAGGAGCCGTCGCATAGCGAGAACTATTATTAATTTGTGGTCTAGAAGCACATCCTGCCATTGCAACAGTAAAACCCACAGCTAAAGACAACATCATAATTTTCATTATTTTGTCTCTTTGAATATGCAATCTGCTTTGTTGCTCAGTTAAATGCATCGATCTCCCTCACTAAATGCTACAAATCATTTCGGCTAAGAGTACCAAAAAAGTAAGAGGAAACATGTTCCTCTTTTTCTTTATTCACAAAGTTATAACATTCGACCTAGATTATTCGCCCAAACTGGCCTGTAAATCCTCTAAAACCGCATAGTTTGTTGCATCCATCTGAATTGGAGTTACACTCACAAAACCATTTGCAACTGCAAAAAAGTCAGATTGAATCTGGCTAGCAATACGCTGTGGGTCAGTAACAGCTTCACCTGCCAGACCAATCCAATAAACCTGTCTTCCTCTTGGGTCGACATGACTGGTGATTGGTTTAGATTGAGCACGGCGGCCTTGATAGGTAATTTGAGTCCCTTTAAGCTGTGGCACATCCGGAATATTAATATTAAAAATATGTCGCGGTGGTAGCGCAGGTAAACCTTTGGCAATAAAGTCATGCACCCACTTGGCTGCTTGCGCATAATCATCTTTATGATTGTATGAACGTACATCCGACCCAGCTAAAGAAACTGCAATTGCAGGTTGTTTCATTAAGCGGCCTTCAAACGCAGCACCGACTGTTCCCGAGTACAGAACATCGTCACCTAGGTTTGCGCCACTATTGATTCCACTCACAACCAAGTCAAATTCGAAATCGAATAGACCATTCATAGATAAATAAACGCAATCCGCTGGTGTTCCATTCACAGCCCACACATCTTCGGCAATTTGAATAGGACGTAAAGGACGATCAAGTGTTAATGCACTTGAAAAACCACTTCTCTCACTTTCTGGAGCAACCACGACAACACGGCCTAATGGTTTTAACGCTTCAGCTAAAGCTTGTATACCTGGTGCAAAGACACCGTCATCATTCGCAATTAAAATATTCACTAAAAATCTTTCTCGACAAATAAACCCGAAGGTTTTCTCAATTGAATTATTTGTTGAATTATATATATTTATGCCTCCATAGCATTATAAAATTGTGAAAAAATGAAAACTTTCGCTCCTTTTTTTCAAGTATTGGGGATCAGTATCACACTGTGTACACAGACGGTTTTTGCTGATGAGGGTATCTCGACACAAGAAGCTGATAGCTTAATTAAAGATGACATTGCATCTACTCAAGTTTTACAAGAAATTTGCCCGACTTTTGTTGGTGCAAATAAAAATCTTGAAACCAATACTAAAAAGATTATTGCAATGTACCTTGGCGGTTATTCCAATAAATCAATCACCTTCTCTGCGCTGCAAAATGATTCAGAATATAAAACCCTGCTAAATGAAGCTCGTCAGGCTGCAAAAGAAATGGATCACCATGAACAACATGAGCTTTGTGAAGAAGTGGTAAATTACAAAGACTAAGCCTATTTCACTTGATATGCTTTTCTTTAAAAGGTTTTCTGTTGATGTAAAGCAGAAAACCTACATAACAATACATTTTTTCCATTTTTTTAGCCCTTAAATTGTTTAAGCTATCGGCATATTTCAAATTTTTGTTTCAGGTTATCCATGTTTATGAAAAAAAGCTTAGTTCAATCTCTTTCTGTTGTTTTACTTATGACAATGGCAACAGTGGGTTATGCTGCTGACAAGAAAAAACCAACTGAAAATGAAAATGTTGTTGAAGTTACCCCAAATAAAGGCACTACGCCGGAAGAGTTAGCAGCAATTCAGGTACTTTCTGAAATTTGCCCAAGTTTGATTGGCAAAAAAGATGCAGAATTTGCTCAAGGTTATGAACGTCTTGTAAAAGACTATTTGCCAAATGAAGCAGACCCAGTTGCAGCTTTAGAAAAACGTACAAAAGACAAAAGTTTCAAGAAAGTCTTAAAAGAAGCGCGTAATGATGCAAAAGCTGCTGGTAACGAGCAAAATACGTTAGTTTGTCAAGACGTAAAAGCTTATCAATCGCAAAACTAAATTAGTTAAAAACTCTCTAGTTACAATACTGTTCGAAAAAGCCGACTTCCCCCATAGAAGTCGGCTTTGCTTTGTCCTAAAATGCTAGGTTCTTCTGCTTCATACAAGATATTGGAATTACCTAGAATGACTCGAAAAAGCGCTATTGCTGCACTCCTCCTCTTACCAAGTTTTTCTTATGCAGCAACTGTCTTATCAGCTCCGCCAGAATTAAATAATAAGTCTTATGTATTAATGGATTACGAGACAGGACAAATTCTTGCTTCTAAAAATGAAAATGAAAAGCTTGCACCTGCTTCTATGACTAAAATGATGACAAGCTACATCATTGAACAAAAACTATTAAAAGGTGAACTTACCGAGAATGAAAAGGTTCGTATGAACGAATCTGCTTGGTGTAAAGGCAGTAGTTCCGAATCATGTATGTATGTTCCATTAAATGGTACAGCAACTGTTTTAGAGATGCTTCGAGGTATTATCATCCAGTCTGGTAATGACGCATCAAAAGCAATGGCTGAGCATATTGCTGGAAATGAAGGTACTTTTGCTCACCTGATGAATCAGGAAGCAAAACGTATTGGCATGACCAATACACAATTTATGAACTCTACGGGTTTACCTGCAGAAGGCCATTATTCAACTGCAAAAGATATGGCAGTTTTAGCTCAACATATTATTAAAGATAGCTCAAGATACTATCCAATTTACTCTGAGAAAGAGTTTACATTTAACGGTATCAAACAAGGTAACCGTAATGCTTTACTTTACACAGACCCAAGTGTTGATGGCCTAAAAACAGGTCATACCGATGAAGCTGGTTACTGCTTAACAACTTCAAGTAAGCGCGGTCCAATGCGTTTAATCTCAGTGATTTTTGGTACCAATAGCGTTAATGAACGTGCAAACCAAACACGTGCATTGTTGTCTTGGGGTTTTGCAAACTTTGAAACTGCAAATGTTCAACCTGCAAATCAAGTTCTTGCAAAAGCTAAAGTATGGTTTGGTAAAGAAAATGAAGTTCAAATTGGTTTAGCAGAGAACTTTAACGTTACTATGCCTAAAGGCAAAGCAGGCGGCATTAAAACTCAATTGGTTGTTCAACCAAATTTAAATGCGCCTCTTCAAAAAGGCCAAGTGGTTGGTAAACTTGTTGCAAGTTTAGATGGCAAGGTCATTGCTGAAAAACCTTTAGTTGCATTAAAACCTGTTGAAGAAGCAGGCTTCTTTGCACGTATGATCGACCATATTAAACAATTCTTTAGCAACTTATTCTAATTTTAGAGTAGTTGGATTAAGCACTCATGCTATTAGCTTGAGTGCTTTTTTATTTTATAATTTGATTAAATTTTATTTTGATACTTCTTATGACAAAAAACATCCGTCCCTATTTAGATCATCATCCACAAATTGATCCAAGCTGTTACATTGATGATATGTCAGTGGTTGTTGGTGATGTGAAATTGGCCGAAAATGTTTCAGTTTGGCCTTTTGCAGTCATTCGCGGAGATGTAAATAGCATTCAAATTGGTAAAAATAGTAATGTACAAGACCATTGTATGTTACATGTCAGCCATAAAAATGATGCAAAACCTAATGGTTCCCCGCTTATTATTGGTGAAGATGTGACTGTAGGTCATCATGTGACTTTACATGGCTGTACAATTGGTAACCGCGTACTAGTAGGTATCAATACCGTTATTTTAGATGATGTTGTTATTGAAGATGACGTGATGATTGGTGCAGGCAGTTTAGTTCCACCTCGTAAAGTCTTAAAAAGTGGTTATTTATATGTTGGAAGCCCTGTACAGCAAGTACGTCCTCTAACTGAAAAAGAATTGGCATTTTTACCTTATTCAGCAAGACATTATGTAAAAGTGCAAAACAACCATAAAGATACCCAAACAAATTAAATGTACTGAGTTTTTTCAAACGATAGCGTTTTACAATCCTCTATCGTTTGTAAGATCACCGTAGCCAAAAACCCCTAAATTTCGTATCATACGACTTTTAAATTCATGGTGCTTTTTTATGGCCGCATGGACTCCTCATGTCACTGTCGCTACAGTCGTAGAAAAAGATGGACGCTATCTTTTTGTTGAAGAACATAGCGAAGGTTTTGTACACACAGTGTTTAATCAACCTGCTGGTCATGTGGAATGTGGTGAAACGCTAATAGAAGCTGCCATTCGTGAAACTCTTGAAGAAACGGGTCATCATGTTGAGATAGATGCTTTACTTGGCATTTATACATATACTCCACCCATGTTTCCGGATCGGACTTACTATCGCTTCTGCTTTTTAGCGCACGTCACTCATGTCGAAAGCGACCCTAAACTTGATACAGGTATTGTTTCTGCTGTTTGGATGACTCTAGATGAGCTTCAAGAATCTGCCCGTGCTCGTAGCCCTTTGGTGATTAAAGCCCTTGAAGATGCTATAAAAGGTCACCATTATCCTTTAGCTCTTATTTATGAGCACCCTTTCTCTCCCTCATTAACTTCACATTTGGATGCCTAGTCCTATGCAACAACGTGTCATCGTCGGTATGTCTGGTGGCGTAGATTCATCTGTTTCTGCGGCGCTTTTACTTCAACAGGGTTATCAAGTTGAAGGTCTTTTCATGAAAAACTGGGAGGAAGATGACGGCACGGAATACTGTACAGCAATGGAAGATTTAGCCGATGCTCAAGCAGTAGCTGACAAAATAGGTATTAAACTCCATACCGCAAACTTTGCTATGGAATATTGGGATCGTGTGTTTGAACTTTTCCTAGCTGAATATGCAGCGGGCCGCACCCCAAACCCAGATATCTTATGTAATAAAGAAATTAAGTTCCGTGCATTTTTAGACCATGCCATGACTTTAGGCGCAGATTTTATTGCAACAGGTCATTATGCTCGTCGTGCTGAAACTGCTTATAACTCTAAAGGTGAAGCATATGCACCTTTATTACGTGGTTTAGATAACAACAAAGACCAAACCTATTTCTTGCATGCAGTGCATGGCCGTGAAATTAATAAAACCCTATTCCCCGTTGGTGAAATTGAAAAGCCAGAAGTGCGTAGAATTGCCGAAGAACTGGACTTAGCAACGGCGAAGAAAAAAGATTCAACTGGTATATGCTTTATCGGCGAACGCCGCTTTAATGACTTCCTTAAACAATATTTACCCGCTCAACCAGGTAAAATCGTGTTGGATAACGGTAAAGAAGTTGGTGAACATCACGGTCTGATGTACTATACGCTCGGTCAGCGTGGCGGTATTGGTCTTGGTGGACTAAAAGGTGCAGCAGAAGGTGCATGGTTTGTACTTCATAAAGACCTTGCCAACAATCGTTTAGTTGTAGGCCAAGGACATGAACACCCACTTATGCAAAGTACACAGCTTTGGAGTGAGTCAATTGACTGGGTAGCTGGAGAACAACATATTCCGACTGAAGGATTACGTTGTACTGCCAAAACACGCTATCGCCAACCTGATCAGGCTTGCACAGTGTTTATTGATGAAAATAGTGAACACGGTATTCGTGTTGAGTTTGATGAACCTCAGCGCGCAGTCACACCTGGCCAAAGTGTTGTATTTTATTCGGATGAAGTTTGCTTAGGCGGGGGTGTGATTCACCATACAAATGCCCCTACACCAGATTTTATTTAAGGGAATGGATGGCATGGTGGAGTTACCCTTTCAACAATCACAAGCCTTGAATGTTCGCCAAAACCGTGCCCTTGCTTTGGCTGGGGTATTCCAAGCGACCCAGCTTACGCATATGACTGCCATGACTGGACAACAAAGTATTGGTGAAAGCGGTAATTTCTATTTTGAGTTATTAATAAAGGCGAGTTTAAATATTCGCCCTACAATAAATAATAATAATGTTCAGACTTTAGATTTTTTTAATCAACTGGCTGATATTTCATTAGGTCTTAAGACACTCGAAAATTGTATTACGCAGCCTTTTACCAATGCGCCTAAATCTCGTTTGCCTAAAATGCGTAGTGCAAAACTTCCCATGTCTTATGCGATGTCACTTTTGCAATTAGAAAAAAAGGTCTATAGCAATCCTGAATATGTAGCGATTATTGAAAAAGCACAGCAGAAAATTTTAAAACAGCTTTCTTTTTTCGATAATAACTATTTACACCCAAGTATTTTAGCCAATTTGGCGCAAACCTATGTAGATACCGCTGGGCAAATTAATCCACGTATTCTTGTTCGTGGTAATGCTGAGGCATTTAAAGATACCAACCATACTAACCGTATTCGTGCTTGTCTGTTTACAGGGCTACAAATGGCTCATTTATGGCGACAACTCGGCGGTAGTTCATGGAACATGATTTTTAGCAAACGTAAATTGCTACAGGATATTCAAGCACTTGCTCGTTTACAGTACCAAGTTATCTAACGCTGTAACGAGATTATTTTTGTTTTATGTTTATTCCAGCATTAAGGAATCGTTATGAACGCTTTAACCGCACTATCACCATTAGATGGACGTTATGCCAGCAAATGTGATGCGCTACGCCCTTTTCTTTCTGAGTTTGGTTTAATTCATGCTCGTGTCACTGTAGAAGTGCGTTGGTTACAAGCGCTTTCTAACCGTCCAGAAATTATTGAAGTTGCTTCTTTCTCAGCTGAAACAAATGCAGCTTTAGATGCAATCGTAAGCAACTTCTCTGAAGAAGATGCGAATCGCATTAAAGAAATTGAACGTACAACTAACCATGACGTAAAAGCAGTTGAATATTTCTTGAAAGAGAAAATTGCTGGTATTGCTGAATTACAAAATGCGGGCGAGTTCATTCACTTTGCTTGTACATCAGAAGACATCAACAACTTGTCTCATGCGCTCATGCTTAAAAACGGTCGTGAAGTTTTAGTATCAAGCATGAAGCAAATTTTAAATGCAATTTCTGCTTTAGCAACGACTCATGCTGAACAACCTATGTTGTCTCGTACACATGGTCAAACTGCTAGCCCAACAACTTTGGGTAAAGAAATGGCAAACGTTGCATATCGTTTAGCTCGTCAAATCAAACAGTTTGAAAATGTTGAGTTATTAGGCAAAATCAATGGTGCGGTAGGTAACTACAATGCTCACCTTTCTGCTTATCCAGATGTTGACTGGGCTGCTCACGCACAAGCTTTTGTTGAATCTTTAGGTTTAACATTTAACCCATACACAACTCAAATCGAGCCACACGACTACATGGCTGAGTTGTTTGATGCATTACGTCGTTACAATACAATTTTGATCGACTTTAACCGCGACGTATGGGGTTATATCTCTTTAGGTTACTTCAAACAAAAACTTAAAGAAGGCGAAGTTGGTTCTTCAACTATGCCACACAAAGTTAACCCAATTGACTTTGAAAACTCTGAAGGTAACTTAGGCATTGCAAATGCAGTGTTGGCTCACTTAGGCGAAAAATTACCAATTTCTCGCTGGCAGCGTGACTTAACTGACTCAACTGTACTTCGCAACATGGGTGTTGGTTTTGCTCAAAGCTTAATTGCTTTTGATGCTTGCTTAAAAGGTGTTGGTAAACTTGAGCTTAACGCAAATCGTTTAAATGAAGATCTTGACCAAGCTCAAGAAGTTCTTGCAGAGCCAATTCAAACAGTTATGCGTCGTTACAACATTGAAAAACCATATGAGAAGTTAAAAGCTTTAACTCGTGGTCAAGCAATGACTCGCGACATGATGGTTGATTTCGTAAATGGTAACGAACTTGCTCAAGTACCAAGCGAAGAGCGTGCTCGTTTAGCTGAGCTTACTCCTGCAACTTATACGGGTAACGCAGCTGAACAAGCAAAACAAATTAATGAATTAATTAGTAAAATCTAATTAAAAAGTTAATCAAAAGCGAAGCCTAGGCTTCGCTTTTTTATTACACTTATACTCATCAAAATAAAGTTTTCCATAAAATGATCGAAAAAAAATTTCAACTTAAACACTATATTGCAATCAGCCTGCTTTTGATTGCCATTATTGTTTCAGGTATCAATCCTCTGGAGTTTGAAGCTTACTTACTTCATCAATCCGGCACTATTTTAATGCTGATTTTACTTTTTATTATTTTCAAAAAAATTGGTCTCGATTTTTTAAGTTTTTGTTTTTATTTACTGTTTCTTTTAATCCACGTAATTGGTGCTCATTATCTGTATTCATACGTTCCGTATAACGACTGGATTCAGCACATCTTTCATTTTAATTTAGATGAATACATGGGTTGGTCTCGCAATATGTATGATCGACTTGTGCACTTTTCATATGGTGCTTTGCTCTACCCTCTTATTTATCGCGTTTTTCAAGTTTGGTTGCCGACTGCACGTCCGTTTTCCCTATTTTTACTTGTAGTTCAATTCGTGATGGCATCTAGTGTTTTTTATGAACTGATCGAATGGCTCATTGCTATTGGCTTATCACCTGAACAAGCTGAAAATTATAATGGGCAACAAGGCGACATGTGGGATGCTCATAAAGACATGTTACTCGCCACAATTGGATCAATTGTTTATGGAGTTATTACTCTTATAACAACACCGAAAATCAAAAATTAGCCATAAGTAAAAAGCGCTCATTGAGCGCTTTTATATTTTACATAGAGTCTTTTAAACAACCGGATAAGTCTGTTCTAAAATATTTTGCAAAGGTGAAGAAGTCGTATTTGGTAAAATTTGATCAAGATTTATTGTCTGGTCAACTGAAGTATTTACATCAGTTTGTTCAGGTGCTTGTGTAGGCTTTAATGCAGTCGATGCTAAAAGCTTTGCCACTGGATCTGAGTCACTCGCAGAAGAACTTTTCAATAAATCATCTATAGGAACAGTTTTCTGCTGAGTATTGGTCTCAGGTGTTGTATTTTGTGCGACTTTTAAAGTACTCAGTCCAACACTATCTGCTAAAGCTGGTTCATGTGTACCCAACATATCTACTGAGGCATCAGCTAAACTTGCAGTTTTCGGTGCAACTACATAAAAGATAAATGGAGAGCTTGCTTCACTCGTAAGCCCTGCCGCATCAGTTTGAGTCAAAGTAATGCTATGCTTACCCAAAGCTAAGTCTTTATCAAATGTAAATGTCCATGATTTACCAGTTGATACAGTCACTACTCCAATTGCAATACCATTATCATAAATCGTAAGCGTCGCATTTGCCTCGCCTGAACCTGTAAGTTTTGGTCTAGCATCATCCGTTTCTGAGCCAGATCCAATAGTGCCTTTTACATCACCGACATCATCTTCTGCGCTATTTAATATAGGTTTTGTTGGAGGAATAGTATCTTTCGTACCCACAATATCGAAGCTTTCAGACCGGTTTCCAGCGTTATCGATGGCTGAAACAGAACCATGACTGTTATCAGTTAATGCTGGTGAAATGCTAATAGTAAATTTTCCATTCGCATCTGCTGTTCCACTACCAATAACCTTACCTGTCACATCTTTTATTTCAATTTTGGCATTTGCTTCGGCTGTACCAGTTACCGAATTACCCTCTGCATTAATTTGAGCAGTTGGTTTATCAGGAGCAATCGAATCAAAACCTGGTTTAATCTCGACAGGCTTAGACGTATTACCAGCTGCATCTTCAACAACTACTGTACCTTTTTGAGACTCTTTTAAAGCAGGTGAAAGCGTAATTTGAAAGTCACCTTGGGCATCCGCCATGCCAGTTCCAATGACTTTGCCATCTGCATCTTTAATTTGAACTTTTGCATTTGCTTCGGTTTTACCATGTATTACCGACCCTTCTTTGTTAACTTCAACAAAAGGGGAAGCTGGTGGTACAGTGTCTTTACCCGCAATAATTTTAACTTCTTCAGATTTATTACCAGCAGCATCTTCGGCAACTACTTTGCCTCCGGCTTCACTAGTTAATGGTGGAGTAATTTTTAAAGAATAGATACCATCTTTATTTGCAAAAACAGTTCCTAATACTTTGCCAGTGGCATCATAAACTGTGATTTTTGCATTTGCTTCAGCCTTACCAGTTACCAATGATCCATCATCGTTCAATTGAGCCTGTGGAGCATCTGGGGCAATTGTATCTTTTGTTCCTGTTACAACAGTCGCTTTTGAATTATTTCCAGCTCCATCCTGAGCAATAACATTTAATTTATCACCATTCACGAGTGGCTTATCTAATTTAATCGTGTAGTTACCACTTGCATCTGCAACACCTGATGCAACCGTATTGCCTGCGGCATCTTTAAGATAGATTTTTGCATTCGCTTCAGTTTTACCAGTCACTGTCACGGTATCATCAGCAAGCGTAGCTGTAGGAGCAGCAGGTGCGATTAAATCAGGCGCACTTGATGAATCCTCCTTATCATCTTTCTTAAAAGCCCAAAGATATAGTCCTTCCGCAGCTAAAACTGCTAGACCTGCTTTAAGTACGCTTCCCATTGAAAAACTTGGATCACTATCAACCGCGATGTTTGCAGCGGCTGGACTAGTACTGCCGTAACCTAAGTCTGTAACGTGATTTAAGCCTTTATAGTCGATTACTTTACCTTGGGCATCGAATTGTGCTTCAACAAATTTTCCATGTTCAGTCGGAAAAACAAGGGAATGCTCTGTTGTATTTGTTGCTTCATTAAAGAAATTTTCTAAGACAATTGTCTCGCCATTCTTTAAGTGGATGACTAGCCGCCCACCCTGTTTTTCCATCGATGCAATATCTTTTTGACTGATACCAATTTGGATGATCGTAGGTTGATTCAAAATTACTTTATTGAGCTGACCATCTTGCAGAACGTCCAAACCCTTTTTGGATGCCACAATTATTCTTGTCATTATTTCCTATCCTGAATTTCAGTTATATTTTTAAATGTTTAACTTTTTAAATGAGTCATCTAAAAGCTATTTTATTGTTGCCTAAAATATCAAAATCACTTACTCATCACAATTCAATAAGTATATTTATCAATAATATTTTTTTACTTTCCATTCAAAATATAACTAAACAGGACAGACATAAAACGTATATATTACATTCCTAAGTAAAAGTAGCTAAATGCACCTATAAGGACTAAAACAAATAAAGCCATATAATTCGTTATTTTCTTATCAGCAAGTGTCATCTTAAGCATAGTCCAACCCTGAAAGCGTTTCGCAAGTATGCTATTTAAAACAAGTGTCGAAAGATGCACGATAACTAAGGCTAAAAATAAGTTTGCGAAAAATGAATGTAAGTCTCTCAAAGAATAAGTAAAGTGCTCTGTTCCGTATCCAAGTGCTACAACAACAGGAATGAGTATGAAAATAAATACAATCGAAGCTTGAAATAGTCCAATGCTGAACAGTTGAATTGAATTTTTCGAAAAAATACTTGCTGAATTTGCATGACTAAATGATTTTTTAATTGCATTGAATGCCATACTGCTGCGCTTTTTTATGCCAAATGGTGCGCTATTTGAAACACGGGGACTTAAAAAATGCCAAATAACTCGTATGGTAATACTGATGAGAAGTATATAACCAAACATCATATGCACTTGATGTAGGTCTTCATTATCGCCTGTAAAGTAAGCTCCAGTAAAAGCAATCATAATAATGATGTGTAAAATTCTTATGAGAATATCAATATGCGACAAAGTCTTTGACATCACAAAACTCAAAACTTAGGAATTAGCTCCTACTTTGGCAATTGAAACTTAAACAAATATTAAGCAAATTCTTTTAATCATCGATATAAAAAGAGCACCCATTAAGGTGCTCTTTCTTTTATAAATATCTTAATTAAAATTTTGTATCACGCATCTGAACTAGCGTTGAATTCGCTTTTGCCAAAGTGTCTGCAACTTTATTCATTACCGCCGGAATCAGGCTATCCGCCATTTGAGCAGCTTGTAAACCCAACTTTTCACCCAAAGTTGCCTTTTTACGTGTGTTGATCACATAGACATCATGCTGAGGTAATAAAGCTAATAAATACTCATCAGATGTTTCTAGTTTATCTACAAGGTTTAAATCAAGCGCATCTTGTCCATACCAATGCTCGCCTGTAGCAACTTTATCTACATTCAGCTGTGGACGATACTTCTCTACAAAGTGCTTAAACAAGATATGTGTTTGTTGTAGCTCTTCTTCAAACTTCGCTTTACCTTCAGGCGTATTTTCACCAAACATGGTCACAGTACGCTTATATTGCCCTGCTGTATAAAGTTCGAAGTCAACGTTATGCTGTTTTAAAAGACGATTGAAATTTGGAACCTGAGCAACGACACCAATCGAACCAACAACAGCAAATGGCGCAGAAATAATTTCATTCGCAATACAAGCCATCATATAGCCGCCACTTGCAGCAACCTTGTCGACACAAATTGTTAAATGAAAACCTGCGTCACGCAAACGAACCAACTGAGCTGCTGCCAGTCCATAACCATGAACCATACCACCTGGACTTTCAAGGCGTACCACAACACGGTCGCGTCCGGCTTTAGCCGTTGCTAAAATAAGTGTGATTTCTTCACGAAGATTTTCAACCGCAGATGCCTGAATATCACCTTTAAAATCTAAAACAAAAATTTTCTGATTGTTCTTACGGCGGATTTTAGCTTCTTTCGCAAGTTGTTGAGCTAATTGTAAAAGCTCTAAACGACTTGCTGTGGTTTGTGCAATTTTTTTTCTCTGTTCATTTACACGTGCATTTAAATGACTAACACGTATTTCCGCAGGGAGTTTAGGCAAATGGAATAACATAAAATTCTATGCTCATAAGTTTGTCTTTATAGCCTTAAGATGTGGTTCTTTTGATTAAAATTCAATAGCGATTTTGCAAAATAGATTCATTTTCATTTATTGAATAAAAAAAAGAGCACAAGGCTCTTTTTCTTTTACAGCTATAAATTAACCGAAACGGCCAGTAATGTACGCTTCTGTTAATTGATGATCAGGTTGCGTAAATACTTTTTCTGTAGAGTTTACTTCGATCAGATCACCTAAATGGAAGTAAGCTGTACGGTCTGAAACACGTGCTGCTTGTTGCATTGAGTGCGTTACAATCACAATCGTATATTGATCAGAAAGTTCTGAAATAAGCTCTTCCACTTTTGCTGTTGCAATTGGATCAAGTGCAGAACATGGTTCATCCATCAGAATAACTTCAGGACTTACTGCAATCGTACGTGCAATACATAAACGTTGCTGCTGACCACCAGATAAACCTGTACCCGGCTGATTCAAACGGTCTTTCACTTCTTCCCATAAGCCCGCTTTACGCAAGCTATTTTCAACGATTTCTTCTAGGTCGTATTTATCACGTGCTAGACCGTGTAGCTTTGGTCCATAAGCAACGTTATCAAAAATAGATTTAGGAAATGGGTTTGGCTTTTGGAATACCATGCCCACCTGAGCACGTAGCAATACAACGTCCAGATTTGGATCATAGATATTTTTATTATCTAAAGTGATCTTACCTGTTACACGGCAACCATCAATCGTGTCATTCATACGGTTTAGAGTACGTAGGAAAGTCGATTTACCACAACCTGATGGTCCAATGAATGCAATCACTTCATTTTGATAGATATCTAAATCGATGCCTTTAATTGCTTCAAAGTCGCCATAGTAAACATGGGCATCTTGTGCACTAATTTTGATTTCAGTTGAGTTCTGCTTTTTTGAAGTTTGCGGTTCAAAATGCGAAACATATGAAGTGCCATGGTTCAGCGGCTTATCTGTAAATTGAGACTGTTCAGTATTCACCAACTTATCCTTTTCTAAGGAATTCGTAATATCAATAGTATTCATTATTTATCCTCTATTACCAACGCACTTCGAACTTTTTACGTAACCAAATTGCAAGGCTGTTTAAACCAATCATTAATGCAAGAAGTACGATAATCGCAGCAGCAGTACGGCCTTCGAAGAAGTTACGCAACTCATTGCCCTGCCATAAGTAAACTTGAACAGGTAAAGCAGTTGCTTGATCAAATGGAGTTGTTGGAATACTTGCAACGAATGCACTCATTCCGATTAAAAGTAACGGCGCAGTTTCACCAAGGGCGTGTGCAACACCAATAATTGAACCTGTCATGATCCCTGGCATCGCCAAAGGTAAAACATGATGGAAAACGGTTTGTACTTTTGAAGCCCCCAAACCAAGTGCAGCTTGACGAATTGATGGTGGCACAGCTTTTAAAGAAGCACGGGTTGTAATAATGACTGTTGGTAATGTCATTAAACTTAGTACCAAACCACCAACAAACGGAGCCGACAATGGTAAGTGCATCCAGCCAATGAAAATGGCTGCACCAAGCAAACCGAACACAATTGAAGGAACAGCCGCAAGGTTATTAATGTTGACTTCAATAATGTCTGTAAGAAAGTTCTTTGGTGCAAACTCTTCCAGATAAATAGCACTCGCTACCCCAATTGGGATCGAAATAATGATCACAATCAGCATCATAAATAACGAGCCCATGAATGCACCTGCAAGACCACTAATTGCTGGTGAACTACGAGAGTCCGGATTTGTAAATAAATTGGTATTAAATGTATTTTCGAGAATACCTTTTGCTTTCAAATCATCTGCAAGCTTACGAGTTTCCGGGTCAAGCTGTTGCTGGTCATCTGGTAATGAGCGGTCAATGTTACCTTTTAACCATACGTCTACGTTAGCATCGCCCAAGAAAGTAAGGTTCTCTTTTTTACCAATCAGCGATGGGTCAGCAAATACCATGTCACGTAAACGATAAGCTTCAGAACTTGCATATAGACTACGTAAGGAATCGCGCTGTGACTCAAGTGAAGGGTCTTTAGCAACCATACCATTTACGATCAGGCTATCCCAATCCATCATACCCATTTTTGTTTGCCAATCGACATAACGTTCTTGGTAATGCGCCGGTGTTTCACCCTGAGTACGAACAGGCACAGGACCCGCATCAATCACTTTAGGGTCAAAGTAAACTGGAACATTCATGCTGGTTTGCCAAAATGCTGGTAAACCTTTTGCCAAAATACTACCGAACAATAGCGCAACGAATGCAAGACCAATAACAACTGCCGATAAACCAGCAATACGGAAAGCTTTTTCTTTGCGGTGACGCTTCGCCAATGATTTTTCAATCACTTTTTTACGGCGATCACGTGCCTGAGCAGCAGCTTGTGGATCAAATACGTTCTGATCCATAGGAGACGATGTATTTGATGTACTCATTCGTATTGCTCACGGTATTTACGCACAATGTACAGTGCAACAATGTTTAATCCCAAGGTAATCACAAAGAGTGTTAAACCCAGTGCAAATGCCACCAAGGCTTGCGGGCTTGCAAAATCGGTATCGCCAGTTAACTGTTTTACGATGGTTACAGTCACTGTCGAAACAGCTTCAAACGGATTTGCATGTAGAAGTGGACTGTTCCCTGCTGCCAAAACCACAATCATGGTTTCCCCTACGGCACGCGATACAGCCAATAAAAATGCCCCAGTAATACCCGGTAAAGCTGCTGGTAAAACCACTTGGCGGATTGTTTCTGATTTGGTTGCCCCAAGCCCGAGTGAACCATCACGAAGTGCACGTGGAACTTGAGTAATAATGTCATCTGACAAAGATGAAACAAATGGGATAATCATGATTCCCATTACGAAACCTGCAGTCAAAGCACTGGTTGCGTTAATTTCGATACCAATATGAGCACCAACAGCTTTAAAGAATGGACCAATAACCATCATGGCAAAAACACCATAAACAATCGTTGGAATACCCGCTAAAACTTCAATGGTTGGTTTTGCCCATGAGCGTAACCATGGAGATGCGTATTCAGCTAGATAAATAGCAATCATTAAGCCAACTGGTACGGCAACCAATAAGGCAATACCACTGACCATGAGCGTACCCCATAGTAATGGTAATAAACCATAGCTACCTTCTGCATTACCTGAAGTACTAAAACCTGGGTTCCATTCAGTTCCAAAGAAAAAGTCAATTGGACTTACAAAATGGAAGAAGTGCATTGCTTCACCAAACATCGACATTACAATGCCGATAGTGGTTAAAATTGCAACACCAGAACACAGGATTAAAGCAACATTAATGGCACGTTCAACTTGGTTACGAGCGCGATATTCTTGATTGATTTTGTTCTTTGCCCAGACCAAGCCTAGTAAGGCAGTACAAACAACAACGGCAAATTTGGCAAAAGAGGCAATAGTTTGAAATTTTGCATATTGCTGAGCCGCAGCCAATTCATAAGCTTCCGGATGATCACTTACCCCAAAACCTGAAGCAATCGATTGAACTCGATCAACAAGAACACTTCTTGCTGCTTCATCTAGAGATGCAGCGACAGAAGCAGGAACATTATTAAAGATAATATGATTTAAAATACTTGGCTCAACCAAGTTCCAAATGATCAAAATTAAAAAAGCAGGGATACCGCACCAAAGCCCAACCAGTGCGCCATAATAACCAGGACGAGAATGTAGTGTCGCCGAGTTGCTTCCCTTACCTGCTAGGTGGCGGCTCTTTCTTAGCCCAAGTTGATATGCAATTGCCACAAGGGCTAACAACACACCGATAAGTAGCAGATTCATGTATTCTCCACTGTTTTCTCAATTGTCATAATTTGGGAAAAACGTGTTAGACAAAAAGGCTGATGATCACTTGGGATCACCAGCCCCTATTCAAAACAAATTATTTAACAGTTTTACCTGCTTTAAAGTCAGCCAAGACTTTAGCGCGTTCTGCATCAGACATTGCGATTAAACCGTCACGCTCAGCTTTAGAACCTTTACCAGTCGCTTTTTTGCTTAGGAAGTATTCTACATACTGTGGTAAACCTTTAACTGATTTTAAGTGTTCGCCTTTCACATAGAAGAACAATGGGCGAGATACAGGGTATGTACCGTTTAACACAGTTTTCTCAGAAGGAAGTACGTTGTTTACTGATGCTACACGTAACTTGTCACGGTTCATGTCATAGAAGCTTAAACCGAACACACCTACCGCACTTGGAGAAGTTTTTAAGCGAGCTAAAGTTTCTGTATAGTCGCCAGCAATTTCAATTACACGACCGTCTTTACGGAAAGTCGAACATGCTTTCTTCTGAGCGTCTTTATCTAAGTTTTTGAAGTATTCGTATGATTCACAACCAGCATCAATCATTTTCTCTTGGAAAACTTCACGCGTACCATGGTTAGACGCAGGAATTACAAGCGTAATAGGTTCGTTAGGAAGTGATTTATCGATTTGGTTCCAGTTTGTATATGGGTTTGGAACCAATTTACCTTTTGAAGGTAACTGCGCAGCTAAAGCAGCAAACACATGGTAAGGCTTTAATTTATAAGCTGCTTTGTGTGAGCTAGACGCGAATACGATACCGTCATAACCAATTTTGATTTCTTGAATTTGTTTTACACCAGCTTTGTTACAAGCTTCAATTTCAGTGCTTTTAATTTTACGAGAAGCGTTTGCAACGTCGATTGTGTTGTCACCAACACCTTGACAGAACTGCTTTAAACCAGCAGAAGAACCACCAGAACCCACAACAGGAGTTTTAAATTGAGGGAATGTATTACCAAACTCTTCAGCTACAACGCTGGCAAACGGTAATACAGTTGAAGAACCAGCAATTTGAATCGTATCACGAGCTGCATTTGCAGTCGTAGTTACAGCGGCCCCAGTTACTGCTAACGCAATTGCGATTTGACGTGGATTTAAGCGCATTCTGTTCTCTCTCATTAATGCAATAGGTTGTACGTCACTTTTTGTTTAGTGCTTGTACGCTCTTCGATAGCTGCATTGTGAATAGAAAATATGACAAATAAGTTACAGTATTATGACGCTTTAATGATTTTTAAAATTGGGACTGTCATATTTCTAATTCTATTTTATATCAATTATTTAATCTTATTTTACAAGGTAGCTCGCACTCAAGTTTAATCTTGAATATGACAAACTCTCAAATCAACAAATTGATAATTTTGCTTAAATTATAAAAACTTAATGAATTGAGATTACAAAATTATTTTACTAACCCATTTTTTATTTTTTTACATGTCATATTTATTTTGAAAAATTATTTCGCTCAAACATGAAAATATTATGACAAAAAGATAAACGGTTATCTGCCCTTTGTCAGATAACCGCAATATCACTGTAAATTTAAGCTTATTAGTTTGATTGCACTTCTGGCATTGCGACCATTTTTTTACGGTACTTCAAGAAATACATGATAGCTAAAGCCGCCAACCAAATAGGCCCTAAAATAACAGCCAATCTCATATCTGGCGTCATCGCCATAATAATAAGAATAAAGCATACAAAGCTAATGGTTAAATAATTACTCCATGGACTCATAATGCTTTGGAACTTAGTTTGGCGACGTTGTAATTTCATTGCTTTGGTAAATTTCAAATGTGTGACTGAAATCATAAGCCAGTTAATGACAAGTGCTGCCACAACCAACATCATAAAGATCTGAAACGCTTGACCAGGAATTAAGTAGTTCACTACCACACATACAGCTGTGATTGATGCAGAAACAACCGCTGCCGGAACTGGAATACCACGACTGTTCACTTTCTTCAAAATTGCAGGAGCATTACCCTGCTCTGCTAAACCATGCAACATGCGGCTATTACAATAGATACAGCTGTTATAAACCGAAATAGCAGCAATTAAGACCACAAAGTTAAGAACATTTGCCACGCCATTACTATTGAGTGACTGGAAAATTAAAACAAACGGGCTACCACCTTCTGCAACCATATTCCAAGGGTAAAGACATAAAAGAATACCAATTGCACCGATATAAAAAATCAGGATGCGGTACACAATTTGATTTACTGCTTTTGGAATTGTTGTTTCTGGTTTCTTGGTTTCTGCAGCCGCAATACCAATAAGCTCTAAGCCACCAAATGCGAACATAATGACAGCCAAAGCCATAATAAAGCCATGAATACCATGCGGGAAAAAACCACCGTGTTGCCATAAATTTGCAACACCTGCTTGCGGACCTGCTGAACCGGAAAATAATAAATAAGCACCAAAGCCAATCATGCTTAAAATGGCAACAATTTTAATGCAGGAAAATAAGAACTCGGATTCCCCAAAAAAGCGGACATTTACCAAGTTAATGCCGTTAATTAAAATAAAGAAAAATAATGCAGTCATCCATGTCGGAATTTCGGGCCACCAAAATTGGATAAACGTACCAATAGCACTCAGTTCGGCCATACTAACTAGTACATACAATACCCAATAGTTCCAACCAGACATAAAACCAGCCATTTTGCCCCAATACTTGTTCGCAAAATAACTAAAAGAACCACTCACTGGTTCTTCAACAACCATTTCACCTAAATGGCGCATAATTAAAAAGGCAATAATTCCTGCAATTGCATATCCTAATAAAATTGAAGGACCAGCCAATTTAATTGTTTGTGAAAGACCTAAGAATAACCCTGTTCCGATCGCTCCTCCGAGTGCGATGAGTTGAATATGCCGATTGGATAAGCCTTGTTTTAACTCGTGCTTATTGTTTGCATCCATAACATTATCTCCAATGTTGGTGTCACTTCCTGTACACCTTTATTCAGCACTACATCCGAAGATCAGAAACCGACCTTCGGACATAAGTTGCTTTAATATGAGTCCATTTAATTTTAAGAAGACTTGTCCTATCTTCTATTTAAAACGAGCTTGCATCCTTACATTTAACTGGCTGGGAACGCTCCTTTAAAATTTCGTAGCCACGATCGCCGTAGTCAAAACGCGCAATCACAGAAGCAAATTTTTTCAAACTTACAGGTGCATCCATTGCAGGTAGTTTTAATTCAATAAAAGTTAACTGGTCATTTAAATGAACATTGTCTAAAACGCTCTTTAGCTGCCCTGCTGTTTCAACCACATAAGTGGTATGGCCTTTTTTACCGTTAAATACCGCTGGAATTTCAGTGTATTTCCAGTTTTGCACGTCGTTATAGGCAGCATTTTCACCCATAATTAAGCGCTCAATGGTGTAGCCGCCATTGTTCAACAAGAAAATAATTGGTTTTAAACCGTGACGGATAATGGTAGAAAGCTCTTGTACCGTAAGCTGGAAAGAACCATCGCCAATAAACAAAATTTGACGGCGTTCAGGGGCAGCCAACAAACTACCAAGCAAAGCTGGTAATGTGTAACCAATAGAACCCCAAAGCGGCTGTGCAATATATTTAGCTGTAGCAGGCAGCTTTATACCCGACAAAGCAGAGTTTGATGTCCCGACTTCACCAATAATCACATCATCTTCTTTTAAGAATCCTGAAATATAATTCCAAAGCACATCTTGGCTTAGTTTTTGTTGAGCTGGAGCTTCAACTACTTTCTGAGGATGTTTTTCGAGAAGAGGTGTTGATGATTTACGTGGCGCAACTTTTTTATTTAGCTCAACAAGTAATTGTCCAATCTCAATACCTGGAAAATCCTGACCAAAAATATTTAGGCCATAAGATTTAATTTCGATGTAGTTCTTGGTTTCAATTTGATGAGTAAATACAGCTGACCCCACATCGGTAAAACGTGCACCAATACCAATCAAACAGTCAGATTGCTCAATGATATTTTTCACATGCGGTTGGCTTGCCCCACCCACATAAGTCCCGATATAACGAGGTGAGCCTTCATCCATAATATTTTTTGCAGTATTCATACCTGCAAATGGAATCGAGCATTTTTGAGATAAATCATTTAAAAGCGACGTTACACCAAAAACTGAAGCTTCATTATCAATAAGAAGTGCTGGGCTTTGAGCATTCTCAATAATGTCACAGAGTTTTTTTACCACAGTTTGTAATAATTCAGGTTCAACAGCTGGGTAGCTTAAGTCGAGCGGACGCTCAGATACTTCAATTTTAACGTGGGTAATATCGCCTGGTAGTTGAATGTGTACAGGACGGCGTTCAAGGAAACACTGACGTAATACACGGTCAATTTCAAAGGCTGCATTTGCTGGAGTTAAACGAGTTTGGGCAACTGTAAACTCTTTCATACAGTTCATAATATTGTCATAGTTACCATCGACAAGCGTATGGTGTATGAGAGTACCCCTTTGAACTGCATGTAACGGTGGAATTCCTGAGATATGAATAAGAGGTACATTTTCTGCGTAGGCACCTGCAATACCATTAATCGCACTTAAGTCACCTACACCATAAGTGGTTGCCAAGGCAGAAAAACCGTTAATTCGTGCATAACCGTCTGCTGCATAGGCAGCATTTAATTCATTACAATTTCCAATAAATTCGAGTTGTGGGTCTGCTTCAACTTGTTCTAGATATGAGAGGTTAAAATCACCAGGTACACCAAAGAGATGTTGGATACCCATTTGTTTTAAACGAAGATTTAAAAAGTCACCGATTTCTATGAACATTGCTCTATATCCTTTGAGACCAATTTTTATTCCATAGAAAAATAATATTTCATCTACCTTTTAGATTTCGTGCATAATGAAAACGCATTTTAATAAAAATACATGATTTGTGTATCATAAAAGGATTTTATGCAATGGATAAGTTCGACTGGCAAATCATTCAAGCACTACAAAAGAATGGACGGCTCACCAATCAGGAAATAGGAGATTTAATCGGTTTATCTGCTTCACAATGTTCTAGAAGAAGACAGTTACTCGAGCAAAAAGGCATAATCTTAGGTTATACCGCGCGCATCCAGCAGCAGGCGCTAGGCCTGGAAGTGACGGCAATGATTCATATTAATTTAAGAACACACGAGGCAAAGTCACAACAAGCTTTTCAAGAATTGATTGAAGCCGAAGATAATATTCAAGATGCGTTTTCAATTAGTGGTGATGCAGATTTTATTTTAAAAGTTGTTGCTGAAAACTTAGAACAGCTTTCTCAATTTGTGACTGAAAGGTTACTTTCTTATAATTTTATAGGTCACATAAAGTCTTACATTGTTCTTAAAAAAATTAAAGAACAGAATCATTTTTTAATCAAACCTAAAAGTATGAGCTATCATCACTCCCAATAAGCAAGCCAAGCTTTCCTACCTTATCAGTGAAAATAAAAGGCGGATACTAGATCCGCCTTAAAATTAATATTTAGACTTTACTGATATGAACCGTTTGCCCAATCGTATTTTCAAGCAAACCTTCCAAACCAAACTCGGCACCTATACCAGACATTTTCCAGCCACCAAAAGGTGCATGAGGCAGGACTTCTGCATGGGTATTAATCCAAACAGTACCGCATTGAAGTTGAGTAGCATAAGTTTGAGCAGCTTTAATATCGGAAGACCAAATTGAGCCACCTAAACCAAACTCACTGTCATTGGCACGAGCAATTGCATCATTGATATCTGTATATTTTAAGATAGGCAATACTGGACCAAACTGCTCCTCTTGCACCACGCGACAAGAGTCAGAAACTTCAGTCAAAATAGTTGGCGCAATAAAGTAGCCTTGCTCTGGTAGCTGTTGTTGTCCAGAAAGTGCTTTTGCACCTTGTTCAATCGCTTCAGCAATAAGCGCTTTCACTTTGTTATATTGCATTTGGTTTTGTACTGGGCCAAATGTGGTAGAAGACGCCATACCATCACCTACAACTTGAGCATTGGCAATGTCAGCTAACTTTTGAGATAAAGCCTCATATTCGCTTTCATGCACGTATAGACGCTTTAAGGCTGCACATGTTTGACCAGCGTTTAAGAACGCCATGTTAAAAATCTTGGCTGCAATTTCATCGATATTTGCATCTGACAATACAATACCAGCATCATTACCACCCAACTCTAAAGTTAAGTGTTTTAACTGCTGAGCTGCACCAGCCATAATGTGCTGGCCTGTTCGAGTTGAACCCGTAAACACGACTTTTTGTACATCTGGATGAGAAGATAGCGCTTCGCCAATCTCACCAGCACCAACCACAATTGAAATAACACCAGCAGGAACTTCTTGCTGAATGATTTCACATAAACGTAAAGTCGATAGTGGTGTGTATTCAGAAGGTTTGCTAATAACAACGTTACCCGCGCGTAAAGCAGGCATGATATGCCAAACCGCAATCATGAGTGGCCAGTTCCATGGTGTAATTGAAGCCACTACACCTAATGGTTGGCGATGGCGCTCAATACGCTTAGTTTCACTGTCTTCAATGACTTCTACAGGTAAATCCATAGCAGCCGCATACCGCGTCCAACCAATTGCACCCTGCACTTCCATTTGCGCAAGTGCGAGTGGCTTACCTTGTTCAAGTACAACCAACTCTGCAAGCATTTCAGCGTGCTTTTCAATGCCATCTGCAATCTTGTTTAAGATTGACTTACGCTCTTCGTGGGAGACTTGTTGCCAAGCTTTAGATGCCTGTTTAGCTGCACTCACTGCCTGATTGACCTGTGCAACTGATGCTTTTGCACAACGTGCAGCAGTTAAGCCAGTAGCAGGGTTTAGAATTTCTAGTTCACCTTGCTCACCTGAACAAAGTTGACCGCCAATAATGAGTTTAAATTCATTGAGCATATTCGCTTGTTGCATTTCTTCTTCCTTGTCTTAATTGTAATTACAGCCACTTACTTTTTTCAGTTAAAGCGGGATTATTTAAAGTAAGTACGATATTGATATATCAATGCGACCCAAAATATCGGTAACATACCAATACAATAAGAAATTTGCTCCCCATAAATCATGCATAATTATTTTTGTTTTTTGAAAATATGCATGTTTTGTGCATATCAATCTCTTGTGATGCACACTTTAAATAAAAATAATATGTAATAAAAAAGCCCGGCAATAAACCGAGCTTTTTTTGTTATCAACTCAATTAGTCGATTGGTGGTACATAGTTACCAGAAGCAATTGCATCTTTAATGCGGTCAGCTTCAGCCAATACTTGACCTAAAAGGTTTTTAACATTTTCAAATGTCACAACAGGGCTTAATGTTGTCATTTTCAATGACTGTACATCACCCACTTTTGTTACACCGATATTTGCTTCGCCACGTGCAAACAATTCGTCTGCTACGTTTTGGTTCAAGCTATCGATAAACTCAACTGGGTAGCCTTGTGGCACAACACGGAACAATACCGAAGCAAATTGTGGTTCAACTAAAAGTTCTAAACCTTCAGTTGCCTTGATGTAATCTGCAACTTCACGAGTCAGTTTTACACCATGGTCAATCATTGAACCATATAGGTCTTCACCTAGTGATTCAATTGTCATCCACAATTTTAATGCATCAAAACGACGAGTCGTTTGTAATGACTTAGATACAAGGTTTGGTACACCATGTTCTTCGTCATAAGCAGAGTTCAAGTATTCAGCTTCATAATGCATGAAACGATAGTTCGCTTCGTCTTTCAACAAGAACGCGCCACAGCTAATGCTTTGGAAGTAATGCTTATGGAAGTCGAGGGTAATCGAGTCAGACAACTCAATACCATCAAGCATTGCACGATAGTCATTTGACAAAATCAGTGCACCGCCCCACGCAGCATCGATGTGCATCCATGAACCATATTTCGTTGTGATTTCACGAATTTTCTTCAATGGATCAATTGCACCAGCATCAGTTGTACCGGCTGTCGCAACAACACAAGCAACAACTTTGCCTTCAGCTTGAAGATGCGCCATCGTTTTTTCGAGAGCATCAACATCCATCTGAGCATTTTCATTCACAGGAACAGTCACAACTGACTGGAAGCCCATGCCCATCATTGCCATGTTCTTTTGCACAGAGAAATGCGCATTTTCAGAACAAATAACTTTGACGTTTTTCATTGCTTCAGCTGGAATACCATCACGCTGTACAGACCATGGATTACCATTTTCGTCTTTCCAGTTTTTCGAGATGCACCAGTCACGAGCAAGCAAAACACCCATCAAGTTAGATTGAGTACCGCCAGAAGTGAATACACCTGCCTGACCAGAACCATAACCTACTTTTTGACGCAACCAATCAATCAACTGAACTTCCATTAATGAACCTGCCGGGCTTTGATCCCATGAGTCCATAGACTGGTTAGTTGCATTGATTAACACTTCCGCAATCTGGCTCATCACCATAGTTGGGCAGTGTAAATGCGCTAATGAATGTGGATGGTGTACTTTCAAGCTTTTATTTAAGAAAAGCTCAATCATACGTTGAAGTGATTCTTGTACACCCATACCTTCTTTTGAAGGCTGGAAAGAAATTGCTGAACGCAATTCTTTGATGCTACCGCCTGTGTACATTTTTTCATTTTGCAACCATGCTGAAACGGCTTTTACCGCTTCGCCCATTGCTGACTCATAGTCAGCAATGGATTGTGCATCATTGCAGAGTAACGCTTTACGATGTTCTGCAAAATCCACCATTCTTACGCGCCTCGTACTGCAACCAATGCTTCTGCAATTGCTTTCTTAAAGCGGGCAATTACTTCCACACACTCTTCTTGAGTAATGATAAGTGGGCAAAGTAAACGAATTACTGTACCGTTACGACCACCTTTTTCAAGCAATAACTTGTTGTTAAAGCAAGCAGTCTGGATCGCAGCCGCTAACTGAGAGTCAGCAGGATGAGAACCGATACGGTCAGCAGGTTTACGCTCGTCAACGATTTCAACACCAATCATTAAACCGCGGCCACGTACATTACCGATACATGGGAATTCAGTAGCTAATTTTTTCAATTCAGCTTGTAGGAAGTCACCACGTTCTTGCGCATTTTGAGCAAGATTTTGTTCGCTAATCGTTTTTAGTACGACAAGGCCTGTACCCATAGCAAGTTGGTTACCACGGAAAGTACCGGTGTGACCAGCAGGCTGCCAAGCATCAAATTTACGTTTAATACCTAATACTGCAAGTGGTAAACCACCACCTACTGCTTTAGACATTACAACAACATCAGGTTCAATACCTGCATGTTCAAACGCAAACATTTTGCCTGAACGTGCAAAGCCAGCTTGAACTTCGTCTAAAATTAAAACGATGTTGTGCTTTTCAGTCACTTCACGGATTTTTTGCAACCATTTTACTGGAGCAGTAACAACACCGCCTTCACCTTGAATTGCTTCAAGAATTACAGCAGCAGGTTTTGTTACACCGCTTTCAACATCTTCAATAAAGTTTTCAAAATAGTAAGTTAAAGCATCAACACCAGCTTCACCACCCAAACCAAGTGGGCAGCGATATTCATGCGGATATGGCATGAATTGTACGCCTGGCATTAAACCGTTAACCGAGTTTTTCGCACTTAAGTTACCAGTCATTGCCAGTGAACCATGGGTCATACCATGATAACCACCAGAAAAACTGATTACTGAACTACGACCAGTGTAAGTCTTAGCAAGTTTAACCGCTGCTTCAGTCGCGTCTGCACCAGCAGGACCACAGAACTGTAAGCAGTACTCTTCTTTACCGCCTGGTAAATATGCTAACAACGCTTCAGTAAACGCATCTTTTAAAGGTGTGGTTAAGTCTAAAGTATGCAATGGCAAACCACTTGCCAATGTGTCTTGAATACTTTGAATCACCGCAGGATGATTATGACCTAAAGCCAATGTACCTGCCCCAGCTAAACAATCAAGGTACTGTGTACCTTCAACATCAGTAACCCAGCAGCCTTGTGCTTTCGCTATCGCTAACGGTAATTTACGTGGATAGCTACGAACATTCGATTCCATCTGACTTTGGCGAGTCAAATAATATTCGTTGGTAGCATTGTCGGCAGGGTTGACAGAAGTAACGCTCATATCGGATTACCATCTCTGATAAGGGTAGAAAGAAATAAGTCTGGTGACTTTTGGTCCTTTGACTCGGTGCTTTATAGAACTAGCGAAGACACATATTTTATATCTTGTAACTAGGAGCGCGATGATACCTAATTTTGCAAGAAAAAAAACGTCTTTTGTGTACTTTACTCATCTAATCTTATTGAAAATATGTATTATCCCAATAGTTATGATGAATTATCATCATACTATGTGACAACCTAAAGAAAATATTCTTTTTTTATATTAGTTTGATTCTTTAAGTTACATTGAAACACTTTAATTTTAAGCTTTTATTTTTTATAGTTTTTATTCTTACCAAAAATTAAAAAAATTGATTTAAATATTACAAATACCCCACAAAATCTGCCAAAGTTATGCATAACTTATGTTTAACATTTCTTAATGAAAAAAATTAAATTTATATTAATTTTTAAAGGATAAATTTATGCGTACTTTAGCAATATCTACTCTTCTACTTGGTACGGTACTCAGCCCTATGGTTTTTGCCCAAGATGATAATGCCCTTCACTACAATATTGTAAATGTACAAGCTGAAGCTTCTCGTCAGGTATCTAACGATGAAATGCATGCCACTTTGTATATTGAAAAAAGTAACAAGCAGCCTGCTGAACTTTCAAATCAGATTAACCAGTTAATGAATCAAGCGCTTGCAACTTCCCGTAAATACCCGCAAGTAAAAGTGGAAACTGGTGCTCAAAGCACTTATCCAATTTACGATAACGATAGCAATAAGTTAAAAGAATGGCGTGGTCGTGCAGAAATTCGTCTTGAAAGTAAAGATTTTAAAGCCGCTAGCCAGTTAGTGAACGAATTGCAGCAAAACTTCCAAACTCAATCGATTAATTTTACGGTTTCTGACGAACAACGTAAAAAAGTTGAAAATGAGTTGATGGTTGAAGCATCTAAAAACTTCCAACAACGTGCTCAAATGTTGACTCAAGCATGGAATAAAAACCAATATACATTGGTCAATTTAAACTTGAACACTAACAACTATTTCCCTCAACCCGTAATGCGTGCCAGCATGGCTAAGTTTGCTATGGCAGAAGCTGCACCGGCTCAAGACATGGCTGCTGGTGAGTCTAAAATTACCGTAAATGCAAACGGTTCAATCCAGTTTAAATAATTTATCTTTCAAACTAAAAAACCGCATAAAGAATGCGGTTTTTTATTGCTAAATATTAAGGTTTTAAACGCAAATCCTGCAATGAACTCCACGCTGCTTTAGCTAACACATCTTTGTAAACTTTAGGGTTGGATTTTACACGTTGTGATAACCACGCACGACAATAGCTCTCTGTAGAACCAATCACCAATGAAAGCAAAAGCTCATTTGGAATTAAACTTAATGCTTTAAATTCTTCAAAATTTGCAATCTGGCTAAATATATTTTGGTTTCTGTTCTTATTTCTTTGGACGAGCTGCTGGTGTTCTTCACCTTTCATCATGTTAAAACGTGCTGAATTTAAAAATCTTGCAAATTCAGGCTGCTCACTTACCCAGTCCACATAACTATGAATTAAAGAAAATACCACGTCTTGTAGCGTTTTGGCCTGTTTTAAGTATTCATCTCTTAGAACCGTTTGGTCATCTAAAGCTGAAAAAAATAATGCCGCGACGATACCCTCTTTATTTTTAAAATGATGATAAATCGCTCCAACACTCGTTTCTGATTTGGCACGAATCATTTCGATACTGGTCGTTTCTATGCCATGCTCTAAAAAACATATTAAAGCATCTAACAATATTTGTCGTTTTAAAGCAGCCCTTCTTCCGGGATACAAACGTTCTAATAAGTTTTGAGCAGATACCATTTTGTATTCTCTAACCAGTCATCGGAGATATTTTGAATGACTTGACGTCTATTTGTAAACAGAACTATATTCTTTAACAGAAGAATATTCTGTATTTAAAATTATAGGAAGTGAAAATCATGGCAACCACCTTAGAACTTTGGAAAAAAGTGACTGCTTTTCCTAAAGGAAAGTGGACATTCTCTCGTATGCTATGTCTAAAAGCGCCTTATTTCGGTAGCATTTCCCCTCTTTTTATTGAGTTAAAACCGAACTATTGCGAAATTTCTATTAAGAAGAAGCGCTCTGTCCTTAACCACATTGGGACAGTCCACGCAATTGCCATGTGCAATATGGCAGAACTCGCAGGTGGGACTATGACAGAAGTTACCGTCCCTTCCACACACCGCTGGATTCCCAAAGGTATGACTGTTGAATATTTAAAAAAGGCAGAAACAGATCTCATCGCTATTGCGACGCCTGTACAAGCTGATTATGACTGGGAAAAAGCAGGAGAATATTTAGTAAGTGTAGATGTTTACGATACTCATAAAGACAAAGTATTTCATGCGGTCATTACAATGTGGATTTCTAAAAAGAAATAAAAAAAGCCCTGAAATTTCAGGGCTTTTTTGACTTATTTTTTAAAAGGTAAAGCATATTTAAAGATACGACCTACAACCTGTCCAAACTGTTTCACCAGACTCGCATTGTTATAATTAATACCATATTTTTCACATACAGCCTCAACTTTTGGAGCCATTTGACGATAACGGCGTGCTGGAACATCAGGAAATAAATGATGTTCAATCTGATGGCTCAAATGTCCACTTAAAATATGTAATGCTTCTGAACCTTTTAGGTTTGAAGAACCACGAATTTGGCGCATATACCAGTGTCCACGGCTTTCTTCTTGTAAAACAGACTTTGGAAATACCTCTGCATCTTTTGTAAAGTGACCACAGAAAATAATCGTAAATGTCCACATATTACGCAGACCATTTGCAACTAGGTTTCCAGTAAATACAGGCAACGCTGCGGGCCCTGCAATTAATGGGAAGAACACATAGTCTTTAAAAAGTTGTTTACCAATTTTTTTATTAACTGGTTTTAACTCTTCTAAAAATTTGGCTTTAGTCTTACGTTTGTAAAGAACACGACCAATTTCAAGATTCTGAATTGCTACGCCCCACTGGAACAATAAACAAAACGGAATGCTATAAACAGGTTGGAGTAAAAAACCTGGTTTCCAACGTTGCTCTGGGAATAAACGGAGCAAGCCATACCCAATGTCATCATCAACACCTTTAATATTGGTATAGGTATGATGCTTATAGTTATGCGTTTGGCGCCAGTTATCAGATGTACCTACTGTGTCCCACTCATAAGTTTGACCATTAAACTTAGGGTCGTTCATCCAGTCATATTGACCGTGCATCACGTTATGACCAAGTTCCATGTTCTCCATAATTTTAGAGAAACCTAATAGACCTGTACCTAAAACCCATGCTGGCGGAAACCATCCAGCAAATAGACAAGCACGACCTAAAAGACCACTGTAACGAACTGCGGCATAGACACGGCGAATATATTTAGCGTCTTTTTCACCCAAATCATCCAATACTTCTTGTTTGATCTGATCAAGCTCTTTTGCAAATGCTTCAAGCTCTGCTGGAGTCAAATCGCGATTTTTAGGATTTTTAAAATATTCGACTTTCACTGGCATATTCATCAGAGTTCTCTCTTAAAGATCAATAACTAGATCGGATTGTGCTGAGTTGACACAAATCTTAAGTAACTGGCTTGGTTCAGTATTTTGACTACCGTTTAGCAAATTACGGGTAGAACCTTGCGCTTTACTACAAACACATTTATTGCAAATTCCCATACGACAACCATGTGTTGGCTTAAGCCCTTCATGCTCAAGGCTCACCAAAATCGATTGTCCCTTAGGAATTGCAATCACTTTATTAGACTGGGTTAATGTGACATTTACATAACCAACATCATCTGCAGAACTTTCATTAGTTAAACTAAAAGCTTCAGTCAGTACGGCTGGTGCTTGTTCAAAAAGCTCTTCAACAGTGGCAACAAAACCCGATGGACCACACGCATAGATTGTGCTGTTTTCAATATCATCAACTAACGCAATATGTTCAGCATTTAAACGCTCATCATTTGGTGTTTCTTGTGTATAGAACACCTGATAGCTAAAGTTTGGGTTTTGTTCAGCCACTTGCTCAAAATATTCTGTAAAAGCAGCATCAGAGCGCTGTTTTACCCAATATAAAAGCTGAACCTGTACTTTTTCTAACTGCTGGCTTTGCTTAATTGCTGTAATTAAACTCAACATTGGTGTAATACCACTGCCTGCAGCCAACATAATTAATTTCGGTGTCTGAATATTTTGTTGCATGTCACCATAAGGTTGACCAAGCTCAAAAATATCTCCAATTTTACTTTCAGCAATAAACCAGTTACTGACAATACCGTCAGCAACTTTTTTAACTGTTAAACGTAAGTGCTCAGCATCGATTTGCGTCAAGCTATAAGTACGTTCGTAACGGCGGCCAGCAATTTCAACAATAACAGGATGATGCTGACCTGCTGCGCCCGTTTTGACCAAACGGTTGCATTTTAGAGTAAGGCTCACAGTGTCATGAGCCACGAATTCTTTTTTTACAATTTGAACTAGTCCGTGCTGTACAGACCATAAAGGATTTATTTTTTGTAGCCAGAAACTCGCTATATTTTTATCAAATACAGCTTGTGTTAATGAATTGAATAGAGAATTTCTCTTTTCGATTGCTTGCATAACTGAGGGCTCTGTCGCTCTTTTTTAATTATTATACACATGTATATATATTTGTATATACACCCGTACTTTTAATTACAATTTCACAAGTTACCTGTCTAACGCTATAATCCAGACAGTTTAAGAACATATTGAAAAGCATGACCCAAACCTCACTTTCTCAGAGCCAAAATGACACAGCCTCTTCACAAGATGTCATTGAAATAAAAACAGCAACGCGTTCTGTTGGAAGAAAAGCGACGATTACGAAAGACGAACTTTTTCAGGCCGCTCTTAACCTGATCGGTCCTCAAAAAAGTATCGCCTCATTAAGTTTACGTGAAGTCGCACGGGAAGCTGGTATTGCACCAAATAGCTTTTATCGTCACTTTAAAGATATTGATGAATTAGCCATTTCACTGATTGACCGCGCAGGTATCGTATTACGTAAAATTATTCGTCAGGCTCGTTTACGTGCCTCTTTCCAAGACAGCATTATTCGTAGTTCTGTAGAAATTTTTCTTCAACAGCTTGATGCAGACGAAGGTAATTTAAGTCTATTGTTACGCGAAGGCTTTACAGGTTCAGCTTCTTATAAAGCTGCGGTAGACCGCCAACTCAATTTCTTCCAACAAGAACTACAAGAAGATTTAATCCGTCTAGAGCGTTTAAATAACAATCACCTATATCATCCTGAGCTTGTTGCAAAAGCAATTACGCAACTTGTATTTCATATGGGTGCTAAGGTGATTGATCTTCCAGTTCATCAACGTGCGGAAGTCGCTGAACAAACCATGATCATGATCAGAATGATTTTAGAAGGTGCTCGTCATCTAGACGAAGCAAAGATACGATAAGATCAGCACAAAATGGTTTGTAATTGTACAAGCCATTTTTTATACAGACATACTTATTTCTTGATAAAAATATAATTCACAGATTGAAGCAACCAACATGCAAGAGTATAAGTAATTATTATTCTAGCAATATATACCCATATTTCCCCACGATATTTAGGGATTCACATGCAAAGTTTGAGTAATCGTCAAAGCCTGATTGCAAGCTATATTCTGATGGGCATTTTTTTGCTTTCGGTTATCCCCTTGCATCTCTTAGCAAGCTTTTTTGCTGGCTTTCTCATTTATGAAATTATTATTAGTTTAAGCTCTATTGTTGAACGTTATATTGATGGTCAAAGAGCCCGCATTTTTATTAGTATTTTACTGAGTATTATCACGGTTTCACTCATCGCCTTTTTCATTACAAGTTTAATTAGCTTTGTCGTTTATGACTTAAAAGGTGTAGGTATCCATAATATCAACAATAAAGTTGATCAAACGCTATTACACTTACAAACTGAAATTGGCAAATATCTTCCAGGTTATATTCCAGATAGTGTTACAGAACTAAAAGATGAAATTTTTGCGTTTATGAAAGATAACGTGACGACATTAAAAAATGCCAGTTCCGATATCTTACATAACTTTGTAACGATGATTATGGGCCTCATTATTGGTATTTTGGTGGCGATTCATGGCTTTCACCGTCGTACACCACAGCCTGTATTTAAGTCTTTACTCATTCAACGTATTCAAAAGTTATCAATTTCTTTTAGAAATGTCGTTTTTGCCCAAATTAAAATTTCGGCAATTAATACGCTGCTCTTTATATTATTTGCGTTTGTAATATTGCCGATTTGGGGTGTTCATCTGCCTTTTGCTAAAACATTAACTATTCTTACTTTCTTGTTTGGTTTAATTCCGATTTTAGGCAACTTAATTTCAAATACGCTTACCTTTATTGCTGCGCTTACGGTTTCACTGGGTTTAGCAGGTGTTGCTCTGCTCTATCTCGTATTAGTACATAAGTTAGAATATTTTATTAATGCCAAAATTATTGGACATAAAATTAATGCCAATGCATGGGAAATTTTATTGGCAATGTTAATTTTTGAGTCAATTTTTGGTTTAGGTGGCCTGATTGCAGCCCCAATCTTTTATGCCTATTTAAAATTAGAATTGAAAGATGCCAGAATGATTTAATTAAAATTTATTCAATAAAAAAGCGCCTTAAAGGCGCTTTTTTATGACTTATGATTTATGGTTTATGGTTTAACAACAACAAGTACCTGAATTGCTTCCGGAGTTACTGTTAAGCCATCGAGTAAGCTCAAGCCTTCTTTTTGCAACTTCTGTAAGCGCTCAATTTCGTCTTGACGAATACTTGGGTTGAACTGTTTCAAATACGTTAAACGGTCAATCTCGTATTGCCATTTATTACCATAATGCTCTTTTGCCTGCTGTTGAAGCTGTGGCAAGCCGACTTTAGCAATATCAAGCGCTTGTCTATAGCGCTCTTCAATCACTTCACGGCGAGCTTTAACGACTTGGCGACAGCTATTGCCATCTAAATGATGCAAATATGGTTTTAAAATGGTTGGATCAATCTTTTCAGATAAGTCCTGACCATTTTCACTTAACAACACGCGAATGAGCTGTTTCGGTAAGCTTGATGGCAAGTTCAAAGATTTTGGTGCAACTACATCAACTTTAAACCAAACTTCAAGTAATACAGAACCTTGCTTTAATGCGTTTGACTTAAGAACAGCAACATTAGTACTGCCAAATGATTGTGTACGGATCATTTCCATGACACTTTCAATGAACGGATGTTCTAAAGTCAGATATTGAGCATCTTCACGCATTTGCGCCTGATCACGATAGAACGTCGCAGTCATGCCTTCTTCGTCTAATGCCAAACCTTGCACTTGCATTTGGTCTGTCGGACGAATAATAACAGTACCGTTACTTTGCTCATCAAAATCAATATTAGTTGAAGACATAAAACGCTTCACAAACATAGGTAATGTTGTGTTGTCATCGTAGTCTTCTAAAGCTTGAACAATTTCTTGTGCAACGATAGGACGACATGAGTTGTATTCAAGCAAGCGGTCTCGACCAGCTTGTAACTCTGTTTCTAAAGCTTGACGTTGAACATTTACTTCTTCGAGTAAATCTTCAAAGGTTTGACCTTGGTCTGAAAGTAAGCAGTCTTTTAATTCAACAATAAAGTTTTCTTGCAGCGTTTGAGCTGTCGGAGAAATATTGCTGAAAATATTCAACGCTTCGTTGTACCAACGGAACATACGCTCTTGAGCAGTGCCCATTAAGTAAGGTACATGAATTTGGATACGGTTTTCTTGACCAATACGGTCTAAACGACCGATACGTTGTTCTAAAACATCAGGGTTTGCAGGCAAATCAAATAAAATCAGATCACTTGCAAACTGGAAGTTACGGCCTTCTGAACCAATTTCAGAACATAGTAGAATTTGAGCACCATAGCTTTCTTCTGCAAAGTAAGCAGCCGCTTGGTCACGCTCAAGTAGACTCATGCCTTCATGGAACATTGCAGTACGAATACCAGCATGCAAACGAAGTACACTTTCTAAAGATTCAACAACAGGACCACTACGAGCAATTAAAAGAACTTTTTTGTGCTTAAGTTCTTTACGCAAGATTTCCATTAACCATGGCACACGTGGGTCATTTTGCATCCATGAACCATCAAGTTGTGCTTCTTCTGGCCACATTTGCTCACGTAATTTACCGTCTTTTGACCAATCTTCTGGCGCTGGCAAAGGTGCTGGTTGACAATCACGGCCTGGGAAGCCTTGAATCGCTTCACGCGTATTACGGAATAAAATACGACCTGTACCGTGACGATCTAACAACTCATGAATCGCTCTGAAACGTTGCTCAGGCTGATCTTCAATTGAATGACCCAACAAACCTTCTAAAGCAGTTAAATGCTCTTGAGTTAAAGGTTCATCCGACATAAGTACTTCTGCAACTTGAGCAGTTTGCTGATATTGCGCTTCTTCATCTAAGAAACGTTCTAAACTGCTAAAACGCTGAGGGTCTAACAAACGTAAGCGTGCAAAGTGACTTTCTACACCAAGCTGTTCAGGTGTTGCTGTAAGCAACAATACACCAGCCGTGTTTTCAGCAAGCTCTTCAACCAAGTCGTAACGATCGTTGCCGCCTTCTTCTTCACTCCACATTAAGTGATGCGCTTCATCGACTACAAGCAAATCGAAACCAGCTTCTAATGCTTGCTCACGCAAGTCGTCATGGTCAACCATCAAGTCTACGCTGGCAATAATGCATTGCTCAGTCAAGAACGGGTTAAGCTCTGGATCATGTTCTTTAATAGACGCAGTACGGGTTAAATCGAACAGAGAAAATTGCAAGTTGAAACGGCGACGCATTTCAATCATCCACTGATATTGTAATGAATCAGGGACTAAAATGAGGATACGTTCAGAGCGGCCAGTTTTAAGCTGTTGGTGGATAATTAAACCAGCTTCAATTGTTTTACCTAAACCTACTTCATCGGCAAGTAAAACACGTGGTGCGAAACGTTTACCGACTTCATGTGCAATATAGAGTTGATGTGGGATTAAACCTACACGCGCACCAACCAAGCCACGTAAAGGACTGGTTTGCATTTGCGATTGCATGAGCATGGCTTCAATGCGTAGGTCATACCATTCTTTATAATCGATCTGGCTTGCCAGTAAACGATCTAAGGGTTTTGATAACTGAATTTGTGCACCAATACGAGTTTCATTGAGCGCTTTACGTTCTTGTTCGCCATTTTCTAAAGTACGAACAACGTTATAACGCAAAACACCATGGCGGTCTTCAACAGTCTCAACAATCCACTTCTGGCCTTCTTGATCTTGAACTTCATCATTTTTGTTGAAGATGATGCGAGACAACGGCGCATTGTTACGTGCATAGACACGCGTTTCATCACTTTTGGGGAATAAAATGCTGACAGATCTTTCATCTACATCAATAAGAACGCCTAAACCGAGCTCAGTCTCTGTATCTGATAGCCAACGTTGACCAATAGCATACTGCTGCAATTTTTCCACCTTTTTCTCAAGTTCGCACTACATATTGTACGATGCAAATTAGCTTATTTTTGCATCTTTTTATGTAGTCTTTAAAGCAAAATTTTGCAGCAGAAACCAATTAAATTGTTTCGCTACAAAAATTACTCATTGAAAGTTTTTACATTAAAACGGTACAGGACAGTTAAACGTTAATGATTCCCCTGTCACAGGGTGATTAAAGCTTAACTGTTTAGCATGCAAGCACAGACGAGGAACAAGTAATTGTTCCGGTGTTGCATACAATGTATCACCTACAATCGGATGTCCCAGATATTGCATGTGTACACGGAGTTGATGAGAACGCCCGGTAATCGGTGTTAATTTGACACGCGTAACCGGTTGTCCCTGAATCTGGAAATGTTCAATCGCCTGCCAGTGTGTTAAAGCAGGTTTGTTATGAGAAGCATCGACAATATGCAACGGTGGTCGACTCGGGTCATAGACTACTGGAATATCGACTGTCCCTTCACCGTCTAGGTGGCCTGCGACTAACGCTTCATATATTTTCGAGGTTTGACGGTCTTGAAATTGGCGTGCAATCGCACTTTGTCCACGCTTAGATAACCCAAAAACCAAAATACCCGAGGTATCGCGGTCAAGGCGATGGATGAGCAAAGTTCGTGGTTCAATTGCCACCAGTCTTGTCAAAACGCTGTCATGTAAATCACCTTTCCCTGGCACACTCAAAATGTCCGAAGGTTTATGAATCACCATAAAATCATCATCACGATAGATCAGATGTTCACTTAGAAAATCACTCAAAGTTGTATTCCCAAGGCAAGATGAAAAACAAGCGGGCAATAATAAAAAGCTTACGTCCGAATTACAATGCCGTTCGGGTAAATTAACGACAGAATTTGCAAATATTATGATTCAGTTTATGGCTAAAGCCGATTAGTGCTTCAATAACTGCATAATATGTTGCAAGCTAGGTGTTTGCATCAGCTCTTCAGCACTTAGACTCGCACCGTTCGCACGCCATAACTCCACCAGATAATTGACTCCTACAGCATCTAAACCATAGTTTCTTAAATCTATTTCAGGATGAATTTCCATTGGATGCCGCCCCACCTGCTCAGCAACTGCCAATAAAATTCCTTTATCGGACAACACCTGTGACGATGGCGCACTTAAAGACCATAAGCGCACTAAAGCCTGTGTGTTTATATGTTGAATGGAGTCAAAACTGATTTTTTCAATCCATTGTATATGCTGCTCTAAACTACCTGCCAAGATCGCATCATTTACAACAGCTACATAATCTGTAATGGATAAAACAAGCTGCATCACTTGCTTAAACAACGGGGATAAATTTCCAGCTATTATCACTTGTGCTTGAGTGTTTGATGACAATTGTTGCCCAAGCTGTAACATGACCTGTTGAAGTTGAGATGACTGAATCATCATGACTGGAATTTCGAGTGCCTGTGCTCTTTTGCTTAGTAATTCTAAATGATCGGCTAAAGGCTGATTTATCCAGTCAGGGGCATTTTCAAGTTCATTTAATCCAACCATGAGCAAGATGCTATGCTTAGATTCAATAGGCCAATTTGAAGTACTTGGGGCTAACTGGATTTTTCGAGGTAAGGGATAAAACATTGTTCTCTACAAATATAAAAATAGCTCAAATTAAAAAGCCCGTTTAACACGGGCTTTTTTGCTTACTTCATTTCGGCAAATGTTTCTTTTGCAGCCTGAATCGTATATTCGATATCTTCATCAGAATGAGCAGATGAAATAAAGCCTGCTTCAAATGCTGACGGTGCCAAGTTTACACCGCGCTTTAACATACCATGGAAGAACTTTTTGAAAGCTTCTATATCACATGCCAACATTGAGTCAAAGCTTGTAATATCTTCTTGATCGGTAAAGTAAAGACCAAACATTGCGCCCGCTTGCTGAGTTTTAAATGGAATACCTGCTTCATCAGCCGCGGCTTGTAAACCCGCAAGTAACTTTTCAAGTTGAGCAGATAACTTGCTGTAAAAGTCAGGTTGACGTAAATGTTTAAACATCTCGATACCCGCACGCATAGCAAGTGGGTTACCAGATAAAGTTCCCGCTTGGTATACACCACCTAAAGGTGCGATGCATTCCATGATTTCACGCTTACCGCCAAACGCACCTACAGGTAAGCCCGCACCAATAATTTTACCCAAAGTCGTTAAGTCAGGTTTAACGTTATAAACTGACTGAGCACCACCTAAAGCAACGCGGAAACCTGTCATTACTTCATCAATAATAAATACAGATTTATATTCATCACACACATCACGAATGGCTTGTAAGAAACCGTCAATTGGTTTCACCATGTTCATGTTACCCGCAACAGGTTCAATAATGACGCCCGCAATTTCATGACCGAATTTGGCAAAACACTCTTTTAATGCAGCAATATCATTATAAGGCAGCGTTAAAGTATGTTTAGCAAAATCGACTGGAACACCTTTTGAAGTTGGCTCACCCTCGCCTAAAGTAAGTAAACCCGAACCCGCTTTTACTAAAAGTGAGTCAGAGTGACCGTGGTAACAACCCTCAAACTTCACGATTTTGTCACGGCCAGTATAACCACGCGCTAAACGAATAGCGGTCATGGTCGCTTCTGTACCAGAGTTGGTCATACGTACCAATTCAATGGATGGCATGATTTCACAGATAATATCTGCCAAAGTCGTTTCATGTACGGTTGGTGCACCAAAACTTAAACCATCTTCTGCTGCTGTTTGTACCGCTTTAATAATTTCTGGATGAGCATGGCCCAAAATCATTGGTCCCCAAGAACCAACATAGTCAACATAGCGCTTACCATCGACATCCCACAAATAAGCACCTTTAGCTTTCTCGATGAAAACTGGTGTTCCTCCAACGCCATTAAAGGCACGTACCGGAGAGTTCACACCACCAGGAATGTGTTTGCTGGCTTGTTTAAATAACTGTTCTTGCTTTGGAGATAAACTCATGGAAATGCTCGTCTTAAATATCTAAAAAATAATTTTGAAAGCTTAAGAAAATAATTGTGCCCACGCTTTTACACGGGCAGGAATTTCAGCAGTTGATCGACCTAATATATCACTAATGACTGCGCAGAGGTCAGCTCCAGCCTCAATCACAGGTTTTGAGTTTTCAACAGTTAAACCACCAATCGCACAAATTGGTAAATCATATTGAGCTGCTGCTTGCTTAATGACTTCAATACCTACATTACCTGCTTCTGGTTTTGTGGCAGTTGCATACACAGCACCAAAGGCAACATAGGTTGCGCCATCGGCAATTGCTTTTCGAGCAAGATCTAAAGAGTTGAGGCAAGTACGGCCAATAATGACGCCTTCAGGAAGTTTCGATTTTGCATCTGTGATTTCACCGTCACTTTGCCCTAAATGCACACCTAAACCAAACTGAGCGGCCAGTTGTAAGTCATCATTAATGACAAAAGGAACCTGATATTTTTCACACAATATCTTAATCTGTTCAACTTCAGCAGGCTGGTCAGTTTTTTCTATTTTTTTACGGCGGTACTGTAAAATTGCGATCTGACGAGTTGCGAGCGCGACCTCTAGTTTTTCTAATAATAATTGGATTGGGTCATCATTGGTAATGAGATATAAACCGCGCATACTCTACTCTCGCTTTTAAAAACTACGCTAGTATAACGGATTTATAGGACATCATAAGTACCGATTGATATAGGCTTAACAGTACCAATCGGTATATTAAAATAGGAATAAAAAATTAACTCGGAATTTTATCGTGCTTCCGGTCAATCAAACTTAATCGACCAGTCGCCACATCAGACAGCATTCGCCAATCAGAAATAAAGCTATAAAGAGGCTGTTTAAAACTGGCAGGCTTATTTTTTTCAAATACAAAATGTCCAACCCATGCACATGCATAGCCAGACACTAAACCATAAAGTGCGTATTTGGCCTGTTTCTTACGAATGGCTTTTGAAAAAAAGTATATCCCAATGCTACTACCCACCACATGTAGGCGTCTGCTCATAATGTTACGGTGTTCAGTTAAATAAAAGCGATAAAATTCCTGATAGTTTTTAATCGGTAATTCAAACTCTAGCTGAGCTTCATGGTTGAAGTTTACTGGTGCATTCACGATCATCTTCCTGATTTTTATTTGATCAAAACGTCACCTGATTGTACACCTAAAACAAAGTGTAGCGTCATAGGTTTGATTGTAACTTTCTCTATCAAAAACATTATTTTTAGCACTAAGCTATTATACTTATTCAAGATAGTTTAAATACCTGATTCAGGGAGATCCGTTATGGTTGAAGTTGAGCTTAAGTTTCAGTTACCTGAATCGAAGAAAAAAACTGTTCAGCAGTATTTGAAAAAGCATAAAGCACAGCATATTCACTTGCAGGCCAAATATTACGATACACCAGACCGTCTACTCGCAAAAAATGGTATGGCCCTACGTTTACGTAAAGAAAATGATTTGTGGGTACAAACCTTTAAAGCCGCTGGTCAAAGTCATTTACACCGTGTTGAAGAAGAAGTTTTTCTAGGTAAATGCGAGCAAGAACCCGAACTAAACCTTAATCTATATAAAGATAATAAAGCAGTCACAGATTTAATTACTGAAGCTTTAGGCACTGAAGTCGAAAAGCTAAGCTTACAGTTTGAGACAGATGTACAACGTACTTATCATGTATTTGAAGCCGATGACACTGCTATTGAAGTCTGTCTTGATGACGGTGTAGTAAAAACGGCAACCACCCAAAGTAAAATTTGTGAAGTTGAGTTTGAGCTTAAACAAGGTGCTGTTAAAACACTGATTCAATTTGCACAGCAATGGATTAATCGTTATGAGTTATGGCTCGATGTTAGAAGTAAAGCCGAACGCGGTAATTTACTCGCATTAGGAAAAGCCGTTTCACCTGCTGTTCACGCAAAAAGCTTGAGTTTAGATAAGAATATTTCAGCAGAACAAGCTCTCAAAAAAATTGTTGAAAACTGTTTAGCACAATTCTTACCGAATATGGCTGCAATTGCCGATAACGTCGCCGAAGCTGAGCATATCCATCAGGCACGTGTAAGCTTACGTCGTTTACGCAGTGCACTTCATCATTTTTCAGGATGGTCAGACGATTTAAACCCTGCTTGGGAAGAGCAAATTGCAGCACTTTTCCGCAAGCTTGGAAACACGCGTGACGTAGATGCTATTCGTACTGAAATTTTACCTATGATTGTGCAACATGGTTCACCTGAGCTTTTACTTCCAATCTCAGAGGAGCCATTAAAAGATCTTGCTACACTGTTCAAATCGGCAGAAACCGTCAAGCTTGTACTCGCATTACTGGCATTTGCTTATTCAGAAGAAGATAGCCAAAGTACCAAAGGAAAATTTAAAAAGGAGATAGAAAAAAGCTTAGATAAGTTACATTACCAAGTTGTGAGTCATGCTAAAGATTTCAATGAACTCGAAGTAACTGAACAGCACAAGATACGTAAAAAAGCTAAACAGCTACGTTACTGCATTGAATTTATATCAAGCTTATATCCATCTAAAAATGTTCAACAGTTTTTAAAGAAATTGCAACCCGTGCAAAATACCTTAGGACTATATAACGATTTGTTTATAGCTGAAGATCTCTTTAATAAAGCAATTGAACACGACCCGCACTTTTGGTTTGCTCTAGGATGGATTAAGGCCAAACAACCTTATTTACAAAATCAGTCTGCCGAAGCTTTGCAAAAATTTAATAAAGTAAAAACTTTTTGGTAAATATCTTAAAGTCGCGACATAGATGTCGCGACTTTTTATATTATCGGTATTTACCAAATACTTTCCATACACCGTTATCTGCTAACGGGTCATTATAGCTATCGCTACGCTGCTTTCTTGGTTTATCTCGGGCATCGACGAGTTCAAAGTGAGGCTCTACCCCTAGTACTATACCATTGGTATAAAAACGTGAACGTGTATATTCACTTTGACCATGCTGGAACACATAAGTTCTCAAGTCGATAAATTCACGGTGAGCAACCAGTGCTGCCGTATCATCACTCTGCAACCATTCTTGCATGGTAAAAATCTGATCTGTTTCAAACTGACCGCATTTTTCAATAAGACTTGCCACACCACGAAAAGTTTTCGACTCTTTAGCACGTGTTTTATTAATACGAATCCGATCTACATGAAAAAAGAATAATGGTAAGTTCAGATGGCTTGGTAAATGAATTGCATCTGGTAATTCATCTTCCATAAAAGGTTGAAAAAGCTCTTGTGCCCTTTCGATTAAATCTTTCCATTGTTGGTAATAGGCTAAAACTTCTTCTTGCAAACCATAATAAATTGGTAGCCCTTCGACATGCTCTAAATATTGGGGTGGAAAAATATGCTGACGTAATAGAGCAATGTCTGTTTTTAAACTTTGAACGGCTATCGCATCTTGCATAATTAGAACTTCCAACACTTAGGCTATTTACAGACTAAGGCAAAGGTTTTGTTTCCGCAAGGCTTTGCCTATAATAAGCAGCTCTATTTTTGCGGGAATATGTCATGTCTCAAAAGATTAATGCAACAGATATTACTGAAGAAGAAGCGTTAAATGCTGTTTTCTTTGAGCGTGCGGATGAATTCATTAAACAAGCGAATGATTTTTGTCGCCCGCCTAAAGGCCAAAAGCCTGACCCTGCTGAACTTCGCGGCCAAGTGAGTGCAGCCATGTTATTTGCCACTGCCCGTTTTAACACGTGGGTGGCTGCAAACAATTTTAAAGATGGCAATGAAATGCGCGATGCAAAAGAGCAAGTGATGTCTTATTTGCTTCAGCAATTTCAAATGATGCTCGAAGATAACTTTGATGAGTATTGTGAACAGTTCGAAAACTACTTACGTTTCCGTAAGAATGAAGATTTCCATGCTCACAAACATGACCATGACCATTAATAAGCTTTAAATACTCAAATAAAAAGCCACTTCATGTGGCTTTTTATTTGATAAGTTAGTTATTGCTTTTGCGCTTGGCCATATTGGTCAGCCATCACTTCCACAAGGTTTGAAGGTTTAATATATTTTTTAACAACTGCGTTCACATCGGCAACGGTCAACTTAGTTAAGTCTTGATCATGCTTAACGCGGTCAAGTAATGTTTTACCCGACTCAAGCTCAATATTTAACATACCGTGAATGTTGCGCTCATCTTCTAATGCAGTAACACGCTTCTTCATGAGATCTGCTTTAGCTGCTGCAAGCTCTTGCTCAGTGATACCCTTCGTTAACAAGTCATTTAGTACTTTATGAACTGAATCAGAGACTTGTGCTGAACGCCCAGCCGTATAGTTTGCACTAATACTTAACGCACCAACATTCGTGTCCTGATCAAGCTGTAGACCTGTTCCAAAACCATATACCAATGCATTTTTTTCACGAAGCTCTTGAGCCAAACGCGATGAGATTTGAGAATCACCTAAAATATAATTCATTAAAATTAATGCAGGTGCGTCAGGATGATTTTTCCCAACTGGTAGTGTGATTATACTTTGATAACTACCAAACTCGCGTTGTTCAGATAAAGCATGCACTTTCTGAGCAGGAAAATCGACATGTTTAATTAAGATTTTTTCGTATGGTTGCTTACTATTCCAGCTCCCAAACTCTTGATTCAAGAGATTTTTCATTTTCTTTGCATCAAATGCACCCGTAATCGCAATTTGCGCATGGTTCATTGCAAAGAAATGCTGATATAGCTCTTTCACTTGTTCTTGAGTCACATTCTTCAATTGTTTTTTAGCCAACTCAGGTTCGAAGTGATAACGCAAATCACCCGGTTGGTATTCTTCAATTAAACGTGATAATGTTAAACCTGCCACGACATCTGGTTCAGTATAAGGACGATCAAGGCTCGACAAGCTTTGAGACTTAATTAAATCAAATTGAGATTGTTCGAACTTCGGATTTTTCATGACCTCTAAAACAAACTTGAAAAATTCATCAAATTTTTCAGTTTTAGATTGAATGTTAATAGTCATGCCATTGCCGTCGGCACTTGCATAAGCTGCACCACCTGCATCAATCGATTTATCTGCAATATCTTGCAAACTATATTTGTCAGAGCCACGCAGTAATAAATATGAAGTTAAATCAACAACTGTGCCTTTATCAAATAAAGATTTTTCCGTACCAAAATCCATCGTAATGGTGGCATAGGTACGATCATCACGAGTTTCTACGGGGAACAAAGCATACTTCATTCCGTTTTTAAGTTTCCCGCGGCTAATCTTTTTCTCATTAGTTTCGGCATATTGCTTTGAGGTTTTTAAAAACTCATTAACTTCTTGTTGATAAACTTTCGGGTCTTTTAAAGGCTCTGGTTTAACATCGGTTTGATCTAAAGTTTTAGGCTTATCTTTAGGGTCAAGTTGCAATGCTTTCTTTTGATCTTCAGGTGTCGGCAAAATATCGCCATCAATACGATGGCCAGCAACAAGAAACTGCTTTAAGGTTTGATTGACTTCATTGAGTTTCACTTTCTCAACTGCATCTAAATCTTTAAAATATTGGTCCCATTGCCCACCAGCTACACTGTAATCACTTAAACGAGAACCCAAAGCAACAGCATCTTTATTGACTAACTCGCCTTGCGTTTTCATTAAGCTTTTTACGCGATTTAGCTCAGTCTCTGTAAAAGGCTTACCCTTTTCTATTCCAGAGAGTAGAGCACTTTCAACTTTATTAGGGTCATTTTTTGGTGAGTAAACCGCCCCTAAAAATACGACATTAAAATCTTGATCTAACCATGTTGATGCCTGAACGTCTGTAGAAATACCCGTTTCAACCATGTTTTGGTATAAATGACCACTTGGTTGCATGGTATATAACATTGGTGCTAAAGCGAGTGTTGGCTGAATTTTCGTGTTTTTTCCATTCATATAGATATGGAATTTGGCCAAATCACTGCCCTTTTTCACTAAAAACTCACGATCCTTCATTTTTGTAGAATCTAAGACAGGTACCTGAACAGGCTTCGGCACAGCTCGCGCAGGAATCGGACTAAAATATTGGTCAATTGTTTTTAAAACATCAGTTTTATCAAACTTACCTGAAACAACCATAACCGCATTGTTAGGTGCGTACCAACTGCGGTAGAACTGGTTCAATTCAGGCATTTTAATAGACTTAAGCTCAGGTAAATCACCAATTGGTAATCGCCCTAAATACTTGTTTCCATAAGCCGATTTCCACATTTGATCCATTAAGACAGCAAAAGGCTGATCCATACGGACTTCACGTTCACGCTTTACGATTTCAATTTCAGAAGGTACAAATTTTTCTTGTAGAACCAATTTATCCATACGCTCTGATTCAAGGTACAACACTTGATCTAGCGCATTTTTCTCTGGACGAACAATATTGGTATATTTGGTTGAATAGTAATCCGTGCTCGCATTTGTCATTAATGTATATTGATCTAAACGGCGCTGAAATTCTTCACCCTTTACGTTTTGCGTGCCTTTAAATGCCAAATGCTCAAGTAAATGGGCTAAGCCACTTTTACCTTGTGGGTCATTTAAAGAACCTGTCAAATAGATAGTATTAATAAAGATTTTATTTTCTTTGTCATTCGGTGCAAGCACTACCCGAAAGCCATTATCTAATTTATATTCCTCAATATTTTGCTTACTTTTTACTAATGTCGTTTGTGCAAAAGACGCAGCACTTAAACCAAGAATACATAGGGAGAGAGTCAGTTGTTTAAACTGCATGAACATAGAAATACCAATTAATTTGAATAATAAAAAATCAATAGTTGTAAGAGTATAGTAGGTAATTTAAGCTGACATTAATAGTAAAGTTTTGAAAAGAAAGCCGTTTATTTAAACGGCTTTTTATTTTAAAGAAAAATTTCTGCTTGCATATAAAGTTTGCCATATCCTGCAATTTCAATACGTTCCTGATTCAGTATATTGCAATATAAAACGCCTCCACGGCTAGAAGCTTGATAAGCCACAATATTATTTTTGCTCAGCTTTTCTGCCCATAACGGCGCTATTGCAGTATGAATTGAACCTGTAACAGGGTCTTCTTCAATGCCTGCAACAGGTGCAAAATAACGAGACACACAGTCATAATGCTCGTCTGCTTTTGTAGTGATTACGATATCCATATCTGTAGTCGTAATAGCTGTCCGTTTACCTAAGGCTTTAAGTAAGTTCATGTCAGGCTGCTCATCTAACACGTCTTGCACTGATTCATACTCAACAATATAAGCTTGAACATTTTGATAAACAGCCTTAAATGGTTTGCTTAAAGCTTGTCGTAAAATAGCTGGATAATCTTCCACTTGTTCAGCCTTACGAATTGGAAAATTCATTCTGATTTTGCCATCTTCATCTTGGTGAACAATAAAAAGCCCTAAGTTCCGGACATGAAAATTAATGGTCTTTTTATCCGTAAAATCTTTAAAGAGTACAAAAGCACTCGCAAGAGTCGCATGACCACAAAAATCGACTTCAACCATTGGTGTAAACCAACGAATTTCATAGTTTTCAGAATCTATAATTTTTACAAAAGCAGTTTCAGATAAGTTATTTTCAAGCGCTATCTTTTGCATTAAATCTGCATCTAGCCACTCTTTTTCAACAATCACAGCAGCTGGATTTCCACGAAATAACTCTTTTGTAAAAGCATCGACTTGATACATTTTCATGATAGTGCTCTCTTTTGTAATAAGCTCATTTTCTAAAACTATTTAAAATAAAAACAGATACAGTTTTTTTAAAATTAACATCACAGTGGCAATTTAAGCATATAAAAAACGGCTCATTCAGATATGAATGAGCCGTTTTATACTAACTATTAATGATGTTGAGTTAACTCAATTTCATCTTCACTATTTAATATGTCTTTATCTGTTTGGCCCATCAGTTGACTCGTCACTACACCTGCAGTCATTGAACCATTTACATTTAATGCAGTACGGCCCATATCAATTAACGGTTCGATTGAAATAAGCAGCGCAACCAAAGTTACAGGTAAACCCATTGCAGGAAGCACAATCAGTGCAGCAAAAGTTGCACCACCACCAACACCAGCCACACCAATTGAACTTAAAGTCACAATACCCACTAAAGAAGCAATCCACATTGGGTCGAGTGTATTAATACCCATGGTTGGCGCAACCATGACTGCCAACATTGCTGGGTATAAACCCGCACAACCATTTTGACCAATGGTTGCACCAAACGAAGCAGAAAAACTCGCAATAGATTCGGGAATACCCAAACGACGAGTTTGCGCTTCAATACTCAGTGGAATACTTGCTGCACTTGAACGGCTTGTAAATGCGAATGTTAAAACAGGCGCAACTTTCTTAAAGAACTTAAGCGGAGAAACACCTGTTAGAGTCAAAATAATGGCATGAACGCCAAACATAATCGCCAAACCTAAATATGACGCAACTAAAAAACCACCTAGGTTTAAAATGTCAGCCACATTTGAACTTGCCACAACCTTAGTCATAAGCGCAAAAACACCATACGGTGTAAGCGTCATGACTAAACGTACAAGCTTCATGACCCAAGACTGTAACGTCTGAATAGCAGTCAAAATACGCTGACCTTTTTCTGCATCATCTTTCATTAAATTAAGCGCAGCTATCCCTAAAAAGACAGCAAAAATAACTACACTAATAATTGAAGTCGGATTTGCACCCGTTAACTCAGCAAAAGGGTTACTTGGAATAAAGGAAAGAATAAATTGCGGTACGCTTAAATCTGTTACTTTGCTTACATAATCAGTATTAATTGCAGTTAAACGCGCAGTTTCAGCAGCACCTTGCACCAAACCTTTGGCAGTTAAACCAAATAAGTTCGTCACAAATACACCAACCAGCGCAGCAATTAACGTTGTGAATAGTAGAGTTCCGATGGTATAGACGCTGATTTTTCCTAAAGAGGAAGCCTGATGCAACTTGGCTACTGCGCCTAAAATCGATACAAATACCAAAGGCATCACGACCATTTGTAAAAGTTTTACATAGCCGTTACCAACAATATTAAACCAGCTAATAGATTCAGCAAGAATCGGATGGCCACCGCCATAAATCAAATGTAGTCCTAAACCAAACACTACACCTAGAACTAAGCCAGCAAGAACTTTTTTAGATAAGCTCCAGTCCGTTTTACGTGTTTGGGCGAGTAAAAATATTAACCCGACAAAAACCACAATATTGATGATTAAGGGTATATTCATTCCCAAACTCCAAATTATTGCTTGTGTCATCTTTTAAGGGGGCATATTTGACCATAGCCGGCCTATATAAACTACCCTTTTCCACAATTTTCTAGCATGCAGATCATTGCCGATCTGGATGAGAATATAAAATGACATTTAAATACATATATATCACTTTTAGGGCATAAGCTAAGTAGGACATTTATGTATTAAAATTAAGCACATTTCTGTATAAACTGTTGCTCAATAAAACCAATAAATTGCTTTAGATTGCTCCCCCATGTCTCAGGAGGCTGAGCAACGACATAAGTGGTAAAGTGTGCAGATTCAGTATTAATTTCAAAACAGCTTAACGACAATTTATCAGCCACTTTAGTCAAATATGACTTTGGCAATAGCGCAAAGCCGACACCTAGCTCCACACAACTGACAATACCGTCCAGACTGCCCATTTCCATGATTTGCGAAGGCGGCACACTATGGTCATTTAAAAACAGCTCAATTGCATGGCGATAGGAACACCCTTGTCGAAATGCAATAAATCTGGTCTTTGCAAGCGTGGCAATATCAGGAAACTCGGTTTGCTGTTTCGGACAAACTAAAACCAATTGTTCTTGCCATATTGGATAGCTATATAACTCAGGAATCACATATTTCGAGGCTACAAAAGCGCAATCAAGCTCACCTTGCTGCACAGCGTTAATCAAATATCCTGTTGGGTGAGTTTGAAGCTCAATCGGCAAATTAGGATATTGCTGCATACATTCATTCAGTAATTGAGGAAGTCGTATGGCCGCTGTAGTTTCCATACTGCCTAAACGAATGGTTTCGTTCGGATCAATATCACTGTATTGAAAGATTTTTTTCGCTTTATTGTGCAGCGCGATCATTTGAACAGCATAACTATGCAACTGCTGCCCTGCATTGGTTAATGTCACGGGATTATGGCGATTTAATAAAACCACTCCTAACTCTTCTTCAAGCTTTTTCACATGACTGGTGATATTCGATTGAACCGTATACATTTTTTGTGCAGCCAGTGAAAAACTTCCACTCTCTGCCACTGCTAAAAAAAACTCTAGAGACTTAAGCAACATACCACTATCTCAAAATAAGATAATTAGTATCATATTAAATCATTTTTAAAGATTGCAAAACTCGCTTTTAATAATAAAAAAATTGAGTGATTTCTCATGACTACGCTTTATCGAATGAGTCTGCTTGTATTTTTAGCAACTTGCTTGGGTATTGGTGTTTTTAGATTTTCCTACACTGCCCTCATGCCAATCATGATTGTGCAATACGGATGGACACACGACTTCGCAAGCTTCTTAGGCAGTGCAAATTTGCTGGGCTATTTGCTAGGTGCATTATTGGCGTTATTTAGTATTAAAGAAAAATCTATTCCCATACTCATTGTAAGTTCGGCAGTTGTAGGCAGTTTAAGCCTACTCTGCTGTGCTTTGATACACATGCCATTGGTTTGGTTCGTGTTCTGGCGCACAATTTCAGGAATTGCAGGCGGCCTACTCATGATTTTGGCACCGAGCTTTGCCATGAAAAATATTGCAATAAGTCAAAGACTCAAAGTCAATTTTTTAGGGTTTAGCGGCATTGGTGTAGGCGTGTTATCTGCGACTATTATTATTCCCTTACTTAAAAATATGCCCGTTCAATATGTCTGGAGCATTTTTGCAGCGCTCTCTATTTTTGGCAGTTTGGTACTTTTCCAATTACTCAACCATCAACCACAGCAGTCTGTTCAAACAACCAGCCAAGTTCCTCAAAGCATCAAACATTCACGCTTGGGACTGGTCATTATTATTGCCTATATGTGCAGTGCTTTTGCCTATATTCCGCACTCTTTGTTTTGGATGGATTACTTATCGGGAACCTTGCATTTTCCATTGCAACAGCGAAATTTGTTTTGGGTGCTGTATGGCATCGGAAGCTGTATAGGCGCTTTCGTGGCGTACTGTTTAAGCCGCCTCACCGGATATTTACAAGCAATTAAATGGCTTTATGGCATTTACTCCATAGCCGTTGCATTACCGTTCTTTTCACATGCCATATCTTTACTTGCATTGTCTTCATTTCTTACAGGTTTGCTCACGCCTGCCACCGTGTTTATTAGCTCTTATAGCCTTTTACAAATTTATGAGCAGCGTTATCAAAAACTTTGGAGCCTTGCCACGATTGGCTTTGCCAGTACCCAGCTTTTAGGTGGCGTGGTTATAAGTACCTTACATCACTTGCACTGGTCGTATGCCCATCTCTTTTTAATGGGTGGCATTGTTTTGCTATTTGCGTTGAGCCTTTTAGTTCGCACCCGTCCTTCCCTACCTACCACTCTCGGAGCAACCGAAACGTGAAAACTATATTGTTTCCTGTATTTTTAATTGCATTTGTACTGGTGATACAGGTCTTAGACCAAAGCTACCAAAAGAAAATCGGTGCACCCAAAACGACAAAACACCCTGAGTTTATGCAATAAAAAAAGCCCCGACTAATAAGGGGCTTGTCAATTTTTTCAAAGTGAACATTAACGATTAAATCTGTGTCGTAAAAAGGTATCGTTTGCATTTCTTGATTATTTACAAAGCAGCTGTATTGACAAAAAATGTCATATTTTGTCAATGTAGAGTGTTTTCGTCTCATCTATATTTATTCAAAATTTATAATTTTAATACTTAAAATAGAGTAAGACATGAGCAATAACAATTATATTGATGAGCTTTTAAAGCTCTTAGCGATGTTCGCTTTTATCTGCGTTTCATTATTAGCATTTAAATGTCGAACTATATTTGCACTGGACATCACAACATCCTATGAAGTCTCTGTAAAGATTATTATCTATATTGCCACAGCGGCTACCCTTGGCTTTTTAACACGCGATCATATTGAGTTTACAACACAATTTTTAATTGCTATTCCATTTGCATACTTTTGGCTATCGCCTGTTCTTGACTATAAAGCCATTCAAACCATCCCAGAGGTTCCATTTTACCTCTCTGGTCATGGTCAAATTTTAGGATTATTCCTCGTCATTATCTTCTGCTTTGCGCTATGGGTATTTAAAGAAACAAGCTCAAATTCGCATTAGTCTTAAAAAGTCTGAATAGCGATTTTTCGTGATTTTTATAAAGTTAAAAATGGTCACTGAAATATATATTTTTATAATATATATTTTAAATAAATTATTTTATATCAATTAAAACTTAAAAATGTTAAATGTATCAAGCCCAGCAAATGCTGTTGTAGTAACTATTATTTCAATAATTGCTACATTTAGCCTTCTTATATGGAAGTTTAATATTTATGTTGGTATAGATGTCTATACCAGTGGAGAAGTACTTTTCAAAACTCTGTTATATGTAATGGTAATAGGGCTATTTAGTTACTATTTCCGCTTTACCATTAAAATGAGTAACACGGTAATCTTTTCATTACCGCTGTTTTTCTTTTGCATTAGACCTATTTTGAACTATAAACTTACGCACAGTATTGGACAAGTTCCCCTCTATGCAACTCATTATGGTCAGGGTGGAATATTGTTAAGTTTAACTGTACTGACTTGTATGCTTTGGGCTTATACCGCGAACTCATAGCTTGTTATTTGTATTAACTTCAATACTATAAAAAACTATAAATAAAAAACTATAAATAATAATCACAAAGTAATAAAAAAGCCCTCATTAAGGGCTTCTTTATGACAGTCTAATCTTCCATATGACGAATAATTGCCTCACCAAATTCAGAGCAACGCAATAAGGTTGCTCCTGGCATTAAACGTTCAAAATCGTAAGTCACCGTTTTGGCTGCAATCGCTCCTGAAATACCTTTAATAATCAGGTCTGCCGCTTCCGTCCAGCCCATATCACGTAGCATCATTTCAGCAGAAAGAATAATTGAACCAGGGTTTACTTTATCTTGCCCAGCATATTTAGGTGCTGTGCCATGTGTTGCCTCATATACGGCAATTGCCCCCCCGATATTTGCTCCCGGAGCAATTCCTATACCTCCTACTTCTGCTGCTAATGCATCAGAAATATAGTCACCATTTAAATTAAGGGTTGCTATCACTGAGTAATCTGCAGGACGCATCAAAATTTGCTGTAAGAAAGCGTCCGCAATCACGTCTTTAATTATGATGTCTTTACCATTTTTAGGGTTCTTAATTTTAACCCATGGCCCACCATCTATGAGTTCACCACCAAAACGATCTAAAGCTAACTCATAACCCCATTCTTTAAAGGCACCTTCGGTATATTTCATAATATTACCTTTATGAACAAGGGTTACCGATGGTTTGTCATTATCTATTGCAAATTGAATGGCTTTACGAACTAAACGTTGCGATCCTTCTTTAGATACTGGCTTGATTCCAATGCCGCATCCTTCTGGAAAGCGAATTTTTGTGACGCCCATTTCATCTTGAAGGAACTTAATCACTTTTTTGGCTTCTTCAGAATCAGCTTTCCATTCAATACCAGCATAAATATCTTCCGAGTTTTCACGGAAAATCACCATGTCGGTTAGTTCAGGATGCTGAACAGGTGATGGAACACCCTCAAACCAACGTACAGGGCGTACACACACGTACAAGTCTAATTCTTGGCGTAATGCCACATTAAGTGAGCGAATACCACCACCAACTGGAGTAGTTAAGGGACCTTTAATTGAAACGACAAATTCACGCAGAGCTTCAAAAGTTTCTTCTGGCATATAACTGCTATAAATTTTATTAGCCTTTTCACCGCAATAGACTTCCATCCACTCAATGGAACGTTTACCGCCATAGGCTTTTAAAACAGCCGCATCAACAACTGTTTTCATGGTCGGTGTAATATCTACACCAATACCATCACCCTCAATGAAAGGAATAATTGGATGATTTGGTACATTCAGTGATAGGTCTGCTTTTACTTTAATTTTATCACCATCGGCAGGAACCACGATCTTCTGATAACCCATTGTGTAGATTCTCCCTTTTATAATATTTAACTAAACAAACAAAAATAATTATCGATAAACAATACTTTCAACTTTTATTAACGCATAATAGCTTAATCGAATTTAATCCTTTTTGAGATTTATGTGGGAAATAAGCAAATTTCACACTTAAATATAGCTCAATGTTTTTACCGCTTATTTGAAAGAAGAAGTCATTTTTTATGAAAATCGTCATTCTTAACAATTCTAAAGATAATAATCTGTTGTAATCTGTATCAATCTGCCAAAACCATACAATTCAAGAGATAGCCATAATTATTTGTCTGTTTTAATCTTTTATAATCTATTTTAATCTTCGCAAAAAACGGGTATCGTGGCGGGTAACCTCTTTTCATTACCCGTTACCCGTATGCTTTCTGACTCTAAAATCAAGACCTTAAAGCCAACTGAAAAAATGTATCGCATTCTTGATGCTGAACGTCTTTATATTGAAGTGCGCCCATCAGGTAAAAAAATATGGCGCTTTAAATATACTTTAAATGGCAAGGAAGGAACTATTAGTTTTGGTGAGTACCCGTCTGTATCATTAGCTGATGCCAGGAAGCGAAAAGAAGACGCAAAGGCCTTACTTGCGAAAGGCATTAATCCAGTTGAAGACAGAAATCAGAAAGAAGAAGAAAAACGTGCTGCAACTAATAACAGCTTTAAGGCTATTACAGAAGAGTTCATTAAAGAAAAGATGAAATACAAATCCGAAGGATATGTGGATCGTTTTAAGGGGGCAATGGAACGAGATATTTATAAGATAATTGGAAGTAAGCCAATCAAAGAAGTTAATTCGGCTGATGTTCTCCAAATCATGAAGAACACTATGGAGCGAATTAAAAAACAAGATAACTTTGCTACAGGTGAGGCCGCAGCCAACCTGAATAGGCGCTTTATTGGGCTAGTCATGCGCTATGCAATTGTTACACTGCGGACTGATACTGACCCGACCTACGCAGTTAAAGAGGCTATTGAAAGCCCACAAGTAGAACATGCAAGACCACTTGAGCCGCACGAACGGACTATCCTTCGGACTAACATTGATACTTATAAAGGCTCTTCTACTGTTAGAAATGCCACACTAACCTTGCTCTACTCAATGTTGAGAACAATTGAAGTAAGAAAAATGGAGTGGCCATTTGTTCATTTTGATGACCGGATAATTAAATTCCCTAGATCTTCTCGCCGAAGAAGGCAAGAAAGGTCAATGAAGATGGATAGAGTTCATATCGTACCTATGTCTGACCAACTGTATGAGATATTGAAAGACCAGTATGCAATTACTAAAGGCCAGAAGTATGTATTTGCTTCTCCTCAGAAACGTGACTGTATGATTTCTAGGACAACGTTAAATAAAATGCTTACTTACATTGGGTTGAATGATGTAACTGCTCACGACTTTCGTGCAACAGCTTCTACCCTACTATATGAAAAAGGTTATGAAGAGGCGTGGATTGAAAAACAACTTGCTCATGCAGAACAAAATAGAACAAAAGCATCTTATGACCATTCGCAGCACTTGGATGCTAGGCGAAAAATGATGCAAGACTGGGCAGATATTGTAGATAGTTGGAAAGATTAAAAGCTTTGCTTCTTATCAAAGGTCCATCTTTTACCATTGTAAGTCACAGTTCCATCCAAATTAATTGGTAACTCTTTTAATGAGTAGTCATAGATTTTAAGAACATTCCCGTTCTTATCTAAATCAGCGGGTAGATTGCAAGTATTTTCCATTCTGCCCGCTTCCGAAACCATGATCATGACTTGCGACATCACAAAGCCCTTACACAAATCGAGACGTTCACATTACTATTTATAGTGTGAGCTGTGCAACCTGAGAAGATTAAGCACAGCAATGTGATGATTGATGCAACTTTGGTACGCTTACACATATAAGTTACTTCTTTAAAAAGAGTGCTCGCTCTGCTTCTCGGCGACGAACTAAACCTTTCATGACTTTACCGCCTGCCTTATTCCAGACAAGGAATTGATCAGCAGCGCCTTGATAATCACCTTTATTCAGTTTTTTTAATAAGGTTGAATTATTAAAAGCACCTGAGCCAATGTTGTAAGTCAGCGATACCAAAGCATCAAACTGATTTTGAGTTAAAGGCACTGTCACAGATTCATTTACAGTCTTTTCAAATTTAGCTAAGTCGTGTTTAAAGTAGGCTTTAGCTTGTTCTGCTGTACAAGCATCGCCCTTCTTAACCTTCACGCCATTAGGATAAACTGTTGTGCCAGTACCAATGGTCCAAACCCCTACACCATCATCGTAAGCATTGAATCGCGTGCCTTCAAAACTAGTTATTAAATCTATACCATCATCACTTGTAGTTTTTCCACCTGGTGCAAGTTTTTCGACCACTTTATTTAGATCGTCTACTTGCGCCTGTGTAAGCTTGCCGCCTGCAATTACTCGGGCAGCATCGAAGAATGGTTTAGTTGTCATTGGATTCACCTTTCTTTTTCTCTAACTCAGAGCTACCAAAATAAAACCCACATGCTGTTGTCATAGCCCCAGCAATAAAACCCAATGCCGTATTAATCAGATTGCTATTTTCACGTGGCATATCCACAAAAAATAAAGCTATCACTAAAACAAACATCAGTCCCACTAATGCGAAAGCTAGATAAGCTCTTGTGTTTTCACTATTCATCGTCCTGCTTCCTCTAACCGTGATACTTTCTCTTTAATTAAAGATTGATCTTGGCTTAATTGAATAATTGAAGATCCAACCCAAGCGCAGAGCGAAAATACGATTCCTGCAAAGATGCCAAGCAGTACACGCAATACAGAAAGACCGCCATCTTGCGAAGCTGTACGATTTTCCAAATTCGCGACTTTGATATCTAATGTATCGATGTCCTTTTTGTTCTGTTCGCTAGTCTCTTTGTGTGCTTCATTAATAAAAGTCAGTCGAGTAACATGATCTGACAACATGCGAATATCACTCTGAATGGAGTCGATTTTCTTTTCAAATCTCAACCCGTATGATTCATTTTCAGTCATGCCTTCCCCCTTTCGTTTAGGCAATAAAAAAGCACCCGGTTGGGTGCTATATAAGAAATTTCTAAATTAATCTCTTAAGACTAACTCATCATTTTTAACCAAGTATTTGTTTGCTGATACCTGGTGATCTACTTCTAAAAACTGTTGTCCATCTCTTCAGAAACTGGGAAAAAACCGATTGTGGCGTATGGTCTTTAGAAATATAAATCTCTATCTATACAAACCATAATTTGTTTGATTTTTATAGATAGAAATTTTTAAAATTGCTAACATTGCACCCAAATCTGAAAGGGTTAAGAAATGCCTGTAAAAATCTATAAAGAAAGCTTCGTTGTTCTAAATATTCGAATGCTTGTGTTGTGTTTTTTTATCTTATTTAGAGAACTGTATGAAAGCGTTCAATTTATTTCTCTTTTTGTTAGTGTCTATTTATTATGTGAAATAATTTTTGTTAATAGACTGAATTATACAAGTCCAAACCTTGTTTTTAATACCTCTTGGTTGTTGATAATTTTATTTTCAATGTTTGATTACTCATCATATTACAGGGTCTTAAATATATCCACAATATCGATTATTTCGATATCATTATTTATATTTAATATCTTTTGCAGTATTAATCTTGGTTATATTAATAAAAAATCAGATGATATTAAATATAATAATAGCAATCTAAATGCTATAAAGTTAGTTTTTATATTTTTTGTTTTGTTAAATATCGCTATAGCTGGGTACATACCATTAATAAAACTTTTTATAACAGGTGATTCAGGTTATTTAGATTTTGGCATGCCCGGACTTTATGGTTTATTTTTGGCATTTAGCAATGCTCTAGGTATTTTATGTTTTTATATCTACATGAAAACAAATAACAAGAGGCATTTATATTTTTACTTATTTATTTTCCTAATTTTTATTTTGTTTATGACAAGGCAAAATATTTTTTCATTAGCAATAGAAAGCTTCTTTATTTACACAATTTTAAAAGGGCGAATTCAAGTTGTCAAAGCCATGATAATTGTTACTGTAGCAATTGTTTTTTTTGGTTTTATGGGGAGTTTGAGAAGTGGGGACATTACAGAATTGGCTGGTGTTCATCAAAAATGGCAATGGCTACCAACAAGCTTTACTTGGATATACTCGTATTTCTATTTTAATATTTTAAACTTAGACAATATGATCAATTATTCGGGCGCACCTTTTTACGATAACTCATCTTTATCGGGTCTGATTCCATCCTTTTTGCGAGGTGAAAGCTCTCAAGATTATATCTCTACACTAGAAGTGATAAACTTTAACATTGCTTCTTATATGTATCCGATTTATGCAGATATGGGGAGATATTGGCTATATAGTTTTACAGCAATTGTTGCATTCATGACAAAGATTTATTTTGATCGACTTTCAAAAAATATTAACTTTAAAACATTATCTGCTTGCTCAGTTCTATATTTTTGCGCTTTAATGTCGTTCTTTGTTAACTTTTGGACGTTTCTACCCATTATATTTCAACTTGTTTTTATTCCAATATTATGGGGCTTTATCAGAATAAAAGAAAGAAGCCCTTAAGGGCTTCAAAATCAAAAAACTCTCTGAAAATTTACAACACAAAGTATTGATACTAATGCACCTTGTGCAAGCTGAAAATTACTTCCGCTTGCGCTTGCTGTAACATTATTTTCAAATATTGGTCGTATATATAAATTTCCCGCAACATTTACAAAAACATCCCACTCCCCGTTCAGCCCATTGTCTGCTGACACACATGTAACTTTATACATTTCAGAAACAGCTGCTACTGTACCGTTGTTTTTTCGAAGTAACTGAAAAACATTAGTTACAGCGCCTTGACTTAATGTAACACCAACTTCTTGACCATATGTTCGATAATCATTCATGTAAAGATGTCTATATGGTGCTAATAGAGTTTCCGTTACATCAAAAACATTTGTGTCAAAATAAGCATCGCGGAGTGTTAAAATTGATCCGCTGTGAACAAATTGTGATCCGTTTCTATTATTTGTTTTCGCATCAGTAGAATTGTAATACTGAATATCACTTGAAAATAATTGAGAACCAACAAGGCCTCCCGAATAAGGTGTTTTAATTAGACATTTAGCAAATGGCTGACCTGAAAAATCATGGACGATGTCCGGATACCAGTTTGAGGTAGCTGCCGTTCTTAAAGATTTAATTGTTCCAGAAAATCCTGCGACTGTTGTTATAGTGTTGCCAATACTAAATTTACTGCCGCCTGCCGTATTTTGGTTTTCATAAACAAGAATTGTATATACGCCTTTTTTCTGTTGATAAAAGGCTATAATATCGGCAGTATTTGAACCGCTTGATAAAACAGCATCTCTTGTCAATCCAGTAAACGATGTTTCATTGATTGTGATTTCAGTACAATATGTTCCATTAAAATCCAACTGACTTTCAATACGTGCATATTGCGCATCTCTTAATATTATTCCGCCTGCGTTAAAGTTCGCAATGAAATTTACATCAAAGACCCACCCTTCAACAACGTAGCTTCCTTTTTCTACTATAGCTCCATAACCTGTCCCATTGACCCAATATCCACCTGTAATTTTGTTAGAAGCTGCATTAAAATTTGGTTTGATTGCAGAAACACCATTGACCATGTTTTCCATTTTGTCACAATGAAAATTGGAACCGCCGCAAGCATATCCACCAAAATTTAACCAGCTCGCTTTCCCTGCTCCATTTAAATAACCGCAAGTGATATTTAAGCCAACCATGGAGCCACCAACGCCATTTTGTCCAATCTGGAAAAAAGGAGTTGCAGTTTTGTAATTTGTTTTGTCCGGGTAGTTTATTCCAGCTTCAACACTTCTCAAATACATGTTTAAGCCATAGCCAAAATTTACAATTAAAACTGAGTTTGAAAATGTATATTTGCCATTTCCAATTATTGAGTATTTTTTCGATTGCTCGCTACTAGTCAGCAAATAATTTAAACATTTCTGAACTGCTTCGTTATCTGAAATAAGTCCAGCCCCAGCCATTTCAGGAGTGATAATTAAGCTGTCTAATTGACGTGTCCATCCAGAAAAATTTACAACCTGATCATTTAAAGCGGCATTTGCAGATATATATTTAAACTCACCGCCTTGCGAACCTCCAACATATACAGTGCGACCTTCCCATACTTCTAAATTTTCTAAATCCTCAATGCTATTTACAGATTTAACCAAATTTTTTTGATCAAAAATCGCATCTGATCGCAGATCTGTATATGAAATTACACCATTTTTATTTTTTACTGTGATAGAGCAAGAACTTTCAGCAACAAAAATCTTTCCAGCTCTTCCGTTTTTTGAAATAAATCCATTTCGTGTGCGAAGTGGCTGGGCGGCTGGTACGGTTAAATCTTCGTCCCAAAAAACATTTATTGGGTAAACTTCTGGATTTTTCCCCGCTTCGCCGATATAGATGTAACCCGCATTTAATGGACGACCATCAATATCAGAAAAAAAGGGATAAGGCACTTGTACTTTGCTGCTCATAGTGGTTCCTTTAAATTTGGCATAAAAAAACCGCCCGAAGGCGGCATTTGTTTGGCTAGATTAGTTTGATTGATTGATATTTAAAGCTTGATTCACACGTTTGCGAATCTTATTGTCTTTAATGCGTTTTGTGGCAAGTCGTAATGCCGTAGCCACTGGAGCAGGAACTCCAGATAAACCAGACATTGCGATATCCATTGCGGCAGCTAATGTTGCGGCTGTATTGCTATGATTGATTGCAGCAGATGTTGGTGTAGTAAAGAGCGTTTTAGATATTTCGTTAATTGCTCGAAGTTTCTCAGCTCCATTTTTTTCAAAGATAAAATCCAACTTCCCATCTCGATCAAGACGGCTAATAGCCTTGTTTAATGCAGCAGCACTTACCATCTGGTTACCTTGTCCATCTGGCGCAACACCAGCAGTAGCAGCATCTTTGATTTCCTGAAGGGTTTGCCCTTTGATATCTTTCCAAGCTTGCCATCCTTCTTCACCTGAATTCAGAAGTGTTCTCTTGGTGAACCTAAGATCATCTAGTGAGCCATCATAAACAATCCGCTTCTGAATATCTTCCAGAGCAACTTTTCGATCATCAGTACCACGTTTATTAGTTGTTAAATCAGTGATAATTTTTCGTTTTTCCCATTGGTCTCCTAACTTCTTACGCTCAGCTCTAGCTGCACGATAAAGTATGCCCTCAACTGGTTGTGTATGAGCATCAATCATGTTTTTTAATATTGATGCTTGGCGTATATTTGGGGCTTCATAATTCACATTGTTGTTAATTTCAGAGCGCCACTTTTCCATCGTCTTAACTGTTGGTTTGAGTGGAATTAACATTCCATCTTCACCTTTTGCTGCAACACCTGTTTCGATAGCCATCTTCTTTGCAACTTGCAAAATAGGAGTGGTAGTTAGGTCGGGTTGAGAATTGAGGTAATCAATTACTGACATAGGATCCATATTCCCAACTTGTACAGGTAGAGAGACATCAACAGGTGCTTGAGCTTCTTCCGACTTGTCTGCTTTCGCATAAGCTACTCGGACCTTGTTTTTATCTGCTTGCAATTGCTTTTGAAGTGCTTTATCTACTGACAAGCCCGCTTCACGCATATTCGTTGCTTTAGCACCAGTCATATCAATGAATGCATCTAAGTTGTGTTGCATAACTTGATGCTGTTCTTCTTGACGTTTTCGAAGTGGAGCACCAAGTTCTGGATCCTTGGCAGTTTCAACTTCAAACTTAAGCTGTGCAGGATCTCGGGTCATTTGCCCTTCTGTTAATTGAACTGGATAAGGCAAATCTTGAGAAAGGGCTTGGCGAATTGTTGCCTGATCAACTTGAGCTGCACCGACATTTGCAGGTGCTGGAACTTCTGGTTCTGGTGTTCTTAAGCCTACCATCTCACCCATGCGCTGAACACCTAAGCGTGTGGCATTAGCTACAGCTTGAACTGGTCTTGCTGCCATTTGGCCTGCACGCTCTACTACTGGTGCAACCGCTTGAGCTGTGCGAATCGCTTGGCCTTGTGCAATTGGAGCAGTGGCGCGTGCAGCTTGACCAGCTAAAGCCAATTCACTTAAAGCTGGAGTTAAAGCCACCAGTGGTTCAGAGATTTCACCCAAAGCTTGAGTATATTCTTGACCTGCTTGAGTACGTGGCGCATATGTTAGATTTGCTGCACCTACAGCGGCATTTTGTGAAATGCGTTGAGCAGCCTCTGGTGTGCCGAAATCACCCGAAAGAACCTCACGACCAACTTGACCAATCGTACCGCCAATCATGCCAAGCGTGCCACTTGTTGCACCTGTGGCAGCAGATAGTGCTGTTTCGCCAATACCTAAAGCTTTATCTGCTAAAGATGGTTCAGGTTGTTTAGGTGCTGCTTGTGGTTGTTCATAGGTTATGACGCCATTTGCATCGAAATCTGGGAGTCCTTGTGGTTGATTAGCAGCATTGTTCATTTGTGCCTTTTGGTATGCTTCTACAATTCGTTGAGCACGGCCTGTATCTACTTGTAGCTGTGCTTTTGTTTCTTGTTCTTTTTGTTTTTGCTTGTATGCAGCAACGATTTTTGAAGCTTGTGATTGATAATCTTCACGTGCAGGATTACTAATACCTAGATCTTTCCATGAGCGTTTAGGCTGTGCATATGGTGAAGAAGGCAATGAGGCCCATGTGCTACCAGATTTTTGAACAGCAGTTTTAAAGTCACCTTTCAAAACTGATGGTAAAGCGCCATTTTGAGCAAGTAATGCCACTGCCGCAATATCTTGATTTTTTGGAGAAAAGTCTTTCAATCCAAGATCTTTTGCTACTCCATCCCACGTATCTTTCAAGAACTGATATCGACCTGCGGCAGTTGTATTCTTTACTTGCCCATCAGTCTGCTTAAATTGCTTTTTAATATTTGGATGGCTTGATAGATCATCTAAACGTTCATTGCCAAATAAAGTGTTATAGCCATGTTGAACACCTTCAGCATTGGCAATCAGGTCAAGCATCTTCTGTACATTTGGTGAACCCAATAGCTTTTCAAAGTTTTCTCTTGTTGCCATAACTTTTCCTCGGGCGTAAAAAAACCGCTCGAAAGCGGTTTATGGTATTTTATAAAAAATAATTTAATATCTAAAAATCATGCCTGAATATGTCAAAGACTTCACCCGTCCTCAATACTCAGATCCTGTAATCGATATGTCTGAATACTTTATTGAAAACCCTCAATACAGAGTAATTAAATATATCCATATTGAGGGTGGAATAAGATGCTGGTATGTGATGGTTAGTTAGGCTTGAATTTAATATTTGACGCTTAACATCTCCCATGCTTTGCATGATTTATCTACAACACCCTCACCAATTGATTCTGGTACAGCTGGAGTCATTTCTGAGTAGCTACTCGTGAAGCTGCTATTAGGCATATGCTTGTTGTTTTTATATGCCTGAGCGCTCAAAACCCCATATTTTCTTTGCTCACAATCAACTTGGTACATTAATAAAGTGTAATCCCCAATAGTTTGACCGTCCTTAACTGTATCTTTAACAATTTCTTTCTTAAACCATGCGTTAACCATCCCATAACTGGTCTTCTTAACACTTTCTATGTTTATATAATACCGATCAGTGTCGGAAGAAAATACAGGCAACCAACTAGCTGCATATAGTTCTTTCGTGGCTATCAGTGCAAAAGGTAGTACAAAAAATATTCTTTTCATTTATTCTCTCCTCATGAATGAAAAGAGAATAACATATGACCAATTTTACAATCCATTCTCATTAACGAACTTCTGAGCTTCTGCGGGAGAAATTCCAAGGGTTTTTGCAGCACTCATAACAGCAGGAGAATAGCCTTCCCCTTTTGTTGCATATAATTGAGCTTTACGGTTGGCACTCTTAGCTGCAGCTGACATTTGCTGAGCGATTTTTGAAAGGTTTTGCTGAACTGCTTTTGGCCCCTGATTAATATCAAGTGATGCAATAGATGATCGAATAGCATCCCCTTCTTTATCGGTTAAAGCACCTAAACCTCGCATTTTTTCTACTTGAGCAAGGAAGACTTGAGACTTTAAAGTCTCAATATCTTTTGCAAAAGTATTTTCTGATGTTCCCGGCACTTGACGCACTAACCGATCCCAGTAAGCACCGCCATTTTCCTTAGTCTGATTAACGAGTTTTGCAGCTAGATTAGATGCATCTGCTGCCTGTTTCGAAGCATTAGCATAATTTTCAACTTTCTCAAGTCGCTCAACTCTTTGGATTGAACTTTCAGCTTTAGATGCTCTCAATTTTGCCGCTTCAATGCGCTCGGTTTTATCTAGACCATCATAGAACTGCTGTTGATCTTGGCTTAACTTGTCATAAAAGTTTTGATTGTCATATTCAATCTTTTTGCCTTGATTCTTTACACCAGTTCGGCGGTCTTCTGCTGCTAATGGAATGTCGTTTGTTTGAGCTTCTGTATATGCAGTTTTTGCTCTTGATTCAGCAATCTCATAAGGCTGCATTTCATTTGCACGCTGTTCAGAACCAAGAGCAGTCCAAACATCCTTAAATTTATCAGGATCAGTTCCAGCCATTAACATACCAACTGAGGCACGTGCAGCATCTGGATCAGTATCGATAAGCTTAATAATTCCCTTTGTCACGCTCGCATCTTTCGTATTTCCTGCGTTTTCGTACGCTGTGGCTTGGTCGGTTAAAACCTGTTTGGCAATATCTGGCTGCTGATTGGATAGTGCAGCAAATACCTGTGAGGATGTATTGAACACAGCTTTGCGCTTACCATCATCCATGGTGTCGTAGGCACGTTTCAGATTTTCAGAAAGCTGTGGATACATAGTCATGACTTTGGCATAGCCTTCTGGTGAAGGGTTGCTTGCCAGATCAGCCAAGTCGGCTTGCATTTGTGCTTGTTGTTTCTTTTGAAGCGCAAGCTGTTCTTGCTTGAGCTTCACTTCTTCTACCTGAGCCGCTGTGTTAAACCCATAGTTAAAGCTCTTCTGCACAGTATCCATAGGGTTTGGCAGATCAAGAATGTAGTTATTTGGCTGTGCCATGATTCACCTCAAAAGCCCTTAAATGCTGATGCTCCGGCTAGATTTCCCAAAGCTCCTGTTAAACTGTTCCACATATTTGCTGATGCTTGTCCTTGAGCAAGCGCGTTACCAGCCTGCGCTTGACCAATTGAACCAACCAGATTGCCGATGTTATTTGCCGTTTGCATACCAGCATTACCAACACCAGCAGCTGCATTCTGACCCAGCGAGGTTAAGCCTCCTAAGTTTTGATACTGCTGATTAACTAGTTGGTTTAAAAGCTGTGGTCTAAATTGTGAAAGTGCTGCTTGAGTATTTCCACCACGCAAACCACCTGTTGCGGATGCATTTTGCAAAATGGAATTTTCGCCTTGCTGCAAATAGGTCTGCATTGCTTGGCTATTATTAATTGCATCAATTGCGGATTGCTGTTTGTCTGCACCGTTTAAACCGAGTAAATCAGATTGACCTGAAAGGCCCTGAGCACCTGCATTCACATACGGCTTCATTAACTCTTGTATAGCATCAAACTGACGACGCTGTTCATCAATTGCCGCTTGTGAAGCTTCTGTTTGTGCCTGAGCTGCTGAGCTTGCGGCTTTGCTTTGTGCTTTACTTGATAATACGCCACCAACAACGGTTGCGGCGGCTACTGCTGCGACTGGCATAAGTATTCCTCTTTTGTAAGACCAACCAAAAACTGATCGATCAGGCGGTTATTCTTGAGATACGAGCTGCGATTAATCCCCTCGACTGTAAACCCAAGCACCTGTGCATATAGCTTAGCCTTTCGGTTGTAGTCAGGGACGTATGAAATCGCTTTTTGATATTTGCTAAAAAGATGGTCCAGCAGTAAACGGCCTGCATCAAATGCCTTTTTCCCACGAAAGTATGGCAGCAAGCATGTGTGAATTTCTGCCGTGGTGCCGTTTTGCGGGACCAGTGCATATAAACCGTGTAACTGACCATCGTCGTACACGCCGAGCCACTCAAAAGTGTTGGGCAAGACAGTGAGCTTTGTATTTACTGAAAAATCATCACTCACATCACCATTTACATCTGGATTCGTGATGATTGAATTAATGATATCGATATCATTGATCTGCTGAAGGTGCATACATGCCTCACGTGACCTCACGGCCCGAAACGCGAAGCACTAAAGCGCTTGCTGTGTTTGAAATTGCGCTAATCAACCCACCAGCTTCAAGGATATGGCCCACTACTTCAGGGCATGTATAAACTTGACCAGCCGCCACCGATTGATCTTTGATAATCAAATTTGAAGTACCAGCAGATCCAGAAGTCACAAGATTGATGCTAAACGTCGCTGCTGAGCCTGAAACATTGGTTACTGTGCATTTATCAATAAGCGCCTTGACGCTTGATGCCGTATATTGAGTTGTCTGTGCAATTTCAATGAACTTCGAACTCACAAGATTTTTTGCTGTAACTGTTGCCATTTTTCATATCTCTAAGTTGAAGTTTGAGCATTCGATTTGCTGACATGCAACATCGATATAATCAGACTTTGTTAATTCTTGAGCTGGTGAGATGCCAAGCGAATCGGATAATGCATGAGCATGAGCAGGTGATAACGCGCTCAATTCAGCTAGACGCATCACATTGACCACTTCTGCATTGGCAATGCCTGCTTGAGTTGCTGCATTATCAGCTGCGTATTGAGAGCCTTCTGTGTCGTCTGCGCCTTTATTGAACTCGCTCGGAACTAAGTCAAACATCTTCTCGACTGCTTTGATTAAGCGCTGATCACCCTGACACCATTTGTAAATCAATTCCCGTGGTGGGGTTTTGGGATCAACTAATGCCATTTCACCTCTCCAATGCTTCAAGCCGAGCTTCAAGTCGTGCGACTGAAAGCCTGCTTTCTGATGTTCCGGTAAATTTTTGAATACGCCAATTGATCATGTGTCCACATTGGAACCAGATGAGACGCTTATCACGCTCACCAGTCTTGCCAGTACTAATGTAGCGTTCGTTGGACCAGTTAATACCATCCACAGAAAATTGCGTGCAGATTGTGGGGTTAGCGCCAAATAGCGTGCGTCCAGTTAGGGCCACCAATTCAAGCTGATGGAAGATTGCACCACGTGATTCGTTATAGATAATCTGTGTATTGAACGACCACTCTGTAACCTCTCCCCAATGCTCACCAGAAGCGTTTGTAAGCGTTCCGAGCTTTGGCTGATACGGATGCCCAACAATCCATTTGTCATAGCACCAGACATGGTTTTGAGCCAAATAGCGACCCCCACCAAATCCAGAGCATAAAAAAAACCAGACTTGCTGGTTTGTGGCTTGTGATGCTGCTGCATCATAGACAAGCGTTTTATCTGGCAAATGGAAATAAATCCATTGGTGTGCATCTACAATCCGAGACTCAAGCAAGCATTCTGCTAGCTGTGTTTCAGAATATTGACGCAAGATTTGATCAATCTCGCGTGTTGCAATGCGCTGAGTACCACCATTCGCGCATATATATATTGAACATGGCTCATTCTTCCCACTGCCAACAAATGCAATGGTGTCCAAGTATTTGCAGCATGTGGAAGGACTTAATGTGCCACGTGTCATCATGGCCCCATCAACACGACTAAATGGGAAGTTTTCACCGCCCACATTGTCGAATACCTCAATTGTGTAGCGGTTTAGTGTGTAAATCTCATTGCGAAGTTTAAATAATGCGTTGATCGGATCAGGATCTGCTTCAGATGAACCATATTTCAATGGATTGACAGAAAAAGGATCATTAAGTTCTGTGACAACAAGAAACTCTCCATCTGTCGTCATGAAATAACCATCAACCCAGGCAAAATCCTTTACCACTCCAAGATCTTCGTCCGTGACTTTGGTTAATGTGCCATTGTATAAATACAGGCTTTCACCGCTATTTATCCCGAGATAATCGAATGAGTAGTCAAAGTTGCAATAACCTGTACCACTAACATCTCCGAGCACTGTTATAGACCCGTCTTCTGAAACCTTTATAAGCTTCGTACCTGCCACTCGATAGCAAACGCCATTCCAATTAATGCCGCCACGATCAATACTCGGTAAATCACTTAAATGATTAATACCTTCCGCTGGCCTTAAGTAACCGTTAGCAATTCCGTTTTCCTTCGGGACAGGTATCATATTTCGCGGATACATCGTTCGAAAATCAGAATTTTCGTCGGTGTATATTCCGCTCAAAATAGGGATTTGCATTACTCACCCCACTCGATACCATGTCTGAGACAATTCTTCGTACTTGAGTTTAAAAAAAGCTGTAGCACCCATCGCATCGGGAGCGCCAATAACTGTAGCTCCATTTGCATCGATTGTTAGGTCGGTAATTTGCTGTGATGAAGTCACTAGCACCTCTTGACCATCGACAATGCTGTTTACCGAAGGCAATACCAACGTACCTACTGCAATCGCTGCTGATGGGTTTATCACCAGATATGTACCAGCGGCATTATTGTCAATTTCTTTCGTGAAATTGGCATTCGGATTGAATGGCTGAATTATTGCTGAAACTGGCTTAACTACTGGGATGTTTGAAAGAATCCAACTTAGGATTACATCCTGAGGAACAGAACGAAAATCTGTGCAATTTCCTTTATATAAAACGAATTGATCACCAACACCTAAAGCATCAGTTTCATTAAGACGTCTACTCATTGAAGAACTCCGCATCTTGATTAGGTGTTAAAACTGCATTGTCTTGCTGATTAAGAATAAATGGATAGCAACGTTTATTTCCTGCACCTGCGGGCAGTGAACATGCATATTTCATTTGAGGTGGATGAGAAACCGCCATTCGTAGAAGGTTTTCATACCCTTCTTTAGCCAAAACTACTTTTTCAGGGGCTAAGACCTTTCCAAATTTTGACGCTAAACGCTTTGCTAAATTCAAATAAAAAGTTTCAATAGCATAATCTGGTATGTAAGTGTCTTGATCTAAATCGCTACTATCTGCCTCAGTTGGTAATGGGTAGCCAATTTGGATGTTCTTAGATGACCATAGTGCAGCCATTGCATCCATAGATCGGCGTGCACTTTCCACCTGTTCAGGCTGTAAGTCAAAGTCATAAGCAGCCATCCCGATTTCTTCAAAAGCCTGTTCGATAATTTGCCGCTTAGTCCATGACATATCAGCCACCATTTAGCAGGGCTAGTAATTCATCTTTAGAATCACGCACTTTAAATTTGATACCGCGCTTTGTAAGCTCATTGCGCAATTGATCAGCAGTCCATTGTGAGTAATCAAAATCTTGCGCATCGTCCGTGGTCTCTTCGTTAAGCTCAGGGTTTGGATTATCGTTGGTTGCACCTGCGGGAGTTGTGTCACCCTGCAACTCAGCAATACGTGCGTACATCGCTGGCACATCATTTTTAAAAGCAATTAGCTCTGCTTTTGCTGTTTCAAGTTGATCTTCTGTCCAGGCTAGTTTTTCGACTAAACCGTCATGCGTTTTACTGCCAGTTTCAGCCGATTCAGCAGTCTTTTTCGGTTCTTTCAACATGACAAAGTCAACAAAACCCGCTTCTCGCAAGTCTTGCTCATCATCAATATTACTCGCGATACGCATGTCATGTTTATCGGTGTCACCATGATACAAAGCTTTTGGATATTCCACTTTTCATTACTCCAAAAATGACGACGCCCGCATATAGCGGGCATTTGTCGTCACTGGGTTAGATTAGGTTTGGTTGAAGATTTGGATACCAGCCATTTCAGTGTTTAGGACATTCACGCCATAAGACACAGAGACACGGAACTTAGTTTGATAATTATCAATACTAGTTTGTTTTGTCATTAATACTTGAATGCCTTGGGTTGTAGTAGCGCTTATAACTGCAAGCCCCGAACCAGCTGGAACAACAATGCGCCCTGGTATAATTTCCAACGCATCTTTTTTCCAGAATGGGTTAGCACGAGCTGTCACTTTGTTTAAGAAAGTAATAACCGCACCATTCGCAGGTGTTGCAGTAACATTCTGGTATTGTTGTTCTGGGCGTGTTGGGCTGCCAGTAGCTGAGACAATTGCTGGTGTAATGACAACAGTTCCAGTTCCACCAGCGCCAGTTACAATTTGAACAATACGGAAAGTTTTCAAGCGCCCAGTATCTTCTTTTGTAATTGGGTGAACTGAATTAACCCCAGCAATCGTAAATGCATCGCCTACTTTTAAGGTGCCACTTGTAACAGTTAGTGAGATAGTTTGGAAGCGGTTATCTACATTGCTTGTCCCACCATTAGGGCTAGGAACGGTAGCTTTAGGAATATGCTTTTGACCTGCACCATTCATAGTCACACCAGTAGCTGATGCAGCAACTAAGTTACGAGTAGTATCAAGCTTAAATACATCGAAACCAGCAATATTTCGACCAACTAATGCTCGCTCATAAGCAGTAACAGTTTTATTGGCTGCCATATTATCGCGGTTTGCAACATCTTTGGCCAATTTGTTGTAATCAGTAGAGCCATAGGCAACATAGCGGTCAAACTGCTGAATACCAAGTTCATTACACATTGAATCTAGTTCAGCCACATCCTCAAAGCCTTGCGCTGTTAAAGGTCGGGTTGAAACAATGGAACCTAAATTCGTTACTGCTGTAAGAGTTGATACTTCAATGTCAGATGCTAACTTTTGTTTAGCAGCCTCACCTAGGCGACCCTCCTGTAAAGCATCACGCAACTCCAGGCCATTCATCCGCCATGGAACGTTCTTGATTGTATTGATGCTTGCTGGTACTGACAATTGAGTCATATCATCAAATTCGCCAGTAATGTCCAAGCCTTCAACACTCGTTGCAATATAAGGCATAGGACGCCAAATCGTATCATTTGAGCGTTCCATTGTAGTTTGGTCTGGGCGGTACATCTTTGCAGCATTCGAAGTAGTAAGTTGTTTTTCAAAACCTTCTAAGATTTCATCAAAAGCAACTTTTTCTTCTTTAGTAAAATCGTTAGCCATATTTGGCTCTCCTTATTTCTTTAAACTTCGTTTGTATTCAATAACTTTTGTACGATCACCAGTTCTGTCAGCTTCACGTTCAAGTTCTTCGAGGCGCTTGTCAGAGCCATTATTGAAAGATGCTGAGCCACTTGGTTTGCGTTCTGGACTAGTTGAAGGTTTACGTGCTGTCTTTAATGAGATGGAGGGGTAAATGGAGATTGATCGTCGTGTACGTGCTAAAGAATTTATGTACCTTCTATCGATCCAGAAGGATAAATTCTATGAGTGGGTAAATTCTGGAAAAATCAAACAACCCATTCGCGTAAGTGAAAAAGATGTATTTTGGTACTCTTCATACGTTAAGCAGAAAGTTGAAGAGTATAAGCAAGAATCTGATATAGTAGCCCACATCTAGTGGGCTTTATTTTACCCCTACCCAAAGAAAAACGGGTAATCAAACGGGTAACCCTCCAAGCTCCATTTATTTTATTATTATATTTAAGTGACTTACAATGAAGATTGTCATTCTTAACAAACCTTATGACGTACTCTCCCAGTTTCGTAAAGACGAAGCGCATATGACGGTCTCTGATTTTATAGATGACCCGACTTTACGCATAGCAGGTCGTCTTGATATGGACTCTGAGGGTTTAGTTTTTTTAACCGATCATGGTGGTTTGAATCAGTTCATTACCAACCCTGCGAATAAAAAATACAAAACGTATTTAGTTCAAGTTGATGGCGATGTTACCGAGGAAGCGCTTGAGCAACTTCGTAAAGGTGTAGAGCTTAATGATGGTATGACTTTACCAGCAAAAGCAATTAAGGTAAGTGAACCTGAATGGGTATGGGACCGTGATCCTCCTGTACGTTACCGTGCCAACATTCCAACCTCTTGGATTGAAATTTCTATTTGTGAAGGTCGTAACCGTCAAGTTCGCCGTATGACCTCTGCGGTAGGTTTCCCAACTTTACGTCTCATTCGTACTAAAATTGGTTCAATTGATTTAGTCCAATTAGGATTACAGCCGGGCGAGACCAAAGAAATTGAACCTCTACTCTACCCTGACTTTAAAGATGTGCCAGCAGAACAACCTTATCGTTCACGTTCATATGTGAAAAAACCGGGTGGTACAGGTGGTAAACCAATGGTTCGTAAGAACAAAGATGGTTCTGTTAAAAAGTCTGGTACAAAACGTATCTGGCAAATGGATGAAAGTGAAAAACCACGTCGCAAGACCAATGGTACAACTCGTCCAAATACCAAGGCACCACGTGGTCGTGGCCGTAATGGTCGATAAAAACATTTAAGTTTTAAAGCTCACGTCAGTGGGCTTTTTTAATAGCTATTATTTATAAAAATAAAAAAGCCGGCGCATATGCACCGGCTTTTCAGCTATTTACTAACGAATTAGTTATTAAGCTTGAACAGTTGAAAGCGCTGCATTAAATGTAGCACTTGGACGCATTACAGCGCTTACTTTCGCAGGATCAACTGCATAGTAACCACCGATGTCAGCTGCTTTACCTTGTACTTGAGCAAGCTCAGCAACGATCTTCTGTTCGTTTTCAGCTAATGCTTTTGCAAGTGGAGCAAATTTAGCTTTCAACTCAGCATCTTCGTCTTGAGCTGCAAGTGCTTCTGCCCAGTAAAGTGATAAGTAGAAATGGCTACCACGGTTATCAAGCTCGCCTGTACGGCGTGATGGAGACTTGTCATTGTCGAGCAATTTACCAGTCGCTTCATCAAGTGTTTTCGCAAGTAACTTGGCACGAGCATTATTTTCTTTAATGCCCATTTCTTCTAAAGAAACTGCAAGCGCAAGGAACTCACCAAGCGAATCCCAACGTAAGTGGTTTTCTTCAACAAGTTGTTGTACGTGTTTAGGTGCTGAACCACCGGCACCAGTCTCGTACATGCCACCACCTGCCATAAGCGGAACGATTGACAACATCTTCGCAGAAGTACCAAGTTCCATAATTGGGAACAAATCTGTTAAGTAGTCACGTAAAATGTTACCAGTCACAGAAATTGTATCTAAGCCACGAACTACGCGCTCAAGTGTGTAACGCATAGCACGTACTTGAGACATGATTTGGATATCAAGACCAGTCGTATCATGATCTTTTAAGTACTTTTGTACTTTCTTGATCAATTCGTTTTCGTGTGGACGGTATGGGTCAAGCCAGAAGATCGCAGGCATGCCTGAGTTACGAGCACGAGTTACTGCAAGTTTTACCCAGTCACGAATCGGAGCATCTTTCACCTGACACATACGCCAGATATCGCCTTCTTCAACATTTTGAGTCAATAACACTTCACCAGTGTCAAGATCGGTAATGTTTGCGATACCAGCTTCAGCAATTTCAAAAGTCTTGTCGTGAGAACCGTATTCTTCAGCTTTTTGAGCCATCAAACCAACGTTTGGTACTGTACCCATAGTCTTCGGATCGAAGTTACCATGCCATTTACAGAAATTGATCATTTCTTGGTAAATACGCGCAAATGTTGATTCTGGCATTACCGCTTTAGCATCGTATTGCTTACCATCAGCACCCCACATTTTACCACCAGCACGGATCATTGCAGGCATAGAAGCATCTACAATGATGTCGTTAGGTGAATGGAAGTTTGTGATGCCTTTTGCTGAGTCAACCATTGCAAGTGCAGGACGGTGTTCTTGGCAAGCATGTAAGTCTTCGATGATTTCTTCACGTAATGACGTTGGAAGCGTTTCGATTTTCTCGTATAACCCAGCCATACCGTTATTAACGTTGATACCTAACTCGTCAAATAACTTACCGTGTTTTTCAAAAGCTTCTTTGTAGTAGATTTTCACACAGTGACCGAACACGATCGGGTGTGAAACTTTCATCATTGTCGCTTTTACGTGTAAAGAGAATAAAATTCCTGCTTCTTTACAATCATCAAGTTCTTTTTCGTAGAAATCACAAAGTGCTTTCTTGCTCATGAACATTGAGTCGATGATTTCGCCTTCTTGAAGCGCAACTTTTGGCTTAAGAACAATGCTCTTACCACTGTTTGTGATAAGTTCCATTTTTACATTGCGTGCACGGTCAAGTGTCATTGACTTTTCACCGTGGTAGAAGTCACCTTCTTCCATGTGTGAAACGTGAGTTTGTGACCACTGTTTCCACTCGCTCATTGAGTGAGGGTGTTTCTTAGCGTAATTTTTAACGGCAGCAGGAGCACGACGGTCAGAGTTACCCTCACGAAGAACTGGGTTTACTGCTGAACCTAGGCATTTGCCATAACGAGCTTTAATAGTTTTTTCTTCTTCAGTCGCTGGGTTTTCCGGATAGTCAGGAATTGCAAAACCTTTAGATTGAAGTTCTTTAATACATGCTGTCAATTGCGCAACAGAGGCACTAATATTTGGGAGTTTAATAATGTTAGTATCTGGATCTTGTGTAAGACGACCTAGCTCAGCAAGGTTGTCGGATACCTTTTGCTCTTCACTTAGGTAGTCAGCGAATTCTGCGAGCACACGTGCAGCTACAGAGATGTCACTTTTAACAATCTCGATACCTGCTGGCTTAGTAAAGGTCTCAATGATCGGCAGTAGCGAATAAGTCGCCAATAATGGCGCCTCGTCAGTCAGTGTGTAAATGATAGTTGACTTTTCACCAGCCATATATAGCCCCTTCCGTTGAATTGAGTTTTGAGGACCGAGCTTTTGGCCCAGTGCCTACGAACCGATATGCTTAAATAAAACCCTGAGAGTATCGACTCTCATTGGCTTCCAGTCAACGAAATATCCAGTGATAACGACATTTCGCAGCGAAATAATACATAATTTAAATCTATTGATAATAATCTTATACCTAACTTATGGTAATACATCTAGGTTTACCAACTTTTAAGGTATAGATCAGTCTTAAATTACATGAGATATCTTTCAGAGTTCTGACAAATATTATACTTTTCATTCAAAATAAACTCAAAGATAACACCTATTTCAATTTTTAAAATCTACTAAAAAGTAAAAACCGATGTACGAAACATCGGTTTTTTATAAACTATTTAACTGTTATTCAGGCTTTTAACCATTTATCAGCTTTTGTTTGATCTTCAATAATAAGTTCAACTTCAGTTAAGTTTATGCTTTCACCTGTAACTTCAAACGACAACAACTCATCACGGCGGAAAGCCAAGACTTGGTAATTACCCTTTTGCTTAGCGTATTTCTCAATAAGTTTTGTGGTCGCTTTTAATCCATCAATTGCGATAATGACATCATTGGCAGAAATACCTGCTTTTGCCCCAGCTCCTTCACGTTGAGCATTTTGTACCAATACACCTTCAGGTTTATCGGTTAGCTTTAAACCATAAGCCAAAGTCTTATCGTTTTTAAGCGTATAACTTAAACCAAACTCAGGGAATAACTGATCCAGCGGCAACTCATCTGTTGTGTTAATCAAATGATTGATTTGCTCAACCCAACTATCACCCGTTAACTCTTCACATAAATCGAAAACGGTACGCTCATTAACCTGAATACCGTTTTGGGTGTTTTCATACAAACGACGCATTAGGGCATCAAGACTAGAACCACGTAAACGTAAGCCTAAATCTAAACATAAGGCAACTAATGCGCCTTTATTGTAATAACTAGTTCCAGCATTATTGGTGTTTTCATCTGGACGATAAAACTTAATCCATGCGTCAAAACTTGACTCTGCGACTGTCTGAACAAAACGACCCGGATTTTGTAAATAACGATCAAGCTGTGACTTCAACAAATCTAGATAAGACTTCTGAGAGATCACACCGCTACGTAATAAAATGAGATCATCATAATATGAAGTAAACCCTTCAAAGATCCACAGTAGCGAGGTATAACCTTCTTGATGTAAATTATAGTTTGCAAAGTTTTCTGGACGGATAAACTTCACTAACCAAGAATGAAAATACTCGTGGCTACATAAACCTAAGAAACGTTGATAGTCTTTCGAAGGTTCAGTTGGTTCATTCGATTTTGGTAAATCATCACGTGGTGTAATCAGACTAGTACTGTTGCAATGCTCTAAGCCACCATAACTATTGCCTGTTGCCATCGTCATAAAGGTATAGTTTTTAAATGGCGCTGAACCAAACATTTCAATTTCAGCTGCACAGATCTTTTCAATATCCGCTTTTAAACGTTCTATATTGGTATTGTGCTGTCCAGAAATTGCAAATTCATGTTCGATTCCATGAGCTTCGAAGCTAAAACGTGTTTGCTCCGCAAGTTCAAATGGACTATCAATCAGTTGATCATAATGATCAGCTTTTAAGGTAAAACGTCCCTTAACTAAGCTTTTTGAAGCTAAGCCAGTTGCTAATTGAAAGTGTTTTAACTCATCAGGCAAAAAGATTTCTAACTCACAAGCAGATTGCTCTTGTCCATCTAAACCTAAGCATACACAGGCTGGGTTAATATATAGACGAGTTTGATCTACATAAGCACCACGTACCGACAAATCATAAGCATAGACATCGTATTCAACAGTAATTAATTCATGATCGGTGTTAAATAAACGCCAGCGATTTTTTTCAGTTTTTTTAATATTGAGCATGCGCCCAGCTTCATCGTAAGCTTTTACAGCTTCAATATGCTTAGAAAACTCACGAATTAAATAACTACCCGGAATCCACGTTGGTAACCATAGTTCCTGATTTGGATTCGCTAAAAAACGAATTGTGACGTGAACAAGATGCTGTTTGTAATCATCGAACTCTATTTGATAATGCAACATAAATTCTTCAATTTAAAATAAGAACGGTTTCACCTTAGATTATCACTTTTTTGTATCGACTTGCGTAGATGTATTTTTTGGCAACAATTCAGACTAGCCTTCTACAAAAAAAAGGCATAGCATGCTGTGCATCTGTGTTCCGTATTTGCCAGTAAACGTCAAGGTCACCTAGTGAAATTCTTCCTATCTCTTTTTACACTGTTTAGTATTTTCTGTACTACTCTTACCAATGCTGCCCTTCTTAATATTGCTCCTGAGAGCGTCGAGGCCGCTGCTTGGACAATAGTAGATACTCAATCTGGTCAAGTCATTGCTGAACATAATAGTCATGTGCAACGTGCACCAGCATCTTTAACCAAAATGATGGTTGCTTATATTGCATTAAAAGAGATTAAGGCTGGAAAATTAAAGCTAGATCAAGTTATTACTGCGACACCAGTAGTTAGCGTGGTTCAGTGGGATGAATCACAAATGTACCTTAAAGCAGGTGAGCAAATTTCAGTTGATCAGCTTTTGGCAGGTTTAATTGTAATGTCAGCAAATGATGCTGCGGTGACTTTGGCAGAAAAAATTTCTGGTGATGTGCCTCATTTTGTACAACGCATGAACCAAGAAGCTCAAGCTTTAGGCATGAAAGACACGCATTTTAGTAACCCTGCCGGTATTACAATGCCTGATCATTACACGACAGCACACGATTTAAGCTTATTAAGTCAGGCAGTAATTCACCAAACACCTGAATATTTACATTATTCAAAAATGCCAAGCTTTAGCTACAATCAACGTTTTCATCATGCTACTAACTTTGCTTTGAAATATGATCCATCTGTAGATGGTTTAAAAACTGGCTATACCAAAGCAGCAGGTTATAACTTAGCGCTTACAGCTTCACGTCCTTCGTTTTCACCGAACCTACCACAAAGACGTTTACTGGTTATTGTTTTAGGTACAGCAAGTGCAGTGAAGCGTGCTGAAATTGCCGATAAGTTAATGAATCTTGCTTATGCATATACACGTGATGAAGTGGTTATTCCACAGCAAAAACTTATTGCTGAGCTACCAGTTATTAAATCAACTTTAAAAATGTTTAAGGTTGAAACTAAGCAGCCAACTATTGTCACGACTTCTTTATATGCCGAACCAGCAGCAATTGATTTAAATACGTTTGATTACGCAACACAACGCATTCAAGTTCTTGATAGCAATAAACAACTAAAAACTATTGCTCCACTAGAAACGACTCAAACTCGTGTAAATATTGCATTAAACGAGCAAAAATTAACAGCACCGTTAATGAAAGCCATGAACTTGGCAACAGTTTCAATTTATCAAAACAATCAACTGATTCGCAGTCTGCAAATTGAAAATGATGTGCATATTGAAGAAGCCAATATTTTCCAAAAAATCATGATGTGGTTCTCAAATTTGTTCTCTATTTTTTCATCGAGTAATCATAGTGTAGCAAAACTCTACCCTGTAGATTCGCACTAAAAAAATCAAATTGTGCACAGAGGCACAATAAATTTTATAAATAAAAGATGGCATAATTTAGCCATCTTTTTTTATAGAAAAATAATTAGGTGATAAAAATGGCCCAAAGTTTACATCATATTGTTATTGTCGGTGGTGGTGCGGGTGGTTTGGAACTTGCCACACAACTCGGTGAAACTTTTGGGAAAAGTGGTAAAGCTAAAATTACATTAGTCGACCAAAATTTGACTCATATCTGGAAGCCTCTACTTCATGAAATTGCGGCGGGTTCCTTAAACCCTCACGAAGAACAAACCAATTATTTTGCGCATGCAGAAAAACATTATTACGAATTTATATTGGGAACACTTGTTGCAATTGATAAAGAGAAAAAAATAATAGATTTAGTCCCTCCTCAAGTGTCTAAAGAACAGAACACTCAAGTTCAAAAACTCAGTTATGACACGCTTATTTTAGCGCTTGGTTCAGTATCCAATGACTTTAACACAACGGGTGTACGTGAAAACTGTCATTTTCTAGACAGTAGAAATCAAGCAGATATTTTCCAACAAGATCTTTTGCATTTGTACATTGAAGCACAGAATCAACCAGATCAACGTACACTCAATATTGGAATTGTTGGTGCAGGTGCAACGGGTGTAGAACTTGCTGCCGAGCTTATAGAAACCACTAAAAACTTTTACCGATATGGTTTGAAAAAAATCCATCCGAATCAAGTCAAAATCACACTGATTGAAGCTTCCGAACGTATTTTACCTGCTTTAAGTGAGAAAACAGCTGAGCATAGTGCAAAACAGCTCCAAAAAATGGGTATCGAAATTTTAACTCGACATCGCGTTGAAAAAATTGATAAACATTGCATCTATTTCAGTAACGGTAATGAACTCAAAAGTGATATTACGGTATGGGCAGCTGGCGTAAAAGCACCGAAAGTTCTTGAAAGTTTTACCGATTTTGAACGTGACAACATTAACCGTTTAATGGTCTATGCTACGCTGCAAACTTATTCTGACCCAAATGTATTCGCTTTTGGTGATTGTGCACACTGCCAACTTGATGCACGAAACCCTCCTCTTGGACCACGCGCTCAAGTTGCCAGTCAACAAGCAAGCTTTTTAGTTGGTGCTATGGCTGCCAGACTGAATGGCCGTTCGCAGCCAATGTTCACTTTTAATGACAAAGGTTCACTTGTGTCTTTAAGTCGTAATAAAGCCGTTGGAGAATTACTTGGGGATGTCAGTGTACAAGGATATATTGCTAAAACAATGTACGTATCTTTATACCGTTTACATCAAGCAACAATTCACGGATATACTCAAGCTGGACTACTTACAGTGAAAGATTTACTTACAAGACGAGTACGACCAAAAATTAAGCTGTATTGAGTTGAATTTTTTGAGTTCATCCCTATATAGGTAAAAACGCATTAGAAAAAGTGTTAAAGATTGAGATTTTGTAGTCTACAAAATTTATTTTTCACTTTATGATGTACGCTTTAATTGATTGAATGGATCAAAAACATGACTGCAATTGCAAATAACCACGTGGTTTCATTCCACTATAAATTAACAAACGCTGAGGGTGAAACACTTGATCAATCTCAAGGTGAACCACTTGCCTATTTGCACGGTGCAGGCAATATCATTCCTGGTTTAGAAAATGCATTAACTGGTAAAACTGTTGGTGATAAATTCACTGTAAACGTACCAGCTGCTGAAGGTTATGGCGAATACAACCCAGACCTAGTACAAGAAGTTCCAGCTCAAATGTTCCAAGGTGTTGATAATATTCAACCTGGTATGCAATTCCAAGCTCAAACTGATGACGGCGTTCAAATCGTTACAGTTAAAGCGGTTGAAGGCGACAACGTTGTTGTTGATGCTAACTTCCCACTTGCTGGCCAAGACTTAACTTTTGAAGTTGAAATCGTAGAAATCCGTGAAGCATCTGCTGAAGAGCTTGATCACGGTCATGTACACGGTGCTGGTGGTCACCACCACTAATTCATCTTTAACAAGATGATAAAAAGCAAAGCTTCGGCTTTGCTTTTTTTATGCATTTATTTTATATAATATTCAGTGAGTTAATTTATTATTGGACTATGCATGTCAAATGCTTATCAATTGATTTGGTTCCGACAAGATTTACGAGTGCGCGATCATGCAGCTTTATGGCATGCTTGCCAACAAGGTAATTCAATTGCATTAGTCATCTTATCGCCAGACCAGTGGAAACAGCACGACGATGCTCCAATAAAAATTAGTTTTTATTTAAGACAACTCAAAAAACTTCAAGAAGAATTGGCAGCTCTTCACATCCCTCTGGTTATTCAGGTCATCCCTTATTGGAAAGATATTGCCAAATCTATTTCTGACTTTAGTAAGAAATATAATATTGAAAATGTTTATGCCAATATTGAGGTAGGAGTAAATGAACTAAAAAGAGATAAAACTGTACAAGATATTTTGAATAAAGACAGTAAAGAACTTTTTTTATTTCATGATCGCACGATTTTTCCTCTACGTTCAATTCGCAATAAATCAGAACAACCTTATCAAGTTTTTAGTGCCTTTAAAAAAGTGTGCTACTCAAAACTAGATACTAGTGGTTTACCTCAATGTTATCCTTTACCCAATAAACAAACTAAAGTTCCAACCGATTTACTAGAAGTGGAAAATACAAACTTAGCTGAAATTGAAAAGCTATTCTGTTCATCCATTACAACAGAACAGCAAGATTTATGGCCTGTTGGCGAGTCATATGGATTAGAACAACTAGATCATTTTATTGAAGACTCGGTATCTCACTATAAAGTCGATCGAGATTTTCCCCACATAACAGGTACAAGTAAACTTTCGCCTTATTTAAATATTGGAATCTTATCTATACGCCAGTGTTTACAAGCATTATTCCGCAGTCAACATGGTAACTTTCATTTAACCAATGAAGGTCAGCAAACATGGTTAGATGAACTTATTTGGCGAGAGTTTTATCAACATATTTTATTTGACTTTCCATATGTGTCTAAACATATTCCATTTAAAAAGGACACTCAAAAAATTCAATGGAATCATAACCCAGAGCACTTAACTGCATGGCAAACTGGTCAAACGGGTATTCCTATTGTTGATGCCGGAATGCGCCAGCTTTTACAAACCGGCTGGATGCATAATCGAGTACGTATGATTACTGCTATGTTCTTATGTAAAAACTTACTGATCGATTGGCGTATTGGTGAGCAATGGTTTATGCAACATTTAATTGATGGAGACCTAGCTGCAAACAATGGTGGATGGCAATGGTGTGCTTCAACTGGAACAGATGCTGTACCCTATTTCCGAATCTTTAACCCGATTAGCCAATCGCAAAAATTTGATCCGAATGGTGATTATATTCGCACATGGGTAAAAGAATTAGCTCATCTAGACAACAAATCTATTCATGACCCTTATTCAGCCAATAAGTCTCTTCAGTTGAATTATCCAAAACCGATTGTAGATTTAAAAGAAACGCGCCTAAAAGCAATTGAAACATTCAAGCGTATTTAGTTAACAATTACGTCTTATATGTTTACTTTTGATTAAAAAATAATAACGGGATTTGACTATAAAGGGACTTTCAACTACAAATAAACAGTATAGATACTTAAAAAGGACATAAACAACAACAACTTCCAAAATCACGACCTTTCATTATAAAAGTATAAAAAAATTAACATTACAAAAAAGGTAGCATAAACCATATGCAACAAAAGAACCCAGGTAGAACACTCGTCTTATGGATTATTGCAGCTCATCTATTTATGGGAATGATTGCATACGAGTGGCTGCCTGTAAGCTTTAGAGGAAGCTGGATTTTTATTCTAATTCTTTTAGTTTCTGGTGCTTTTTTAGAAGTTGGTTTATCACTAATTGTGGGTTTACTCGCTTTTATTGGCGTATCTGTTTATTTTCTCCTTGACCTTGGAGCACAAACGCATATTGAACGTCAGCTTCTTTTACTTTTTATTATTCCTCTTATTCCAGTTTTTTTAAGTGCCGTACGCCATAATATTGAAACTAACGTTCAGAAATATCGCGATATTCAAAGCTATGACCGAAATTATCGTCGGGATATTTTTCCATTAAGCGCTTTAAAATATTTTCAACATAGTTTTTTTAGATTGCTTGATCATCATCATGTGCAAGATTATGAAGTCTTCGTGATTAGAATTCTTAATCGTAGTCTAATCAAAGAAATGCTAGGAGATGATGTTTGGAAAACCACTCAAAATGAAATGATTACGATTTTGAGCCAACATCAACCGAATGAAATTGTTTTCCAATTTGCTGATGATGATTTAGAGAACATATACAGCATTGTCATTCGTCAGCAAAAAACTGACGAAGAGCCTGACTTTATTAAAAAGTTAAGAGAAATTATGACACTGCGTCTTGAGGTTGAATATAAAGTTATTGTTATTCCACCTGAGGAGATGAACTAATGTCTACTCTTCTTAATATTTGTGGAATTGTGATCGCATCGAGCCAATATCCTGACGCCACTTTACAACAGTTTTATCGGCAATATTATCATTGTGAAATTAAAGCTGAACAAATAAAAACTGAAGTACAAACTCCAGAAGATCTTTCGATGTTCTTCCCTTATCAAGATACGTGGTGGCCTGTATTTACTCTTGACCAGATCAGTTCTGAAAGTTTTCAAAAGTTTATTCATAATGGAGTTCGACCCGGCATTATATTGCCAGATGAGGTTTTTGGTTTCCCCCACTATTTCTTGTTAAAAGAAGCAGTAAGCCAAGGTGCTATTCCTATAGTACTATTTAAAACTGAACAACCTCAGTATTTTGCTGCGAAGGCAACATTTTCAACAGCAATTGGTTTACGGCCAATGGCTGCGTTTGTGAGTACAGGATGGGATGAAAATTTAATTTCACAGCCAGCGGGTAGTTATATTATTCCATTAAATTCAGAAAATTTACCGATACCATCCAGAGAAATTAAACAAGGTAAACATTTATTTTATTCGGCCAAGAACTTTAACGGCCATGTTTCAGGTTACGAAATTATCATTAACCCTCCAGCCGACTTGCCTCTTTCCAATATTCGTTATCCGCAACTCGGTATTTCGTGGAAATTTAATAATATTAATTATGTAAGTACACCTGAACATGTCAGTACAAATCTTATCGGTTATATATTTATTGGTTTAAGTGTAGTCGTTGTTCCTCTAGATCTGATTTTAACAACAACTTATCCAGATCTTCTCGGTACATTTGGTAGTTATATTTCATGGATCTCCTTAGTAGTAGGATTAATTCTATTATTGCTACTCATCTCTTCTATTATTAGGAGGGTCCGTACAAATGGCTCCAATTGATATTCTGTTTTTATTTGGCTTTTTAGGTATTTGGATTCCACAAGCATTTTGGGCGTGGCTAAGCTATCAAGCGTGGAAATATTCAAAAACAGCTGAAAAAGAACTACAAAATCTACCTATCCCCGAGAGATGGCCGGTCTTAAGCGTTTTAATTCCCGCCTATAACGAAGGCGTAGTGATTGAAGATACTTTACATGCAATTGCTCAACAAGATTATCCAGCCGAAGCTTATGAAGTTCTACTGATTAATGATGGATCTAAAGATAACACGCTTGAAATCGCAGAAAGCCTCGCAAAAATTTATCCATGCATAAAAATTGTTAATGTTCCAAAAGGTATGGGGGGCAAAGGGAAATCAAGAACCCTCAATAACGGGCTTCCTCATGCTAAAGGTGAGTTAATTGTTGTTTATGATGCCGATAGTACTCCTGAACCCGATTGCGTTCGATTACTCGCACAAACACTACTTGCAGATAAAAAACTAGTCGCTGTAAATGGCAAAGTAAGAACCCGTAACTGGCAAGATAGTATTTTGACGCGCTTTATTGCGATTGAGTTCATCTTTTTCCAATGGATCTTTCAAGGTGGACGTTGGCAACGTTTTGAGTTATCAACATTGATGGGCACTAACTACGTCATCTGGCGCGATGCCTTAGAAACCTTAGGCGGTTTTGACGAAAAGTCGCTAGTGGATGACACAGAAATGAGTTTCCGAATTTTTATCGGACAAAAACGAATTAAATGGGTTCCTTATGCAATTGGTTGGCAGCAAGATCCACCTTCGTTAAGCGTATTCGTTAAACAGCGTTCACGTTGGACTCAAGGTAATTTTTATGTGACACGTAAATATTTACCAGTAGCGCTCAGAACACCATTCCCTATCGGAATTGAAATTCTGAATAACATCATGTGCTATATCCTTTTCGTACCAGCTCTGTTCTGGAGTCATATTACGTTAACGCTTGGTTTACTTGATATTGCAGGTATTTCAGTTCCAGGGCCATTTACGCTCTTGTGGGGCCTTTCATTTTGCCTATATGTAGCACAAATGTGGTTTACGCTTTCTCTAGAAAAGGTTAAACCAGAGCTCTATTTTTACTCAGTTTTATCTTATGTAAGTTATTCACAAATATTCTTATTTATTGTATTTAAAGCCGCATTCGACATGCTAAAAAATAAAATACAAGGTAATTCACTTCAGTGGTACAAAACAGAACGTAGCAAGGAGAAAAAATAAATGAAAAAGACTTTCAAACTTTATCCACTCATACAAGCACTCCTTGCTAGCAGTTGCCTTATGTTAGCTGTGCCAGCCCATACCACTACATGGACTTTAGACGATATTAGTACATCAACTAAATATACCGTTGAGCCTCACTTTTTCTATATTGGAAAAGGTGCAGAGTGGCAGAACATTCAATTTTCCAGTGACTATTCCACTGAAAGTGACACAACATTACTCGTAAAATATGACGATAAGCTCATCTATAACACCACCTTAAATGGGAGTGGACAATTTAAATTTGATATTCCAGCCAGCAAGACTGGTTTCCATCGTTTAGATTTTATTATTCAGCAATATTCTAAACCAACCTCTTTAAATCAAGCCAAAGATACATTCTGTACAGAAGATATAGATCATTTGACATATTTAAGTAATTCTCAACTCGACTTTACATCTCTTCGAAATGTTTATCGCTTAAAAGATTTACCTGATGCTTTGTTTAACCCCCAAGCGAAAAGACCTACTCCTTTTGTCGGTATCTTAAAATATAACCGCAAGGAGATTACCGAAGCCTCTATGCTTGCCCGACTAGCAACTTCTTGGAGCTCTGTCACTCCTATTGAATGGATCGATTCTGGACAAACCAATTTAAACCCTGAAACCAAGTTTGTTATTGAAATAATAAAATCGACACCTCCACTTAAAAATGGAGCCTTTGTACAAATTTCAAAACCGACAGATGGTGCTCCTACCCTCTCTATCACTTATCACACGCCACAAGAACTTACTGCTGCTATTAATGGATTAATTAATCCAGCTTATGTACAGCAGCTTGATACAGGCAGTGCAATTTTCCCAACTACAATTTCAGCACCTGCTTGGGCTCAATTCAAGAAAATTGATACGCTTGCAGACTTAGGTATTGAAGATTTCCGCTTAAATCACGCTGAAAAAAACTTGTTTCTCGATTTTCCAGCAGTATGGCAGCCTACTGACATCCTACAAGGACAAATTGCCCTTCGTATTCAAAGCGGCCTATTACAGGGTTCAAACATTACGGCATGGCTCGATGGTGGTCTTGCAGGTAGTATGAAAACGGCAGATCTTGCCTCTGACCCAGTTAATCGACAATTCAACATTTTCGCGAAATCTATTTCTAATACAACCAACTTTAGCTTGAAGCTTGAAAACTCGGTCATTGCCAACTCTCAATGTCTGCCCACTGCTCATGGTTCACTTTGGGTCGATACAGCCAAATCGACTGTCAAGCTTCCACACAAACTTAAAAACGGGGTGGCAGCCCTTTCCATGACATTAGCAACCAAACCAACGATTGCAATTGATGATCAATCTGGTGCATTAAATATTGCGATCACATTAGGGCAAGTCGCTAAAAAAATGCTACTTACTGATGCTCCAATGCCACTGAATTTAGTACGTTTTTCTCCAAATGCTCCACAAGCAGTTAATGTGATTGTGAATAAACAGATTTATCAACAACAAGTCTCAATGCATCAAAACATTATTTATGCGCCAGCAGCAGCAAACGGTTTTATTGTGAGTTATAACAATAACCGCTTTGATGTCATTACTGACTCTGAAAAAGGTGCACAAACCTTCATGCATCTATGGGGAACCATTCAACATAAAATTCCAAATAATGTGACCAAAATGTTGGTTTCAGAAAACGGCAATATCTATGTTCTCCAAAAATTAATTGTAGGTAATCAAAAAGCTCCATTAGTTCAGCAGTCTTCATTCTTTTTACTGGTTGTGATTATCTCTGCAATTATGATAATAGTGATCTTCTTGTGGTATTGGTTACGACGTAATAATGAGAAAACAGATACCAATTAAAATAACTGCTTTTATTATTTTAATTATATGTAGTGTAGTGGCTTATGCGGGGTTGTTCAAAAATCATGGACACCCCCCAGTGATCGAAGGAATTTTTTGGCAACCAGATAACAATACCACTCCTCCAAAAGGAAACTGGCATTATTTAGGAGTTAACACTTTTGTTCCCCAATGGTCAGTCGTTGAATCTAAATCGTGGTGGACAAACTCCAACCTCCCACAATGGGAAAAAGCCATTGATATACAGAAAATTAAGCAACAACCTTGGGCTAAAAATCTCATATTAGGTTTAGCTGGTGAATATAATGAACCAGCAGCACGTGCAAATGTTGTTGCTTTAGGAGAAAAATCTGCACAAATTATTCAAGAACAAAATGATGCATCTTTAAAAGGTTACTATTTTCCAGTTGAAGCTGATCCAACTTGGTTAAGGGTAAGCACACTAGGTCATGTTCTAGAAAAACTGCCAGCACCTATTTGGGTGAGCATTTATAGTGGTGAAAGAGAACCTGAAAATTATAATTTATGGGTTAAAAGTTGGCTACCTAGCCAAGCTGGTGTCTTTTTCCAAGATGGTGTAGGTGTCGGTGTAAGAACCCCTCAACAAGCCAGACGTATTTTAGACCAACTTGAACAAAGTCTTGGAAAAGATAAAACTGTTATTGTGCTAGAAGCATTTCGTACCAAAAAAAATGGACAATTTCGAGCAGCCTATCCTTGGGAAATTATTTCTCAGATTAAAGCGTATGAAGGCAAAACAATTTATATTTTTGATGGTCCCCACTATATGGGACGCTGGTCGGTTTATATCGTCGGTTTATGGTATCGCCTGACTTATGGCAGCATTCCTGCCACCATAAGTGAATCAGAAAATTCAAAATAAATACTTTTTATTCAGAAGTTCTGGCAATTTCATCTAATATTCGCTGGGCAGCACACCCATCACCAAACGGATTTTCAACATTTGCCATTTTTTGGTAATGCTGCGAATCTGTTAAAAGTTTTTCAGCCTCATCAATAATTTTTTGCTGATTTGTTCCAACAAGTACTCCTGCGCCCACCTCTACTACTTCAGGTCGTTCAGTAGTGTCTCGTAAAATTAATACAGGCTTATTAAACGAAGGGCTTTCCTCTTGTAAACCACCAGAGTCCGTTAAAATGAAGATAGAACGGTTTATGACGGCTAATAAACTTGGATAATCAAGTGGTTTAACCAAGTGAATTTGAGCATGATTTTTAAACTTATCATGCACTACATCATGTACAGCTGGGTTTAAATGCACAGGCCAAATAAAATGTAAATCAGGATGATGATTAGCTAAATATTCAACTGCATTACAAATATTTTGAATTCCCTCACCAAAATTTTCACGGCGGTGAGCGGTAATAAGTACGACTTTATCGTTTTGTTTTAACTCAATTCCGTAAGGTTCGAGCTGATTTTTTAAACCAGCTTTTTCAGAAATTAATTTTCTGCCTAAATATACAGCATCGACTACCGTATTGCCTGTCACTGTAATTAACGAAGGCTTGATTTGCTCATTAAGTAGATTTCTTTTTGATTGTTCAGTCGGAGCAAAATGCCATTTAGTAATACGTGAAACTAACTGACGGTTACCTTCCTCAGGGAAAGGATGATCTAAATCATAAGAACGTAAACCTGCCTCTACATGGGCAACAGGGATTTTCATTGAAAATGCGACTAATCCAGCAGCTAATACAGTGGTAGTATCACCCTGAATGACTATCGCATCTCTTTTTTGACCATCGGTGTAAACATGCTCTAGTTGAGCCAAACCATGAATTAATAGCTGATTTAAGCTTTGCCCTGCATTCATAATTTTAAGTCGGTGGTCAATTTCAACCCCAAAGAAATCTATAGCATCTCGCACTAATTCATCATGCTGGCCCGTGAAAATAACTTCAACCTGAAATCGCGAGTCTTGTTTTGCTAATAAAATTACCGGAGCTAGCTTTATTAGCTCTGGACGAGTACCAAATACAATTGAAATAATTTTTTTTTCATTATTAGAAGTCCTTATAAAAAACAAGTTCTACACGAGTATTGTTGTAATGATCTTTTGTATTAACAGGCACGTCTTTAAAATAGTTGCCATATAAACGTTCAACACGAAGTTTTATCGGTTGATAATTAAAAGGTTGCCATGAAATACCTGGCCCATATTCAAATAAATTATTGTAATACTCATTTTTACTGTCTGCTAAGCCATGCAATTTCACATAAGCCTGCACAGTTCCATTATCTCCTTTATATAAGTTTAAACCTGTGCGTAAGCGCAAATCTCCAATAACGTTATAGTCTTCTCTTGAATAAGTCGCGACATTGCCATAGAGGTCAGTAAAGTAATTATCTAAACAAAGTGTATGATTACAGTTAGATTGGGAATACCACTCTTGATAACCTGTTACCCCTCCAACTACACTTTCACGAAATTTTTTTCGATTTCGATCAATCAAGTCATAACTTCCGCCAACTTCGACATAAGCTCGAACAGGAATAGAAGTCCATGGTTGATAATTTGCACCTACCCCAAGAGTAACTGCATTTTCATCAATAATTTCAGGTCGTACTCCACCTTGAGATTTAGTATCACGGTTTAAATTAAGAAAACCGTAGACTTGAGTACGACCATTGTCGATGTTTTTACCGTACCGAACTTTTAAAGGAAAAATAACATCGTCATAACGTGACTCATAAGAGGGTGCAAAATAGATATCCCCAAAATATGGCTTAACCTCACCTCCACTTAAATTTTTAACCGCTTGAGTTGCCTTCGCAGCAATTGCTGGATCTGAAGATGAAGTTAGTTCTTTAAATAAAACCAGTGCATCACGATTTTTTTTTTGTTGATTCAGCAAATATGCTTCTTGTAATTTTAAAGTGTCGTCTTGAGGAGCTAAAGCTCTTGCTTGTCTTAAACTTTGTAAAGCCTCATCTCTTTTTTCGAGCCGAATTTGTAAATAAGTAAGGCTTTTCCAGACTTTAATATCTGTAGGGGTCAGCTTACTCAGCTCAACTAATATTTTTTCTGCTTCTTGAGGTTGAGACTGCTCTATTTTATAGAATCTGTCCCATTTATCATAAATGAGATTTCCAGGTTTATATTCAGAGGTAACTGGGTCTTGTGCATAAACAGAACACACACTTACTACCGTTGAAGAAATGACTACTCCCATAAGTAATATCGAATGCGTTATAGAGTTTATTGTTTTGCTATTTCTCATTATCACCTCTACAGTAAATTAGAGTTATTAAGGGTAATTTGTTAGAATGATCAATAAATATCATAATTTAAAATAATGAGTTACATCGTTAAGTTAGGTTAAGGATGATTTAATATAAATAGTTTAGTCTCCATTTTTATTATTGATCTATTCTTTAGTATCCCTAAATTCCCTATAATGATGACATATTTTTTGATCAATAATTTGTAAAATTTCATAGCATCTATAAAACATTTATAAGGCAAAACACATGGCTTTTCCACATCATACAGAGCATCATGCAATTCACCGTTCAGGTTGGTTAAGAGCTTCAGTATTAGGAGCCAATGATGGAATTATTTCTGTCACTAGTTTAATTATGGGTATGGCTGCAAGTGGAGCTAACTCACATACTTTATTAATTACATGCATTGCTGGACTAATTTCTGGGGCTACATCAATGGCTGCCGGAGAATATATTTCTGTAAAATCTCAAGAAGATATTGAAAAAGCAGATTTAGCGATTGAAGCAAAAGAACTCTCAAAGCACCCTCAAAAAGAGTTAGATGAGCTAACTCAAATTTATATTTCTAGAGGCCTATCTAAAGAATTGGCTCAAGAAGTTGCTTTGCAGCTAACCACTCATGATGCATTGGGTGCACATGCTCGGGATGAAATCGGCATTCATGAAAATACCGCAGCCAATCCTGTACAAGCTGCATTATCATCTGCCGCATCATTTTCTTTTGGGGCTTTTTTCCCCATGCTGGCTATATTACTCAGCCCGAATCAATGGATTATACCTGCTGTCCTAGCCACAGGAATTCTTTCATTAGCGATTTTAGGTGCACTTTCAAGTTACTTTGCTGGTACATCTAAACTTAAAGGCAGTTTACGTATTACCTTATGGGGAATTTTAGCAATGGCTTTTTCAAGCTGGATTGGTTCTTTATTTAATGTCACGCCATTATAAGAAGATCTTTTAAATAGTGTTCTAGAATATTTAAAAATTAAATAGCCAATATTATTTGCTCTTCATTCTATTTTCACGTTATGGTGAAGTGAAAGAAATGAGGTGAATAAAATGAGCCTATTACAACAACTTGCAATTAAACATCCAATTTTTCTGGCTCCCATGGCAGGCGTTTCTACACCAGAACTAGCAGCCGAGGTTTCAAATCAAGGAGGCCTTGGATCATTAGGCTTGGGAGCAAATACTCCACAAAGTGCACGTGAACAAATTTTAAAAACTCAAGCACTCACCGAAAACTCATTTCAGGTTAATTTTTTCTGTCATCAATCTACAGAACTTAACCTAGAAAAAGCAAAACAATGGATTGAATATTTACGTCCTCATTTCGAAAAATTTGGTGTTCAACCTCCTCAAGAGTTGCACTGTATTTATCCAAGTTTTTTAGACAATGATGACTTTTTAAATGTTGTTTTAGAAACTAAACCTAAAGCGGTGAGCTTCCATTTTGGTATTCCGCATCCGCATCAAATTAAAGCTTTGAAAGAAGCTGGTATTTTGACTATGGTTTCGGCCACCAACCTGATTGAAGCGCAAGCGATTGAAGCAGCAGGTATCGATATCATCATTGCTCAAGGTATTGAAGCAGGTGGACATCGAGGAATTTTCAACCAGACTTTTGATGCAGCGATTAAAACCAGTGACTTGGTCCAATTGATTGTGAAGCATTGTAAGCTTCCTGTTGTAGCTGCGGGTGGCATTATGACTGGCTTGCAGGCCAAACATATGTTGGGTTTAGGAGCAACCGCAGTCCAGTTAGGTACAGCATTCGTTCAATGCCAAACTTCAAATGCTTCTGCTGAATATCGCAAAGCATTATTTACTGAACCTGTAACGCAAATTAGTGCAAGCCTTTCTGGGCGTCCAGCTCGCGGTTTATTAAACCATTGGCATACCAAAATTGATTCACCTACTCGACCCCTCCAACCTGAATACCCTTATGCTTATGATTTAGCAAAGCAACTCAATGCTCTTGCGAGCAAACACCATGACTATGGTTTTGGTGCTTTTTGGGCAGGAAGTAATGTTGCACAAATACGTGAATTAGGCGCTTCTGATCTGGTCAATCAACTGGTTGTTGAAATGTTAGATAATGAATAAATAAAGATTTTAAGCAACCAGTCGTGTACTGGTTGCTTTATTTTAGTGAGTAGCTAATAAATTAACTTGTTCAACCTGAACATCGCTCATCAAATTACCTTCTGCAAGCAATTGATTAAAATAACTTTCGACCACTAATGCTTGTTCAGCAGTAGTTTCAACTTTATACATATTTTGACGGAACTCGTTACTCGAACGTAAGCCTTTGGTATACCAAGCAATATGCTTACGAGCAATACGACATCCTGAATATTCACCATAAAATTGATATAACTCAGACAAATGTCCTAAAAGTACATCTTTGACTTCTTCAATATTTGGAGCAGCCAAATGCTCACCAGTTTTTAAATAATGAGCAATTTCACGGAAAATCCATGGACGACCTTGTGCGGCCCGTCCAATCATAATTGCATCGGCACCAGTATAGTCCAGTACATATTTTGCTTTCTCAGGACTATCAATGTCACCATTGGCAATTACTGGAATATTGATTAACTCTTTAACATGTTTAATTAATTCATAACGTGCTGTATTTAAATACATGTCTTCACGAGTACGGCCATGCAATGCTAACGCGGCAATCCCCGCCTCTTCAGCACGTTTAGCCACGCGTAAAATATTTTCTTCGCCATTTAAAAATCCCAAACGGGTTTTTAAAGTCACCGGAACATCAACAGCTTCAACAACAGCATCTAGTATTCGAGCTACCAAGTCCTCATCTTGCAATAATGCTGAACCTGCTAATTTATTGCATACTTTTTTTGCAGGACATCCCATATTGATATCAACAATTTGTGCCCCATTTGCAACTTGATAACGAGCAGCCTCAGCTAACTGTTCTGGGTCAGAACCCGCGATTTGCGCAGAGATAGGAGCCAATTCTCCATCAAAATTCGCACGATAAAGACTTTTTTTAGTCATTCGCAAAGTTTTGTCGGCAGTCATCATTTCACTCACTGCATGACCCGCACCAAAATACTTGCACAGTGTTCTAAATGGACGGTCAGTTACACCAGCCATAGGAGCAACAATTAAATTATTTGACAGTTGATAGGGACCAATATACATATATATTCATACAATTCATGATCAACATAGTATACTTCATCCGCTTGATCAGCTCATCTTTTTTGCAGGTGCTTTCCTCGCCATGAACAAACCGTTGTCTTCCCGTTTTTTATTAAAATCATTCGGTGTAGTCACCGTATGCATGAGTTTAGCTGCTTGTGGAGATAAAGCCTGGTGGTCAAAAAATGATGAGCCCGATTTAGAAAGCCAGCAAATTAAAAAGTTAATTCCATCGCGCGTGCATGATCGTGAGTCATGGGCCAAAGATATTGAAGATATTATGCAGGAATTAAAAATTCCTAAAACCAAGCAAAATGTCTGCAGTATTGTTGCAATTGTAGATCAGGAATCTAACTTTGTTGCCAATCCTGTGGTACCAGGCCTAGGCAAAAAAGCAGTTGATGAAGTCAGTACCCGTTTAAATGAAAAGTTTGAAGACAAACTTGGTGAGAAAGTTGGCGGTACTGTCGCAGGCTACTTCGAAGAAGTATTAAAAACCCAGCCTTCCCCTGACAACAACTATATGAGTCAGATGCGTAAAGTCAAAACTGAAAAAGATCTCGACTTACTTTATCGTCAAATTTTTGATTTTATGACTCAACATTATCATGTCAGTGCATTAACTGGTGCAGCTAAATTGGTCGGACAAGATATTGGCGAGAAAATGAACCCTATTACGACTTTGGGTTCAATGCAAGTTCACATTAATTATGCCAAAGCCCATAAGCGTTCTAGCATGAATATTGCAGACCTTAGAAATGATCTTTATACGCAATATGGCGGTCTATATTATGGTATTCACCGCTTGATGGTATATCCAGCAGACTATGATAAGGCGATTTACCGTTTTGCCGATTATAACTCAGGTATGTACTCTAGCCGTAATGCTGCTTTTCAAAGCATGCTCGATGCCCTTACTGATACTAAACTTACTTTAGATGGTGATTTATTACTTTACAATAAATCTGGTGATCCACTCGCAGTTCAGAGTCAGTCAGAAAAAGAGTTAATGAAATTATTTACTGCAAATAATGTTTTAATTACCCCAAGGCAACTTCGCGATGATCTGAAGTTAGAAAAAGAGAAAAAGTTTGAAAGTACAACAACTTATATTGCATTAACTAAACTTTATAAGGCTAAAACTGGCAAAGAACCGATCTATGCCATGATGCCTCAAGTGGTCATTTCTGGGCCTAAATTAAGTCGTGACTATAATACTAACTGGTATGCAACCCGCGTAAACGGACGATATGAATCATGTATGCAACGAGCGAAACGAATAAGATAATAAAAAACCTCGCCCTGTTCGATTTTGATGGAACCTTGTGCACTAAAGACAGTTTTACAGGGTTCATCTTTTATGCATTATCAAAGCGCCACATTGTGAAGCAAGGCTTGAAAATCCTGCCATGGATTCAAGCCTATTATCTTAATTTTTATCCCGCCCATGCGATGAGAGCTAAACTTTTTCGCAGTATGTTTAGCAATACTCCAGCCATTGAACTGCAAAGGTTAGGCGAAGAATATGCGCAAGAGCTTGTATCGACGCTTTCACCTGAAATCTTCGCACAGTTACAACAACATCAGTTACTTGGTGATCAAGTAGTCTTGGTTTCAGCTTCAATTGATATCTATCTTGCTCCACTTTGCAAATTACTTGATATCGAATTAATTTGTACCGAAACTCAAATTAAAAATGGCATGATGACGGGCTACTATTCAACACCAGATTGTAGTAATGAACAAAAGAAGTTAAGAATACATGAACAATATTCTTTGCAGGATTATTATCAAATTTATGCCTATGGGAATACTTCAGAAGATTTAGATATGCTGAGCCTTGCCACCCATCCTTTTATGGTTGGTGAAGATCGAATCTTGCCGTCATTAACACCACAAAAAAAGCTCGCATAAAGCGAGCTCTTTAATTGATCACAACTTAATAAATTGCCATATGGTCACGATGGATCATTTCAAGCGAACGGGCTTCTCCAAGTACTTGGTAAACCTTATCTGAAGAAAGGCCTTTAATAATTTCAGCTGAACGAGAACTAAAGTTTACTCGTCCAACCGCAATACGTTTGCCTTGTTTATCCACACATTCAACCACATCACCACGATCAAAGTGACCTTCAACAGTTTTGACCCCAACAGGGAGTAAACTACGGTGTTTCAATTTAATCGCTTCAACCGCACCATCATCAATCACCAAACGACCTGCTGTTTGCAAATGCGCAGCAAGCCACTGTTGATGTGCTGTCATACGGTCTTTATCAGTCGTGAATAACGTACCTAACATTTCGCCAGCCATTACTCGTGACAATACATTGTCACTTTCACCACTAGCAATCAGTGTTGGACAACCTGACTTGGCAGCTAGACGTGCGGCACGAACTTTAGTGACCATGCCACCTCGTCCAAGAAGCCCACCACCGCCAGCCATTTCAAATAAGACATCGTCCATGGCACGCACAGTTGATAACAACTTTGCATCAGGGTTATGGCGTGGGTCTGAGTCAAACATGCCTTGCTGATCTGTTAAAATGATCAGTAAATCAGCATGTACTTGACCAGCAACCATTGCTGCTAAGGTATCGTTATCACCAAAACGGATCTCGTCAGTAGAGACTGTGTCGTTTTCATTGATAACCGGAATAACACGCCAGTCAATCAAGTTCTGCAACGCATCGCATGAGTTCAAATAACGACGGCGATCTGCCAAATCATCATGTGTTAGTAACACTTGCGCTGTTCGAATACTATGATTTTCAAGCACGCTAGACCACGTATGAATTAGGCCCATTTGCCCAATTGCGGCACATGCTTGTAAACTGGGTAGATCGGTGGGTCGACTCGCAAGCTTCATACGAACCATACCTTCTGCTACAGCTCCTGAAGACACTAAAATAATTTCGTGTCCAGCATTGTGTAAATCTGCAATCTGTTTCGCCCAATGCGAAATAGCTTCCAGATCTAGCCCCTGCCCATTTGCTGTGAGTAAAGATGATCCGATTTTAACAACGATTCGTTTACACTCACTGAGCTTACGTTGCCCATCGACCACTTCTATCATGTTTTCCTCGATTTTTTAGTCACGAACGTAGATGCTTTCTACATCATTGTCGTCTTCATCATCGTCAAAATCATCATCATCGTCCATCATGCTTTCAAGACGTTGTGCTCGACGCATTGCACGATATGCTTCTTTTGCCGCAATGGTTTGTTCACGTGTTTCAACTTCTAGTTGTTCACGGAAAGCTCTTACTTCTGCTGCGTACTCAGGATCTTCAACTTCGCGTTCACGTTGCTGTTCAATCTGATCCATCAGGTAGTACACCACTTCCTTTGTACCTTCACTTAATAAGCCCGATGTTTTAAAGACAGGTCCAGTCCACTCTAATTCATCTAGAATGTGCTGACACCACTCTTCACGGCTTTCCTCAGCAATTTGATCCAGTTTATTGAGCACTAAAACAACTGGTAGTTTCGCCAAAGTAGGTGAGAACTTAACCAACTCATTCATAATTGCTTTTGCATTATGAGCTGGATCTGAACCATCAATTGGTTGTACATCAATAATATGTAAAAGAATACGAGTACGCGCCAAATGTTTAAGGAAACGAATTCCTAGACCTGCACCTTCTGCCGCACCTTCAATAAGGCCCGGAATATCGGCCATTACAAATGAACGATGACGGTCAGCATCTACAACACCCAAGTTTGGAACCATGGTTGTAAATGGATAGTCTGCCACTTTTGGCTTTGCAGCACTTACAGCACGAATGAAAGTAGATTTACCAGCATTTGGCATACCTAATAAGCCAACATCTGCCAATACTTTCAACTCAAGACGAATTTCACGAAATTCACCTTTAGTACCCGTAGTACATTTACGTGGAGCACGGTTAGTTGATGATTTAAAGTGAGTATTACCTAAACCACCTTCACCACCACCTGCAACCAGAATTCTTTGGCCGTCTTCAACCAAGTCACCAATAATATCGCCAGAATCTGTATCAACAATTGTTGTACCTACAGGTACTTTTAAAACCACATCTTCACCACCACGTCCGGTACAGTTAGCACCTGCACCGTTTTTACCACGCTCAGCGCGGAATTTACGGGTGTAACGGTAATCGACTAAGGTACTTGTATCATCATCAGCTTGAATATAGATACTTCCACCACGTCCGCCATCACCACCATCTGGGCCACCAAATGGTACAAATTTTTCACGGCGAAAACTGGCTACGCCATTGCCACCGTCGCCAGCCTCTACGGTAATGACTGCTTCATCAACAAAGCGCATTTGCCAATCCTCTAAAAACTCTAAAACCGCCTATTCTGCCATATTTTCATAAAATTCTCGAATAGAAAATCGAGAGAATTCAACTTTCCTAGGTCTTATTCTATATCTTTTGATATTGATAAAAGTTTAAAGCAGATCAGAGTCGCTTTTTATGCGTTAATCCCTTATGGATGAACATTGCGTAAAGGCAAATCCATCTTCATATCTAAATTCGCTTTTGTGTGCTGTACAGAGTTATACATAATGGCATTAAAGCTTGAGATATTGCCCATTTCCATTGCATCATTAATTTTCAAACTTGGATTAAACTGATGTTTAACTGGTAAATTTACCGACTCATCGAACTCAAAATAAACTGGACCATTAAAAGCAATTTTAACAGGAATGGTATAACTACGTTTTAACTGAAATGGAATATCAAGATTAATAGGAATATTTAATTTTAATGGAAATCTAGGTAATAACTTATTTTGGTAAATTAAATCGGTAGTTGTTTCCAAAGGCATAACCTGATCAACTTTCAGAGTTGTCGCATAATCGACACTTACTGTAATTGGCATCTCGACTTCAAACTCTAAATCAGCCAAATACCTTCCCTTTAATGGTACTGAAATCTGACGATCAATCTTAATTGAGGTATCAAGTTTACCTATAGACTGTACCTGTAAATTATTACCAACATGAATTTTTGTCTCTAATGACTCCGGTAAACGAATATCCGACTCATGTGCAGACACTACAACTGAAGCTTGTATATTTAAATAAAGCCAAAATAAAATTGCCGTGAGTACCATAATCAGAAAAAAACTGATCAGCATACTTTTTATTGAACCAAGCATCAGTCACCTTCCTACTTATTCTGGTTCTGATCAGGTACAGATGTAGCATTATCGACTTTAACCCGATTAAGACTCATACTTGATAAAGGTATTTTTAACTCACCATGCTCAATTTTAACTGGCAAAGTATTTTTCACATCTACTGAAGCATTTAAAGCAGTTTTTACAGGTACATTCAAACTACCTTGAATCGGAATATTGGTCTTTAATTGAGCATTTAGAGGAATATGAAGATCTTCTTTTAAAACTGTTTTAACTGGAGCATCAAACTTCAAATGAACTTTTTGATCGAGTGGTACTTGAATATCAATAGGTACATCAAGCTTTAATGGAATATTACCTTTTAATGGCAAAGTGATGTCCTTACCTAATACTCTGACTTGAACTTTAGTATCTATTGGGAGGCTTTGATCAACTTTTAACGTTTCTTTTACAGGAATAACTGTGCTGATTGGCACCATATTATCGAAATATACACGAGGAGTTAACGTCTGTGTTAAAGGTATCGTTAACTTTTCATTAATAGGAATATTCGCATTTACTCGGCCTTTTACATCGACATTTAAAGCATCTTTTACTTTGACCTGTACCTGTAATGGTTCTTGTAAATCAATCGCTACAGCTTGGTTTTTCAGCGGAATATAAATATTAAAATGCTTGAAAACCCAAATGGCGATGAGCACACCACATATATTCGCGATGATGATGAAAAAGAAGACTATCAATAATCTTTTAAACTGCTGCAATTCCAATCCCTTACTATTTCTTTTTGTTCCTTAAATCCTATTCTCATTGATTTCCAAAAAATAATCAGCATATATTTTGTACGGTTGTAAAAAAACCCAGTCTAAACTGGGTCTTTTTGTCACAATATTTTATCTAACGTTAAATAGAATTAAGCGTTAGTTTCTGCAGGAATTTTTGTATAGCTTACACCACACATTTGTTCAGCAATACGTAATACTTGGCAGCTATAACCTACTTCATTATCGTACCAAACATATGCAGTTAAGCGGTTACCAGAAGTAATCGTTGCTTGAGCATCATATACACCAGCAGTACGAGAACCGATAAAGTCACTCGATACAACTTCTGTAGAGTTGGTATAACCGATTTGACCTTGAAGTTTAGAGTTAATCGAAATTTGACGAATGTATTCGTTCACTTCTTCGCGATCAACTTCTTTATCAAGTGTTAAGTTTAAGATTGCAAGAGATACGTTTGGTGTTGGAACACGTACAGAGTTACCAGTTAACTTACCTTTTAATGCAGGTAATGCTTTAGCAACAGCTTTAGCAGCACCAGTTTCAGTAATAACCATGTTCAATGTAGCGGCACGACCACGACGATCAGCTTTGTGATAGTTATCAATTAAGTTCTGGTCATTTGTAAATGAGTGAACTGTTTCAACGTGACCATTAAGAACTTTATATTTGTCATCCAATACTTTAAGAATTGGAGTGATTGCATTTGTTGTACAACTTGCAGCAGAGATGATTTTGTCTTCATCTAAGATGTCAGTGTTATTCACACCAAATACAACGTTTTTCATTTCGCCTTTACTTGGTGCAGTTAATACTACACGTGCAACGCCTGGGCATTTCAAGTGTTGGCTTAAGCCTTCAGCATCACGCCATTTACCAGTGTTGTCGATTAAAAGCGCGTTTTCAATACCGTATTCAGTGTAATCAACTTCACTTGGGCTAGATGCATAGATGACTTTAATGAAGTTACCATTCGCAATGATTGCTTCGTTTTCTTCATCAACAGAGATTGTACCAGCGAAAGTACCGTGAATAGAGTCACGACGAAGTAAAGAAGCACGTTTCGCCAAGTCACCGTCAGAAGACTTACGAACAACAATCGCTTTAAGGCTTAAACCACGACCTAAACCTGATTGGCTAATGATTAAACGAGCTAAGATACGACCAATACGACCAAAACCGTAAAGAACTACGTCTTTTGGTTGTTCAGAAGTTGCACTACCTTTAATTGACTCAACTGCTTGAGCAACAAACGCGTCAACATCACCGCCTTTTTCTTTATATTCAACTGCAAGTTTACCGATATCAACTTCTGCAGAACCAATGTTTTCAACTTTTGCTAAAGCTTCTAAAATTGGGAATGTATTTACAACAGAAAGCTCAACATCTACAACACGTGTACGACGGTGAGTTTTCAAAATTTGAATAACAGAACGGTTAATTAAAGAGCGACCGTAAACAGATACGACAATATTTTTTTCACGGTATAATTGACCGATTAATGCAATCATACGTTCCGCGATTTCTTCACGGTTTTTCCAACGACCTTGGTGTTCAGCATGCAGGGCGATGATAGTGTCTTTGCTCACAGATACGTCCTCTAATTAATTATATCTAGGCGTGATTTTTAAAACCCCGTAATTGTAATGGAATTATTGGCAAGAATGAATCAAAAGCTGACGTTAGTAGCTAGATTTTCCTAAAATTCATCATAAATTCATAAAATACCTATAATTATTTTTTATTATCTTATTGTTTAAAGCAGCTAAATTTTTGCTTTTTCTTACTTTTTGGATTCTGATGCTCTAATGATGAGCATCATTTTTTAATCTTTTTTGATATTTTTCGATATTTAACTGCAAATTTTTGGCTTTTTGCTGCTGTTGATAAAGATGAAAAGCACCTTCTAAAACAAGTACAAAAACAGCACACCAGATTGGAATATAAGTAAACCACTCTTCTCGACCAATACTTTCACCTAAAACCAACGACGCCAAAGCAAGCAATACAGGTTCTAGATATCCGAGCAATCCAAATACCACTAAGGGTAAAAAACGACTCGCTAATATATAACTTCCTAAACCTATAGCACTAAGCACCCCTAGCCCCATAATGACCAAAGCAAGGGTTGGTTGATCGAGAAATTTAGCGTATGGCAATACACCTGTATGGGTCAGATAAATCGCTACGGGCATAATAATTACAAGATCCCACCAAAAACCACCTAAATTATCGGTTTTAATTTTCTTGCGTAATAAGAAATAAGCTGAATAACCAATGGCAACTAAAGCAGTTTCCCAAGCAATACTTCCTAAGCGAAAAATTTCATGGCCTACCCCAACTATGGCCAGAATAATAGCGACCCACTGAAATTTTGATATTTTTTCGCCATATAAGACACTACCAGCTAACACCAGTACAAGCGGTAGAAGGAAATATCCCAAGGACACTTGTAAACCACGCCCATGCATTGGCCCCCACAAAAAGAGCCATAGCTGTACCGAAGTCAACACAGAGGTTGTGATGAGCAATAAAAGAAAAGAGGGGTTTGCCAAAACACGCTGATAGATATTTTTAATATGGCTTAAGTCACCACTCCACCACATAAACATAGTTAAAAATGGCAAAGTTGCAATAATACGCCATCCAAAAGTCTGCTCGCTATCAAGTTGGCCGAGTAATTGGGTATAGAAATAAAGTACACCGAAAGTTAATGATGCCATGACAGAGAAAATCACGCCTTTTAACATCACCAACCTCTTTATACTTCAATAAAAATGAAGCGATACAATACTTGATTTATCCACTATACAAAAGAAAAAACCATGTGAAGACATGGTTTTTTCTTAAGCAAAATTTTTTACTCTTTGTGCTCAGAGTGAATAATATCTCGAATATCAAATCCTAATGTTTTTGCATAATTCAGATATTCATCAACTACCTCTTTTTTAGGGTGCGGCGTTCGAGATAATACCCAAAGATATTTACGAGAAGGCTCTCCAACTAAAACAGTCTGATAGTCTTCATCTAGTTTTAAAATCCAATAATCACCACGAATTACGGGTATCCATCTTACAGCCTCAGGTAAAAAACTAACCTTTAGTTTAGTGTTATATGGTGGATTCACTACAAATGCTTCACCAATAGATTGCTGTAATTGTTTTTGATTATCATAACAACGGTTATCTACAACAATATTCCCATTTTCATTTAAGGTATATGTTGCAGATACGTTGTAAGCACATTTTTTTTGAAAAAAAGCTGGTTTACGTGCGACTTCATACCACACACCTAAATAACGGTCTAATTCAACTTTATCGACAGTTGGTAACGTTTTTTGCTGGGCGTAGGCATATGTTCCAACGGCTAAGCCAGTCAGAACAATCCCGCCCAATGCAATTTTTGCCAAGCGCCAACTGGCTTGCGGAACATTTTTTCGAAATGCCATTGTTGCCCTCAACTTTTAGTTGTGAATACAAAAATAACTTAAATATCTACAGTAGCTTGTTTTTTAAACAAATCATGTAGTGTTATGTATCCATTTATTGCAACATTTGCGCTTTTAAACGAACAATCTCATCACGAATGCGAGCAGCTTGCTCGAATTGTAAGTCTTTAGATGCCCTTAACATTTCTTTCTCAAGCTTAGTAATATGCTTACTAAATAATTTAGGATCAGAAAGAATATGTCGATCGTCAGCACTCAGGGCTTTTGCCTGCTCTAATATCTTCTCATCAATTTGATCATCTGAAAGCACTTCACCTGAATCAATTTCTTTGATGACCTGACGAACAGCACTACGAGGTGTAATACCATGTAGCTCGTTGAACTCAATTTGTTTGGCTCTACGACGCTCGGTTTCATCAATTGCTTTTTGCATAGAATCGGTAATTCTATCTGCATATAAAATTGCTTTACCTTTCACATTTCGGGCAGCTCGACCAATGGTCTGAATAAGTGAACGTTCTGAACGTAAGAAGCCCTCTTTATCTGCATCTAAAATGGCAACTAAAGAAACCTCTGGCATATCCAAGCCTTCACGAAGCAAGTTAATACCGACTAAAACGTCGAATACACCTGTACGTAACTCATGAATAATTTTGACACGCTCAACCGTATCGATATCTGAGTGCAAATAAGCAACCTTAACGCCATATTCTTTTAAGTAAGACGTTAAATCTTCCGCCATACGTTTAGTTAAAGTCGTCACCAATACACGTTCATTTAAATTCTTACGAATATTAATTTCAGAAAGCACATCATCGACTTGAGTAAGTACTGGGCGCACTTCAATTTCTGGATCAATTAAACCTGTTGGTCGAACAACTTGCTCAACCACTTGTTCTGACTTTTCCAATTCGTATTTAGCGGGCGTTGCGCTCACAAATATAGTGGTTGGTACAATACGTTCCCACTCTTCAAATTTCATTGGGCGGTTATCAAGTGCACTAGGTAAACGGAAACCATAATTCACTAAGTTTTCTTTACGTGAACGGTCACCTTTATACATTGCGCCAATCTGAGGAACCGTTACATGCGATTCATCGATAATAAGTAAGGCATCGTCTGGCACATAATCAAACAATGTCGGTGGTGCTTCACCTGCTGGACGGCCCGATAAATGACGAGAGTAGTTTTCAATACCATTGGTATAGCCTAACTGCTGCATCATTTCCAAATCATAACGAGTACGCTGCTCTATACGCTGAGCCTCAAGCAACTTGTCATGTTCTCGGAAGAACTTAAGCTGGTCTTGAAGTTCATCCTTAATGGTATCAATCGCACGAGTTAAGTTGTCTTTTGGTGTCACATAATGGCTTTTTGGATAAATCGTGACACGTGGTACTTTGCGTACCATTTTACCAGTGAGTGGGTCAAACCAACGAATTGAGTCTACTTCATCATCAAAAAGCTCAATACGAATTGCATGTTGGTCCGATTCAGCAGGGAAAATGTCAATAATTTCGCCACGAATTCGATAGGTACCACGTAAGAATTCAAGCTCATTACGCGTATATTGCATTTCAACCAAACGGCGAATAATTTCGTCTCGACTCACTCGGTCACCCTGCACCACATGCAATAACATTTGCATATAAGCATTTGGGTCACCCAAACCATAAATAGCAGATACAGAAGCAACAATAATTGCATCACGGCGTTCTAACAAAGCACGTGTTGCCGATAAACGCATCTGGTCAATATGGTCATTAATTGCTGCGTCTTTTTCAATAAACGTATCTGAAGACGGAACATAAGCTTCTGGTTGATAGTAGTCGTAATAACTTACAAAGTATTCAACTGCATTATTTGGGAAAAAGGCTTTAAATTCACCATAAAGCTGCGCTGCTAAGGTCTTATTGTGCGCCATCACAATAGTTGGCCGTTGTGTTTGGGCAATGACATTTGCCATGGTATAGGTCTTACCGGAACCAGTCACACCCAACAGTAACTGATTACGAAAACCTTTTTCGACGCCATTTACCAGCTTTTCAATTGCCTGTGGCTGATCACCCGCTGGCTGATAATGAGTGACCAAATCGAAAGGTTGATTTTCGTTCACAGTTCTCTCTCTTTTATAAATATGCGTAATTTGCTATTAATGGAGTCAATAAGCCAAATTTACAATCATTTTTCTGTACTTTAATCAGATTTTTGATTACATATAAGTGAATATCTTCAAATTTTATATTTATTAGGCAGTTGGTTCGGTGCCTATGCTATTAGTCTGAAGTTAAAGGTTTCTTTTAGGCACAAATTAGCATTAGCGATTAGTTTATGTACGATTGCTATATTGACCTATTTTTCATATATACAGCCCCAAATATGGGTACGATTAATTATTTTAAATATTTCTTTGGGTTTAGTAGGTTTTATTACAATTCCATATGTACTAAAAAAATTACCGTCCTCTAAATCATTTGATAAATGGATCTTAATTTTTTATTTGATCAGTGTTTCATATTCTTTTTTTCGAGCTGGAATTAACTTCATATTTTTAGAGCCTATAGATCAAAGTCAATTTACCTTAACCTCATCAGTATGGTGGCTGCTATGTATGTCAGCCAACATCCTCTTAAATATTTTATTTGCTCTAGTCATTAGTGGGTGCGCCGTCAAAGATGTTATTCATCATCTCAATAATGAACGTTTTCAAGATCCGCTTACTCATTTATTAAATCGTCGTAGTTTTTTTGAAAAAAATAAAGTTATAGATTTTGGTAATAGTTTTTATTTTTTAATATACTTCGACCTTGATCATTTCAAAACAATTAATGATACATGGGGTCATTATACAGGTGATCTAATTTTAAAAGGCGTTAGTGAAATAATATTAAATAATAAAAAGGCTAATGACTTAGTAGCACGCTTTGGAGGTGAAGAATTTATTTGCTTGATCTCGGCTAAAAATGAAAGAGATGCTTTACACCAGACACAACGGCTTAAAGCTTTGATAGAACAAACTGTATTTACGAATAATAAAATTAGAATTACAGCAAGTTATGGACTCACCTCTATAAAAAACTTACAGGACATTGAACAGGCTTTGCATCGTGCTGATCATCTGCTCTATAGAGCTAAAGCAAATGGTAGAAATCAAATTTCATCTGATTTTGTTATTTAAGTAAGACCTTTACTTTATGACTCTATAAAAACATATCAGTTTCTTATAAGCCTTTCTTTATAAAATGAATTGATAACTTTCATCTTCATTGAGTACAGTCTTATAAAAAATTATAAAAGAAAAATGCAAACAGGTATTGACCCTTCCCGCAATCAACTGCAACATGAGCTTATACTCTATTTAATGATAAGAATATGTCATACCAATACCATGATGAAAGCATTGTAACGGAACTTCCTGAAGATACAGTTTTCGTATTTGGAAGCAATCTTGCCGGGCAACACGGTAGTGGAGCTGCCCGAGTTGCTAGTCAGCACTTTGGTGCAGTTGAAGGTGTAGGTCGTGGCTGGGCTGGACAAAGCTTTGCAATTCCAACTCTAAATGAACATATTCAACAAATGCCGCTCTCCCAAATCGAGCATTATGTTGAAGACTTTAAAATTTATGCAAAAAATCATCCTAAAATGAAGTACTTTGTGACTGCTTTAGGATGTGGAATCGCAGGTTATAAAGTTTCTGAAATTGCTCCGCTTTTTAAGGGCATATATCACAATGTAATTTTCCCTGAATCATTTAAACCATATGTCGAAGAAAATGCTGTTTCACAGTTCCCGACACTTACTCAAAAAATGGTTCAAAGTTTCATTAATGATGAAGTCATCTTTTACTTTAATCATGGTAGCGAGTCTTTTGAAGAAGCTTTAGATAAAACAGATTTATCGAATGCTGAAAAAGCAGTAGCACTTATCGTACTTAATGAAGAATTGTATCCTCGTGACCGTTATGGCAGAGGCCGTGATCATGAATTAAGTGATATTTTGGGTAAGCTCAATGGTAAGATTTTCAATATTCATGGTAATTCAGAAGGCGCGATGATTTTCGTAAGTGTTATTGTTGCACTTATGGAACTATATGATTTCGATGAGCAAGACTTTATTAAATTATGGCGTGGTGAAAAACACATTGAACACCCAATTAACCGCTAATTTATTTTGTCATTTTATGAGTTAAGCAGATAACCTCTGCTTTCTCATTATGTTATTTCACTTACATTAAATATTCTTTATTTTAATTATTCTAATAGATTTAATCTGTTTATCTTTCCAAATCTTAATTTTTCTCACTATACTTTGAGACAAACTGAATACTTAAAGAAACATATGGAAACTTTAGATTCTTCAATTTTTGACCTAACCCCAATTCCAATGTGGATTGAGGATTTCAGTGAAGTTAAACAGTTATTTGACTTATGGAAAAGCCAAGGGATTGAAAACCTATATGATTTTCTAAGCCAAAATAAAAATCTAATTATTGAATGTGCCCATAAAATTAAAGTGATCAAAGTCAATCAAAAAGCTTTAGAACTTTTTGAAGCAAAAAACCAAGAAGAATTGTGCGCGAACTTAGATCTTATTTTTAAAAAAGAGATGTTTGAAGCCCATATTCACGAACTCGAAGCGTTATGGAATGGCAAAACCCACTTCTCAAGTACTACTATAAATTACACGCTCTCTGGTAAACCTATTGATGTACAACTACGGGGGGCAATTTTACCAGGCTCTGAAGCCACCTTTAGCCGTATTTTAATTACGACTGAAGATATTACTCCTTACAAAAACGCACTCCGTCAAGAAGAAAAAAATAGACGTTTAGCAGAGTCAATGTTTATTTACTCACCCACTTCTCTTTGGGTCGAAGATTTTAGTCGTATTAAAAACAGAATTGATCAGCTTAGATTATTAGGTATAGAAGATTTTAGAACTTTTTTAGATGTACATCCTGAATTTGTTCGTCAATGTATCGAAGATATTTTGATTTTAGATGTTAATCAGTCGACCCTCGATTTATTTAAAGCACCCGATAAAAACACTTTGCTAAAAAATACCCATAAAATTTTTGCCGATGAGATGGTGGAAACCTTTAGAGAACAACTGATTGAGCTATGGCAAGGAAATATTCACCACAAGCGTGAAGCAATTAATTATGCATTAGATGGACAAATTAGAAATGTCCTACTGCAATTTACTGTATTCCCAGGCTATGAAGAGACATGGGGACTGGTACAGGTTGCACTCACAGATATTACAGCTCGAAAGAAAGCTGAAAATTATCTCGAATATTTAGGGCAACATGATGTACTGACTAAACTCTATAACCGCGCATTCTTTACAGAAGAACTTAATCGTTTAAATCGTAGTATTATCCGCCCTGTTTCATCAATTTTTTTAGATATGAATGGTTTAAAAGAAACCAATGATCAACTGGGTCATGATATTGGCGATGGGTTGTTACGCCGTGTAGGTAATATTCTAAATCAGGCAATCACACATACTGCTTATACCGCTTCTCGAATTGGTGGAGATGAGTTCGTTGTTTTAATGCCCGGAGCAGACGAAGCGAATGTTTTAATGATGCTTCAAACGATTCAGGAACTTTTCAATATAGACAATCAATATTACTCAAGTCACCCAATTAGTATTGCTATTGGGCATGCAACAACAAAAGACAATGAACATGTAGAGGATATGCTAAAACGCGCAGATCACCATATGTATCAAAAGAAAAAAATTTATTATCAAGAAGTACTACAACAATAAAAAAACAGGCATATTGCCTGTTTTTTTAAATTAACGCTTACCCATAGAACGACGGGTACCACGAGGAGGCATCCAAGTTCTATCTGCATATTGCTCTGGCTTCGGACGCACTTGGTTGTGTACAGCATCACCAGCTTGATTGCTTTCATTCGGCATTGGGAATGGCAATTTCACCAAAGCCTTTTTCTGTTTTGGCTGTTGCTCAGTCATAATTCAGTCTCGATATTTCGATTGCGATTTATTATAAAGGATTTTTCTCATTTCTTTCGAAAAAAGCTTCAATTGAATAAAACCGCAACAAGAACGTTCCTAAATTAAACTTTTTTACATCTAAAAATACCTGCATCCGCAAATTACTTAATTTTTGCGATAAGATAGTATGCTTTTTATTTTTTAATCCCATAAGAGGAATATTGCCGTGGACGTACGTCTTTCTGATCGTGTCAATGCCATCAAACCGTCCCCTACACTTGCTGTAACCAACAAAGCTGCTGAACTTAAAGCTGCTGGCAAGAACGTGATTGGTTTAGGTGCTGGCGAACCAGACTTTGATACCCCGCAACACATCAAAGATGCTGCAATTGAAGCGATTAATAATGGTTTCACCAAATATACGGCTGTAGATGGTACTCCTGGATTAAAAAAAGCAATTATTGCTAAATTTAAGCGTGATAATAATCTTGATTATCAAGCAAACCAGATTTTGGTGTCATGTGGTGGTAAGCAAAGCTTCTTTAACTTGGCGCTTGCTCTATTAAACAAAGGCGATGAAGTGATCATCCCTGCACCGTTCTGGGTAAGCTATCCAGATATGGTGATTATTGCTGAAGGTACACCAGTTATTGTGAAATGTGGTGAAGAGCAACGCTTCAAAATCACTCCTGAACAATTAGAAGCTGCTATTACACCAAATACTCGTTTAGTGGTACTAAACAGCCCATCTAACCCAACAGGTATGATTTATAGCAAAGCTGAATTAGAAGCTTTAGCTGAAGTTTTACGTCGTCATCCACAAGTATTTGTTGCTTCTGATGACATGTATGAACCAATTCGTTGGGAAGATGAGTTCTATAACATTGCAACTGTTGCTCCAGATTTATATGACCGCACAATTGTTTTAAATGGTGTTTCTAAGGCATATGCAATGACTGGTTGGCGTATTGGCTATGCAGCCGGCCCAGCAAAAATCATTGGTGCAATGAAAAAAATCCAGTCTCAATCAACTTCTAACCCAACTTCAATTTCACAAGTTGCTGCTGAAGCTGCATTGAATGGCCCACAAGATGTTTTAGAACCAATGATTGAAGCGTTTAAACGCCGTCATGACTTAGTTGTAAACGGCTTAAATGACATCAAAGGTATCTCTTGCTTACCTGCTGATGGTGCATTCTATGCCTATGCAAACATTCGCCCTCTTATTCGTGCAAAAGGCTTAAAGTCTTGCACAGAATTCTCTGAATGGTTACTTGAAGAAACTGGCGTAGCAGTTGTTCCTGGTGATGCATTTGGTTTAGGCGGCTTCATGCGTATTTCATATGCAACAGCTGATGAAGTACTTGTTGATGCGTTAGCACGTATCAAAAAAGCTGCTGAATCGATTGAAGGTGTTGACGCTGCGATCGCTTCAATTGAAGCAGAAAAGGCTGCTAAATAATTTGTAAAATTAAAAAAGGCCTCAAAATTGAGGCCTTTTTTATAATTAAAATTATTCTGGGTTAAACAAGGCAACTACCTCAGCCTCAGTTAATTTTTTTGTTTGATTTTGGAAAGTATAAAAATCGGGTTTTGAATCAATAAAAATTTCCATATCTAAATTCAAGTCTTCTATTGGATCATTTAAAGAAAATACATTGATATTACAGTAGTTTTGATCTTTCGTTCTCCAAAAAATTGTTGTTCCACAAGTATTACAAAAGCCTCTTTCGCCCCATTCAGAAGAGTTAAATACGCTAAGATGCTTTTGCTGAATAAACTTTAAACTACCTTTGACCACATCAACTGTCATAATGACACCACTAGTTTGTCTACGACACATCGAACAATGGCAAGCATGTACATCATGATTTTTTAATTCAACTTCAAAAGTTGTTTCACCGCATAGACACTGACCGTTCATTATTATTTTCCGCAAGAAGTTTATATTTTTAGGGTTATAAAATATTCTGCTCAACTAAATTTTACAAGTTTATAAACTATAAAATAGCCATATTTCTTGTACTTGCTAACTTGACAATATGCATTTTAACGCCTAATTTAGCATCAAGTTCTATTTTAGAACTTTAATTACTGAAGGACTCAAAAAATGAAAAATCCTATGGAAATGACAGGCCTCGAATTTTTACAAGCCATGATTGAAGGTCACATTCCACCTGCCAGTATTAGCAAAACTATACCTATGCAACCTACTGAAATCTCTGAAGGATCTGTAACCTTTAAAGCACAAGCAGATCTCAACCATTTAAACCCATTAGGTGGTGTACATGGTGGCTTTGCTGCAACAGTCCTAGACTCGGTAACAGGCTGTGCTGTTCATACGATGTTACCCGCAGGTGTGGGTTATGGCACCATCGACCTTAATGTAAAAATGTGCCGCCCTATTCCCCAAAATCAGGCTTTAATTGCCACAGGAAAAGTTATTAATTTAAGTAAAAACTTGGGTATTTCCGAAGGAAAAATTATTGATGAAGAAGGTAAACTGTATGCTTATGCGACAGCAACCTGCATGATTATTCGCCCATAAAGAATAGAGGCAGCTTTAAACGGCTGCCTTTTTTATGACGTAAGGAATAATTGGACGTTCACAAGTTTGAGCAATCACATATGGCGCCCAAATATTTTTAAGTTGAAGCTCGACAACTTCACGATGCTGAGTAGACCAAGCCAGAACTTTATTTTTACCTAACAATAATTCGCCATCGAGCTGGAAAATATAAAGAGGTTGCGATTGATCTAGCAATTTGGAACACTTTAAGACTTTAAATGAAGTACGCACATTCCACTTTGAACTAAACCAGAGTTGTAGCAAATCACCTAAGTACAATCTCTGCTTTTTAAATGGAAAAGCATCAATCCACGCATCTTCTACACATGTGTAATAGGATTCAGGTTGATTTAATATATTAAGATAATTACGTTGATAAAAATCAAAATTAGAAAAAATAGAGGCAATAGTAAGTGTTTTCATACTTATCTCCGATTTAGCCATTTTAGTGCTGGCAAGTTGGTTTAAATCCACACTGTTTGGATTTCTCCAAACGCTTGTTCTTTTTTGAATCTAGCAATTCAGTTTTTAAAGTGCAAGTAATTTATGAGTTTGCCACCCAACCTGGTCAAATAAAAAGCATACAACACAAAAATGAAGGAAACATGACGATTTTCACTTGACCCTTGTCAAAATCTCCTTATAATCGCATGCAGATTCTCCCATAGCTCAGTCGGTAGAGCGACGGACTGTTAATCCGCAGGTCCCTGGTTCGAGCCCAGGTGGGAGAGCCAAATACTAAAAAGCCCGCAGCATTAAAGCGGGCTTTTTTTTGCCATAAATTTATCAATAACTACAAAAAATCCCCTATCTATTGATAGAGGATTTAATTTTTTCTTAGAGCATGTGTTAGGTTTAACGATACAACTTAACTCTAAACAACATATTTTCTTGTTAAATCATTCTTCTACTTCAACCACTTTTAAAGGATTAAAAGACTGCGTTGTTGGCATCATTTCTATACGGTTAATATTAATATGTGGTGGTTGAGTTGCAATCCAAGCTACCGTATTTGCAATGTCTTCAGGCAAAATTGGGTTTTTCTTATCATAGAGACTACTCACTTTATCTTGATCCCCTTTAAAACGTACAAGTGAAAATTCAGTCCCCCCACACAGCCCTGGTTCAACGTTAGTCACGCGCACACCTGTACCAGCCAAATCCGCACGAAGATTTAGACTAAACTGCTCTACAAAAGCCTTTGTTGCACCGTAAACATTACCACCCGGATATGGGTATGTACCTGCAATTGAACCCATATTAATAATTAAGCCAGATTTCTTGTTTACCATACTTGGTAAAATTAATCGGGTAACTGTCACAAGGCCTTTAACATTGGTATCAATCATCGTGTACCAATCATCTAATTCCGCTTTATCTGCCGACTCTAAACCCAATGCCAAACCTGCATTATTTACAAGCAAGTCAATTTGATCAATTTGAAATTCATTGGGTAACTCTTTAAATATCTTATTTATATTTTCTGCTGTATCCGTCATATCAAATACTAATGGATAGAATTTTTCACCCAGTTGTTGTTTTAGTTCTTCTAGTTTTTCTGCCCGTCTTCCGCATCCAATAACGTTATAGCCTAACTCGATCAGCTTTTTTGAAATACTATAACCAAAACCTGCCGATGCGCCTGTAACTAATGCTAACATTCTTATATCCTTGGAAATAATCAACTATTTTAGTTGAACTCATGATGAACATATCAGCCTTTATATTTACACAATATTTATTATTAGGCTAAAAAAATAAAAGTTTTTTTAAAAATTTTAAGAGAAATTAAAATCTATAAAAAATATATTTATTAAATAATTATATGCATTAAATAACTAAAAGCAGAGTTATTTGATCCCACTAGATAAATTATACCCAATAAAAAAAGTTTACCTTGGAAGGTAAACTTTTTTAACAAAAGCCGTCAAAAACTACGCAGGAACACCACTGTGAAAACGGAAAGTATCATCTGGTGTTAATATCAGATTTTTTTCAACCTCACGAATATGTTCAATACGCTGCTGAATATCCTCTTTAGGATTTTTCATTTTTGCTGTTTTGGCCACATCGAGTGCGAGAGCTAAATAGTCTTCGAAATGACGTGATTCTGATTTAAGCAGATAACGATAATAGCGTCCTAACTCATCATCTACACGTGGAGCCAGTGCATGAAAGCGTTCGCATGAACGCGCTTCAACAAAAGCACCTACCACAAGTACGTCAATTAAAGCTTCAGGTTCATAGGTACGAATCTCTTTACGGAGACCACCAGCATAACGTCCAGCACTTAAACCAGTCCACTCTTGACCACGCTTAGCCATAAGCTCAAGCACTTGTTCGTAGTGAAGCATTTCTTCTCGTACAAGCTGAGCAAGTTTTACTTGTAAGTCAGGAAAGAAGCTATAGCGGAACATTAAGTTCATTGCTGTACTAGCAGCTTTCTTTTCACAATTAGCATGATCTTGCATCAAGATATCTAAATTATTGATTGCCTCATCCAACCATTCATTTGGGGTTTGACACCCCAAGAAGTCTAATACAGGCTGCATTAACTCATCATAATTGATACTCGACATTACTAATTATCCTGCTGCCTGAATTGCTGTTTTCATATCTTTAACAGCCTGTACCAGACCTACAAAAACACTCTCAGCAATAATTGAGTGACCAATATTTAACTCATGAATTTGTGGAATCGCTGCAATTGGAGCAATATTTTTTAGATTGAGGCCATGACCCGCATTTACAACTAAACCTTTTGCTGCCGCGTATTCGACACCTTTTACGATACGTGCTAGTTCTTCTTGTTGGTCTTGCTCTGTTTCCGCATCTGCATATGCACCTGTATGTAACTCAATCGTAGGTGCTCCACATGCAATTGCCGCATCAATTTGAGCAAAATCTGCATCAATAAATAAAGATACATCACAACCCAATGCAGCTAAAGCTTGAGTTGCAGCCTTAACTTTTTCAAAATTAGCTACGACATCCAAACCACCTTCCGTTGTCACTTCTTGGCGTTTTTCAGGAACGAAGCACACATGCTGTGGCTGAATTTCTTTTGCAAACTCGACCATTTCATCAGTAACAGCCAACTCTAGATTCATACGCGTTTTTAACAATGGACGCATACGACGCACGTCATCATCTTGAATATGGCGACGGTCTTCACGCAAATGCAAAGTAATACCCTCTGCGCCAGCTTGTTCACAAATGAGAGCAGCTTCTACAGGATCTGGGTAAGTAGTACCGCGCGCCTGTCTTAAAGTAGCAACATGGTCTATGTTTACACCAAGCAATGCAGCCATAAATAAATCCTAATTACGATTGAGTTTGAGTGTTTTGAATCCACAATTGTCGACTTTTTAGGGGACGATCTCCTAAAAGCGATGTAATCATTTGACGGTATAGTTTACCTAATAATTGCAATTGTTCGTGAGAAAAATCCTGACCTTGCTCATAGTCCAACATAGATAAAATTGCTTTTCCAGACAGAGATGAACGGCCTGCCTGAACGACTGGAGCAAAGCCTTCAGTCACTTGAAATTGATAAAATTGATGCGGCAAAATTTCTTTTTGGGAGCTATCAACTGAAAAATCAATAGCGTAACCTAACTCAGGAAGCAAGGCATGTTCAAACTGTCTTAATATCTGTCTAAGAAAGAGATCTGGGTTTTCGTGCGAAGACAATTCTTGTAGTTGAAGTAGTGTTAATTGATATTGTTCAAATGTTTGCGGCATTGCCTCTTCTAAAGGGCAAAGTCTTAAAATAATTTCATTTAAATAAAAACCAGCGAAAAAAGCATCACCAAAAAAGAAAACTGGCTGATTTAGTATTTCCAGCTTCGTAAAATTTTTCAGTTCACTTTTACCCGTAGCTTGTAAGCGGATAGGCTGATATTGAGGGGGTGGAGTCTGTCTTAAAATACCATCGACTCGCCCATACTCTTGAGTGAAGAGATGCACAATATGGCTTTTTTCACGATATTTACGATGATGAATCATATATCCATGCAGGATTTCATTGCGCATCATAAAAAGAAACTATTCCTTAGATTCTTTTTCTTTCTTATCGTCGTCGTCACCATCAGGAATTACAGCTCCTACAACAGCAGCTGTACCCTTCACTACACCTTTAGTTGTTTTATAAGCAATACCTACTGGTACGGTTACAAGCTTGTATACACAACCTTGCAACATCAATGCACATCCAACAATAGCTAATATTGATGTAATTGCTTTCATACCAGTATTCCCTGCTTCTTAGATATCACTATATCCTAAACTTTTTAAAGCACGCTCATCATCAGACCAACCGCCTTTAACCTTAACCCATAAGGTAAGCATGATCTTTTGTTCGAACATTTTTTCCATATCTTTACGGGCATCCATACCAATCGTTTTAAGCTTGGCACCTTTCTCACCAATTACGATTGCTTTTTGACCAGCACGATCCACAAAAATAGTTGCATCGATATAAGTACAAGCTGGTTTTAATCGTCCCGTTTTCTCATTAACAGTTTCTTCTTCCGTTTTGAAAGATTCAATTTGTACTGTTAAATCATATGGAAGCTCTTCGCCCAACTGACGCATGATTTTTTCACGGATGATCTCACTTGCTAAGAAGCGCTCAGAACGGTCCGTAATTTGATCAAATGAATACAGTGGTGGCTGATAAGGAAGATATTTTTCAATCGTTTCACTTAAATGTTCCAAGTTAGCTCCACGTAGAGCAGAAACAGGAACAATCTCAGCAAAATTCATAAGCTTAGTACGCTCTTGAATTAGAGGAAGAATCTCTCTTTTATCTTCAAAAGTATCAGCTTTGTTAATCACCAAAATAACTGGCATTTCAGCATTCTTGAGTTTCTCAAGCACTAAATCGTCATTTTGAGTCCACTTATAGGCATCGATAACAAATAAAACTAAGTTAACGTCACGTAGTGCAGAATGCGCAGCACGGTTCATCATTTTATTGATGGCACGTACTTCTTTCTTATGCATCCCCGGTGTATCAACATAGACCGCTTGCATTTTTTCACGTGAATCAATACCAATAATTTTATGGCGTGTCGTTTGAGGTTTACGCGAAGTAATAGAAAGCTTTTGACCCAATAAATGGTTCATGAGGGTAGATTTACCCACATTTGGACGTCCCACAATCGCCACAAATCCGCTCTTAAAATCCGAAGGAATTGTAACGCCTTTGGAACTAAAAAATTGATCAATCAGATTGTTTGGATCTTGGTTTTCATTTGAATCTGGATTGATTTGATCAGAATGCATCGACATGCAGGTTATTGCTCCAATAACTTTAAAATTTCCGCCGCTGCTGCCTGCTCGGCAAAACGACGACTTGACCCCTCACCATAAATCTTTGGTAAACCATCTACCAAACATTCGACTTTAAAGTGCTGATGAGGCGCATCACCCTGAATATCTACAACCTCGTAAACAGGGAGATGTTTTTTACGTGCTTGTAGATACTCTTGTAAACGTGATTTTGGATCCTTGAGTTGATCTGTTGGCTCAATATGATCTAAATAAGGTACATACCATTTTAACACAATATCGTTAAGTAGGTTCAGGTCACTACAATCAAGATATATTGCGCCAATAATCGCTTCTACAGTATCTGCCAATATTGACTCACGATGATGACCACCAGATTTCAATTCGCCCGTGCTTAATATTAAACACCGACTAAGTTGCAAATCGGTTGCAATTTTACCTAAAGCTTCTTGGCGAACCAGAGTCGCACGCATACGCGTTAAACGCCCCTCATTTTCATGCGGGTAGGCATGATATAAATAATTGGCGATGATCATCCCCAATAGCGAATCGCCTAAAAACTCCAAACGTTCATAGTTATACCTATGACTCACCGAACGATGAGTCAAAGCTAACTGTAGCAATTCGGGCTGCTTAAATTGATAACCGATCCGACTGAGTAAGCGAGGATCACTTAGTTTGAACTGATGTTTTGTCAAAACTCTTCTCAAATGTTAAAACTAAATCAATATTTAGTAAGAATGGTTTTCTTACTTCATATTTCTTTTTGACAATTAGACCCGATTGGTTAAACACTTCTGCAATCTCCTTAAAATGGAGGTCACGAATATTGTTCATTTCAAGTCGTTGATCCATTTGTGTCATAAACTTTTGGGGTGTGGTATCAGCTGAGCTTTGTTGCATAAGCTCAGTAATCTGATTATTAATCACACGATCATCCCAATATGCTGGCCAAACTGCAAGTACGGCTTTCGCCGCAACTGCAAATATGACCACCCCAAATAAAATTGCTAAATACGAAGTACCCTGTTGTGCCTTACGCATTTTTGTTTTCCTAATGGTTGTTTTTAATCTATTTTTCCATTTCGGCTAAAGCTTGGCAGGTGGAAACCAGGTTCTTTATGCATCCAGACATAGAAAGCTCGGCCTGTTAAGTTTTCTTCAGGAACAAAGCCCCAGAAACGACTGTCAGCACTTTGATCACGGTTGTCCCCCATTGCAAAGTAATGTCCTTTTGGAACTGTCACTTCCCAATATAAACCGTCTTGGTTCGAATATTTGCCATTATCAACATAGTTGATAAAAGGTGCCTGACGCGCAACGTTTACGCCTTCAAGCTCACGCATTGTAAATGTATGATCACCAATCGTTTCTTTATGATAAATCGACGTAGGTGTATCTAAAGCATCTTTTTCACGACTAAACTGAGTTGCTACTTTAGGAATTTTTTGACCATTAATAATCAATTGCCCATGATCATAAACAATATGATCACCCGGTAAACCAATTACACGTTTAATGTAGCTAATAGTCGGCTGAGGTGGATAACGGAATACAATGACATCACCACGTTTAGGCTCACCAACATCAATCACTTTTTTATTGACGATAGGTAAACGAACACCATAGTCAAACTTGTTAACCAAAATAAAATCGCCAGTCTCTAAAGTTGGAACCATAGAGTCTGATGGAATGTTAAATGGTTCATAAAGGAATGAACGTAATACAAGCACAACGGCTAAAACTGGCCAAAAGTCATAGGCCCATGTAATAACAAAATTTTCGTTCTCTCGCCCTTTATTCGCACGCTGTTTAAAAACGAGCTTATCTAGCAACCACACTGCAAATAAAATCAGCGTAACTGGAACAAGAATTAAATTAAAATCAAAATCCACATGACCTCACTCGCAGCCTAGCTGCTTGCTTTATGGCTGGGAGAATATAAGTTCATCCCAGCCCTTTCTTTTATCTTTCTACTTTCAAAACAGCTAAGAACGCTTCTTGTGGAATTTCTACACTACCCACTTGTTTCATACGTTTCTTACCTTCTTTTTGTTTAGAAAGTAATTTCTTCTTACGAGACACGTCACCGCCATAACATTTTGCTAGGACGTTTTTACGCATCGCCTTAACGGTCGAACGAGCAATAATTTGCGCACCAATGGCAGCCTGAATTGCCACATCAAACATCTGACGCGGAATCAAGTCTTTCATTTTTTCAACTAGAGCAATACCACGATGACGAGCATCATTACGGTGACAAATCATAGCCAAGGCATCAACCTTTTCACTATTAATTAGCACATCAACCTTAACTAAAGATGAACTTTCAAAACGTACAAAGTTATAGTCTAGCGATGCAAAACCACGTGAACATGATTTAAGCTTGTCAAAGAAATCCATTACGACTTCAGCCATTGGAATTTCAAAAGTAATCGAAACTTGATTACCTAAGAATTTCATGTCTTTTTGTACACCACGACGCTCAATACATAAGGTCATGACATTACCTAAGTATTCTTGCGGCACAAGAATGTGACATTCAGCAATTGGCTCACGTAAATCTTCAACAACTGAACCATCTGGCATTTTAGATGGACTATCGATATAGATCGTCTCACCTTTTTTGGTAACAGCTTCATAAACTACTGTTGGTGCAGAGCTAATTAAATCGAGATCGTACTCACGCTCTAAACGCTCTTGTACGATTTCCATATGCAACATGCCCAAGAAACCACAGCGGAAACCGAAACCAAGTGCATCTGAACTTTCAGGTTCAAAGAACAAGGCAGAATCGTTAATTTGTAATTTCTGTAATGCTTCGCGGAATGGTTCAAAGTCACTTGAATCGATTGGGAAAAGACCCGCATAAACCTGCGGTTTAACCTTTTTGAAACCTGGTAACGTTGCAACGTCTGGTGTAGTCGCAAGTGTAATGGTATCACCTACTGGTGCACCAAAAATGTCTTTAATACCTGCAATAACAAAACCTACTTCACCAGCTTCAAGAATATCTGTTTCAGTATGCTTAGGATTAAATACACCAACAGAAGTTACTGGATGAGTTTGTCCTGTCGACTTAACCAACATTTTGTCGCCCTTACGGATACGACCTTGTTTGATACGAACAAGAGAAACTACACCTAAGTAGTTATCAAACCATGAATCGATAATTAACGCTTGAAGTGGAGCTTCACGGTCACCTTCTGGTGCCGGAATAACATCAACTAAACGCTCTAATACACCTTCAACGCCTAAACCTGTTTTTGCTGAACAAGTCGGTGCATCTGTCGCTTCAATCCCGATAATTTCTTCAATTTCATGAATTACACGTTCAGGTTCAGCCTGCGGTAAATCAATTTTATTCAAAATAGGAAGAACTTCGAGACCTTGTTCAATAGCTGTATAACAGTTTGCAACTGATTGTGCTTCTACGCCTTGCGCAGCATCAACAACCAATAATGCACCTTCACATGCAGCTAACGAACGAGAAACTTCATACGAGAAGTCAACGTGCCCAGGTGTATCAATAAAATTAAGCTGATATTCCTGCCCATTTGGATGGGTGTAATACAATGTCACAGACGCTGCTTTAATGGTAATCCCACGTTCGCGCTCAAGCTCCATTGAGTCCAAGACCTGAGCTTGCATCTCACGATCTTGTAGGCCACCACACATCTGAATGAAACGGTCAGCTAAAGTAGACTTACCATGATCAATATGAGCGATAATCGAGAAGTTTCGGATATTTTTGATATCAACGGATTTTTTAGCTTGCGCCATGGGCTACCTTGAGAAAATATAAAGTGCTATGTAGCTTGTTTTAATACATAGCCAAAGCGGTTTAACAAATTGCGAGAGATTATAGCAGATTGCAGAAATGAAAAAGATATAAATTATTTCTTTTAAAAAAAGCTTTTAAACTTCTTTATGTAACCAAGTAATGTTCTTTAAAGAAAACTTAAATTAGTACAACTTCAGCTCAAACTTAAGTAAGTTGTCAGATACCGTATTGTTAGTATGATTAACTGTTTTACCAATTAATTCAAATCCAAGATTATTTACAACTTGCTGAGATTTAATGTTCCATTCAAATATTTCAGCCCAAATATATTTTATTTTTTTCTCAAATAAAAGTTCTTGCTTCAAATGCTGAATTATCCCTGTAAGTGCTTCTTGCATATAACCAATACCCCATGCTTTAGGATGAAGCTCATAACCAATCACTACAGCAAAATCATTATCAACTTGCTTGATGCTATTTACACCACATGTTCCCAACATAGTTCTATCTTGTTTAAGGCGGATAGCATGCCTAAAACCTATACATGTCTTCCATTTTAGATGCATTTTTTCAATCAAAACTTCCGCTTCTTCTAAGGAAACAAAAGGTTTCAAATCATAGAATTCAAGTACTGTTGAATTTGAAAATAATTCAAAAACAGATGTTTTGTCACTTTCCTCCAGTTCACTTAAAATTAGTCTAGAAGTTTCAATCGAAAATAAATGCTCCAAATTTTGATCTCTCTTAATGGCTTCTATATGAAATAGTAAAATCTAAAGGATTTATACTTGAATCAAGGGGCTTGTAGGCTTGTGTAAAAGTTGGTGACATCCGTTTTGGTCGGCCTGATGCAATTTCAATACATGCCCATTTGGTATTCCCAACAAATAAAACTGCCTGATCAGAGGGACGATAAAAAACATACTGGCGAAATGAGTAAAGCGCATTGATATCATCTAGCCATGTCCGCAATATAATTTCTTCGCCTTCAAACGCAGCCTTACGGTATTGCACATGATGCTCAACAGCAACCATTGCATGTTTAAGTTCAAGGTATTTGGTTACACCTACCCCTAATGTTTCAACATGAGCAGCAGCAACATCTTGCATCCATTGGACATACATTACATTGTTAACATGGCCCAAGGCATCAATATGCTGTGGCTGAACCTGAATATGCAAATCGAAAATACTGCTCACAAAACACCCACTTTAATCATTAAACCTAAAACCACAATTAAATTAGCTAGATTGAACATTATGCCGAATACAAATAATAAAAAACCACCCATTTTCAGGGTGGTTCATTTTTAAATCATTTTACTGAATGCGTAAACCAAGCATTGCTCGTTGTCCTTGACGAATGATTCCAACACGTGCGACCGTATTTTTTTGTAAGTTAGAAACAACTTTTGCAAAATCTTGGCTATTCAAAATTTGAGTATTATTAACCTGAATAATCACGTCACCCGGAATAATATTTGACAATGATGCTAGTCCACCACGGCGAACATCTTGAACATAAATACCACCTTTTACGCTCAATGCATTTTTCTCTGGCTCAGCTAAATCACGAATACTCATGCCTAAAACCGGACCTTTAGAGGCAGAAGTCTGAGCACCTGTAGCTGGTGTTTCATCTGGTGCGGTTGCCAAAGTTGCCGAGATATTACGAGTTTTATCATCACGTAATACTTCAAACTGAACAGTTTGATTTGGCTGTACTTTGTTTAAAGCATAGAGCAAATCACTTGTGCGTAGTACAGAAGTTCCATTAAGTTTTAAAATCACATCACCAGCTCTAAGCCCTGCTTTTTGAGCAGGTGAATTTGGCGTAACTTGTGTGATAAGAGCACCTTCTGGTTTAGGTAATTTGTAGGCATCAGCAAGGTTACGATCAATATCTTGCATCATAACGCCTAAGTATGAACGAGTAACCTTCCCTTTGGTTTTAAGCTGTTCAGCTACATCCATCGCAACATCGATTGGAATAGAGAAAGACAAGCCCATATAACCACCAGTACCACTAAAGATACGTGAGTTTACTCCGACTACTTCACCGTTTTGATTAAACAATGGACCCCCTGAGTTACCTGGATTTAAAGCCACATCTGTTTGAATAAACGGTACAGAGGTTTCACCACTCATATTTCGTGATTTAGCACTGACAATACCTGCTGAGGCTGAGTAATCAAAACCAAATGGTGAACCAATCGCTAAAACAGGCTCACCGACTCGTAAGCGGTCAACATTACCCACTTTTAAAGCCGGATAATTATTCCCATTCACTTTTAATAAGGCAACATCGGTACGTTCATCACTACCAACAACAGTTGCATCAATTTCACGACGGTCGTTTAAAGTAATACTAATGCGGGAAGCATTTTCAATCACATGATGGTTTGTGAGTAAGTAACCATCTTTACTAATAAAGAATGCACTACCGTATGCGGTTTTTTCTTGAGGACCTTGTTGCTGTGGAATGATGACCTGATTACCAAAGAAACGTTTTAAAATTTCAGGAACTTGCTGTTGCAACAGTTCATCCTGAGTCATTTTTTTTACGACATTTACACTCACCACAGCTGGACTAACTTGTTCAACGAGGTTTGAAAAATCAACAGCAGCGTTTGCCTGAACAGCGGCAACTGTAAATACCGCTGCATACATTCCTTGTTGTAAATAGCGAGATTTCATTCGGTGCTCACCCACAATTGGTCTACGAGAAATAAGAATAAAACTTTTGTATCACAATGCTTTGGAATTGTGCGTAACAATATGTTTACTTATAAGACATCATGATCACGTTTATTTTACACATTGCAATTTTTTAAGGTAATTGCAATTTTTCTGTGACTTAGAGCGCTTAAGCTCTTGCCTTTTTAGGTAAAAAGGGGTGTCATTAGCGGACGTTTTAAATTGATGCGAATGGACATGCCTAATCAACAGACAATTCACCACTTTGACGTGATTATTGTGGGCAGTGGCGGTGCTGGTTTAAGTCTGGCTTTATCGTTACCAAGTCATTTTAATATTGCAGTTTTAGCCAAAGCTGCTTTGACTGAAGCAAGTACCTTCTATGCACAAGGCGGTGTTGCTGCTGTTCTTGATGAAACTGACTCTATTCAACAACACATTAATGACACGATGATCGCAGGTGCTCATTTATGTGAAATAGATGCAGTTCAACATACTGTAGAAGGCGGTCGCCCTTCTGTTGATTTCCTTTTAGAGCAAGGTGTTCAGTTCACCTTAGATGAAGATGAGCAACTTCACTTAACGCGTGAAGGTGGGCACTCACAGCGCCGCATTATCCATTCTGCTGATGCTACAGGCAAAGCCATTTCAACCACATTGGTTGAACGCGCCAAACAACGCGAAAATATTACTATTTTTGAAAACTATATTGCGATTGATTTAATCACGTCGCATAAATTGGGTCATACAGATCAGGTAAATCGCGCTATTGGTTTGTATGCCTTAGACGAAAACACTGAAAAAGTTCATACCTTCCTTGCACCATTTACCGCACTTGCTTGCGGTGGTGCGATGAAAGCTTACCTTTATACGTCTAACCCTGATATTGCTACAGGCGATGGTATTGCGATGGCTTACCGCGCAGGTTGTCGTGTTGCGAATATGGAATTTAACCAGTTCCATCCAACCTGCCTATACCATCCACAAGCACGTTCTTTTTTAATTACTGAAGCGATGCGTGGTGAAGGTGCTTACTTACGCTTGCCTGATGGTGAACGTTTTATGCTTCGTTTTGATGATCGTGCAGAGTTGGCTCCTCGCGATATTGTGGCACGTACCATTGACCACGAAATCAAGCGTCTCGGTATTCGTCATGTATGGTTAGATATTACCCACAAATCACCTGAATTTATTAAAGAGCACTTCCCTACACTTTATGCACGATTGCTTGAGTTAGGTATCGACATTACCAAAGACATGATTCCAGTAGTGCCAGCAGCTCACTATACATGTGGTGGTGTTGTAGTTGACTCAAATAGTCAGACCGATATTGAAGGTCTATATGCAATTGGTGAAACCTCTTATACAGGCTTACATGGCGCAAACCGTATGGCAAGCAACTCATTACTTGAGTGCTTTGTTTACGGCATGAGTGCAGCAAAAGACATCGAAAATAAGTTTGATGAAAACTTCAAATTACCAGAAGTACCAACTTGGGATGACTCTCAAGTAACCAACCCAGATGAAGATGTGGTGATTTTACAAAACTGGGATGAGTTACGTTCAACCATGTGGAACTACGTTGGTATTGTAAGAACTACAAAACGTTTAGAGCGTGCTTTACACCGTATAGAGATGTTAAAGCGTGAAATCACTGAATATTATCAAGATTATCGTGTCAGTAAAAACCTGATTGAACTGCGTAATCTTGTGCTCGTTTCTGAGATGATTGTTCGCTGTGCCATGCACCGCAAAGAATCACGTGGACTACACTACACGCTCGATTATCCAGAAACTTCAAAAGAGATTCGTAAAACTGTTTTAACTCCTCCAACTTTTACAGTAGAACAACCATTGGTTAATACCGAAATTTAAACTGTTCTTCTTATAAAAAAAGCACAGCTCTTGCTGTGCTTTTTTTGAATTTAATATTCATGGTCTAGGTGGAATTGAATAAGTTGCGGTTACATGCGCTACTGGTTCATCTAATCCTACTGAATAAATCCATACCTCACCCACGACAAGACTCTTTCCGACTTTCATGAGCTTACATTCGCTGCGTAGATCTTTATCACCTGCGGGTTTTCTAAGAAAGTTAATATTAAAATTCGTCGTTACCGCCAAACCAACAATTCCAATTTCACCGAGTATTGCGATATACAAAGCAAAGTCTGCCAAAGTCATCATGGTAGGTCCAGATATGGTACCACCCGGACGTTGATGTCTTTGATCGACATGATAATAAACGACAGCAGCTTTAGGCGTGACTGATTCAATCGTGCAATGTTCAAGACTTGGGGGAAATTCCTTTTCAAGAAACGCTATAATTTCTTCTTTTGAACTTTTCATCCTTGTTTTTCTTCGATTTAAGAACAGTATTCAAAATAGCATAAAATATTGTTCAATATGCTCTATGTTCTTTTTAAGCAGATTTGTCATTATTTTTAACCACTCCCACAAATATGAGAGTGGCTTTTATTATTTATCCTAAATATTGTAAGGCTTGCTCAAACACCTGATCAGGACTTTGCGTAGCATCTAAACGTTTAATACGTTCAGGTTCAGCTTTCCATAAGGTCTCATAACCTTCGCGAACTTTAGTAAAGAAACTTAACTTTTCTTGTTCAAAACGGTCTAAAGCTCCACGCTCACGTGCACGGTTCATACCGAGTTCAATCGGTGCATCTAACCAGAAAGTCACGTTTGGCATACGTGAAACAAAGTTCTGATTTAAAAGCTGTAATTTATCTTGGCTTAAACCACGACCCGAACATTGGTAAGCAAAGCTTGCATCGGTAAAGCGATCACTTAAAACAATTTTGCTAGACTCTAGAGCCGGCAAAATCACTTGTTGTAAGTGTTGCGCACGTGCCGCATAAATTAAGAGTAGTTCAGTATCGTGACTCATATTTTCATCATGATTTACCGCTAAAAGCATTGAACGTATTTGTTCTGCTAAAGGCGTACCACCTGGTTCACGGGTTAAAACAACTTGTTTACCTTGCTCTTCAAAATGCTGATGAATTTTTCGAATGAGTGTAGTTTTACCTACCCCTTCCGTGCCTTCAAAGCTAATAAACATCTTTTTTCCTTATTTCTTCGATCTCAACACGGATAAGTACTCTTGTACCGCTTGATTATGAGCCTGTAAATCTGCTGTAAATTTATGACCGCCATTACCAGTTGCCACAAAATAAATATTATTTGAGTCATCTGGATGTAATGCTGCTTCAATTGCCTTTTGACTAGGTAAAGCAATTGGTGTCGGCGGTAAACCATTAATAGTATAGGTATTATATGCAGTTGGTGTACGTAAGTCTTCGCGAGTAATCTTGCCTTTATAGTTATCACCCATTCCATAAATCACGGTTGGGTCAGTTTGTAAACGCATACCAATTTTCAAACGGCGCACAAATACACCAGATACTTGCTCAAGCTCACTATCTACACTTGTTTCTTTTTCAACAATTGAAGCCATAATTAAAGCTTCATACTTATCTTTATAAGGTAAGTTTGGTGCACGATTTGCCCAAGCAGTATCTAAGGCTTTCATTTGATGATGATATAAAGCGGTGAGGATTTTTTTATCAGTCTCACCTTTTGCAAAGAAATAAGTGTTAGGCGCAAATAAACCTTCCGGATGATGATATGGAATTCCTAGCGCCTTCATGAGCTGATCATCAGGTAAATCGAGTATTGTATTTTTTACATTTTTATCATTTTTCAAAGCAGTAATAAGCTGTTTAAAGGTCGTACCTTCAATCACCAAAACACGGTTCATCTGAGCATTATCAGCATTAGACAACATCTCTAATACTTGCCTTACGCTCATCCCTTGTTCAATTTCATACACACCAGCTTTCATGCTGTCATGAATCATAAACTTTTGATAAAGCTTTAATACGATAGGAAAGCTAATTTTGTCTTCTTTTGCTAAACGATCAATAAAACCAGAATAAGTTTCCCCAGATGTAATAGATAACATCTGCTTTTTCCCTTCAACAGGATAAGCTTTAAATAAACTTGACCACAAAATAGCAAAAATAGAAATTAAAACAATAAAAAAGCCAATCAGCACCAACTTTTTAGGAAAATGAGATGCTGTTTTATTGCCCTTTTTTTTAGCATTTTTTGCTTTCGCGTTCACAGGTGGCTTCGGCATATTAATGAATCTGATTCAAGTTAAGGATATGAAATAAATCTATGCATGCCTGTGAATCTAGAGTTTGTTCACCTATTTGAGTAACTACTCGCATTGGATGTAAAGCATTACAAAAGAATAGACTCTGTATTTGTGGCACTTCATCTAATTCAATTATTCTGACTTCGCAGGCAATTCCATGGTGCTGCATACGCGCCAGAATTTCTGCACGCATCACACCGTGGACGCCATTATAGCGAAGTTCCGGTGTAATCCATCTATCATTTAAACGAATAAAACAATTACTGCTTACCCCTTCAACAATATAACCTTGTACATCAGATACTAATGCTTCTGCCCACCCTTGTTGATCTGCTTCTTTTTTTAGCAGTACCTGTTCCAGACGGTTTAAAGATTTAAGTCCAACTAGACTTGGCATGGTTAAACCCAAGGCCTGATTTAAAACCCCACACTTAATAAAGTCTGGTCGGAACTGATCTAATGCTTTTGGATAGAACCAGACATAAATATCTGCTTCATGCTTTGGCAAACTATAACCACGGTCACCTTCACCACGGCTAATTACAATTTTTAAAGTACCATTGAGTACAAGGTTTTGTTTATATAGATGCTGTAAACTCTGTTCAATGAAGTCAAAGTTTGCAGTTAAAGCTAGTTTTTGGGAGGCAAGTTTTAGACGTTCCCAGTGTCGAGCCTTAAGCTCAACCTTATTTTGAAAAATACGAATTGTGGTAAAGCATCCATCCCCATAATGAAATGCTCGGTCTAGTAACGGAATGGTTTCAACAGGTTGACCATTTTTAAAACACCACATGCTTAATCCGTCCTTTCTTAAAAACCGCCCAACAATACAACACCTTTCATTTAATTAATAAATGACTGATTTTAAAAAATTATACCGATTTAATCAGCACTTTTGAAACTTGTTATATATCAAGATTTAAGAATAGTTTATCCATTTTTTATATTTCTATATTTTTCATATTAAATTCGTTTTTTATTATTTTTTTAGAATAAAGACTAGCGCTATTCTGCGTTCATGTTTTGAACATTTCGTATTTTTGAGGGGTTATCTCATGCGTTTTTCTCAATTAAAAGTTGGGGTTATTGCTGCGCTTCTTTCTGTTTCATCATTTGCAGCACAAGAATTTTTAAACGTTTCTTACGATCCTACTCGTGAGTTATATACAGACTTTAATAAGCAGTTTGGTGCTTATTGGAAACAGCGTACTGGTCAAGATATTCAGTTTAAGCAATCACACGGCGGTTCCGGCAAACAGGCTCGTGCAGTGATTGATGGCTTAAATGCTGACGTTGTGACATTAGCACTTGCAGCTGATATTGACGAAATTGCTGAAAAAGCAAAATTGCTCCCAACTGATTGGCAGAAGAAGTTACCGCAAAACTCTACACCATACACATCAACAATCGTATTTTTGGTACGTAAGGGTAATCCTAAACAAATTAAAGACTGGGGTGACTTAATCAAACCAGGTGTAGAAATTATTACACCAAACCCAAAAACTTCTGGCGGTGCTCGCTGGAACTACCTTGCAGCTTGGGCTTGGGCAAAACATCAACCAGGTGGTAACGATGCTAAAGCACAAGAGTATGTCCGCCAAATTTATAAGCACACTAAAGTTCTAGATTCGGGTGCACGTGGTGCAACTACGACTTTTGCTGAACGTGGCATTGGTGATGTGTTACTTGCTTGGGAAAATGAAGCTCATTTAGCTGTTCGCGAACAACCGGGCAAATTTGAAATTATTACCCCGTCTCTTTCGATTTTAGCTGAACCACCAGTTGCTGTTGTTGAGAAAAACGCTGCCAAAAAAGGCAATCTCACCATCGCGAAAGGTTACCTCAACTACTTGTACTCACCTGCTGGCCAAGAAATTGCAGCACGTAACTTCTACCGCCCTCGTAATGCAGCTGTACTCAAAAAATACAGCAATGTATTTAAGCCATTGAAACTCGTAACAATTGATAAAGAGTTTGGCGGTTGGACAAAAGTGCAAAAACAACACTTTGATAATGGTGGTGTTTTCGATCAAATCGTGAAAATTAATAGTGCAGAGAAGTAATTCTTTGTACTAAGGATAAGGAGAACAGACATGACTCACTCTGTAATTGTTCCAGGTGTAGGTGGAAGTGAACATCAACATTGGCAATCTTGGTTGCAGCGTCAACTCGTGTCTAGTTCTCGTGTTGAGCAAAAAAACTGGGATAGACCCGTATTAAGTGAATGGATTGAACAATTTGTTAAAACAGTTCAAGCGGTACAAGCACCCGTGCAAATTGTTGCGCATAGCTTCGGTTGCTTAACCAGTGTTGCTGCTTTAGCTGAGCATCCTGAGTTACAAGCTCAGGTTAAAAAACTAATTTTGGTTGCTCCTGCAAATCCGGCACGTTTTGGTGAAGCTGGTTTTGCTCGCCATAGCTTGACTGACTACAAAGATTATTTTCATCAGTTAAAAATTAATGTGCCTACAACACTACTGATTAGTGAAAATGATCCTTGGTTAGATTTTTTTGATGCTTTACAACTTGCTAAAGCTTGGCAATTAAATCCTATTAATCTTGGAGAAGTCGGTCATATTAATGTTGCTTCCGGTTTTGGCCCATTCCCTGATTTACTGAACTATCTACTTCCTGAAGACTCGATGTGTAGCCACTCATCTATTGATCCGGTAAAGACACATTTCTCTTTGAAATTTGCTTAATACCCAGCTTTATACCGCGCCGTTTATCTTTATTTATTCGCTTACTGGTTTCAGCAGGCTTTTCTCTTTGAGGAAATATCATGTCGCAGCGATCCCGAGTGCTGCCTGGGTTTGGTCTATCATTGGGCTTCACCCTCGCCTACGTTTCTTTTATTGTGCTTATTCCATTAGCCGCAGTCTTTATCAAATCATTTGGAATCGGATGGGACGGACTATGGGAAATTTTAACCTCTGAACGTATTTTAAAATCACTTCAATTGAGCTTTAGTTCAGCTTTAATTGCGGCGTTTATTAATGTTGTTTTCGGACTACTTTTAGCTTGGTGCCTTGTTCGTTATAACTTTCCCGGAAAACGTCTGGTTGATGCTTTAGTAGACTTACCTTTCGCACTTCCAACAGCAGTTGCAGGTATTGCGCTTACTTCACTTTATGCACCCACTGGCTGGATTGGTCAATATTTAGAACCACTCGGTATTCAGGTTGCCTATACACCGATCGGAATTACGCTAGCTTTAGTATTTATTGGTATTCCTTTTATTGTTCGAACTGTTCAACCCGTACTAAGCGATATCGAAACCGAGCTTGAAGAGGCTGCTTCTGCACTTGGGGCAAATCGCTGGCAGACGATTACTAAAATTATTTTGCCAATATTACTACCTGCTCTATTTACAGGCTTTGCTTTAGCATTTGCTCGTGGCGTGGGTGAGTATGGTTCTGTAATTTTCATCGCAGGTAACCAGCCGTTTAAAACAGAAATTGCCCCACTCATGATTATTTCTCGCCTTGAAGAATATGACTATGCAGGTGCAACCACCATTGCAGCGGTCATGTTGGTTCTCTCTTTCATTATTTTATTTGCCATTAATTTACTTCAAGCATGGGCAAACCGTCGTACAGGGAGAAATATCACATGAACCTACATACCGACAGCAATGCACTTGCTTTGAAGTTACAGTCTCGTGATGCGACTCGTGAACCGACTTGGGTACGTTATACGCTCATTACAGTTGCACTGATTTTCTTTCTTAGTTGCTTAATGCTGCCACTTATTTTGGTTTTTGTTGAAGCATTTAAACAAGGCCTTGAAGTTTATGTTCAGGCTTTAATTGATCCAGATACTTTGTCAGCGGTGAAATTAACATTACTCACCGCAGCGATTGCAGTTCCAATTAACGTGATATTTGGTATTGCCGCAGCATGGGCTGTTTCTAAGTTCCAGTTTAGAGGTAAAGCGATTCTAACCACCATTATTGATATGCCTTTTTCGGTTTCACCAGTTATTGCAGGTTTAATGATTGTACTGATTTTTGGTGCTCAAGGTTGGTTAGGCGGCTGGTTAATGGACCATGACATCAAGATTTTATATGCCGTACCTGCGATTGTATTAGCAACTATCTTTATTACCGTTCCTTTTGTTGCACGTGAGTTAATTCCACTGATGGAAGCTCAAGGAACAGAGGAAGAAGAAGCAGCAATTGTGTTAGGTGCTTCAGGCTGGCAAACCTTTTGGAAAGTCACTCTGCCTAACATTAAGTGGGGTTTAATTTACGGCGTGATTTTGTGTAACGCGCGTGCAATGGGTGAGTTTGGTGCAGTATCAGTGGTTTCTGGTCACATTCGTGGTGAAACCAATACCCTGCCACTTCATGTTGAAATTTTATATAACGAGTACACCTTCAGTGCAGCCTTTGCCGTGTCCTCATTACTTGCTTTCTTAGCCTTATTAACACTGGTATTGAAAACTTGGTTAGAACTGCATCAAGACAAACCAGAACCGCATTCAACTGATTCGTAAGGAATGAAATCATGAGTATTCAAGTTAAGAATATTGAAAAACACTTTGGTGCATTCCATGCGCTTAAAAATATTTCCCTAGATTTTCCAGAGGGCGAACTGGTTGCGCTACTCGGACCATCTGGCTGCGGTAAAACCACACTACTTCGGATTATTGCTGGATTAGAATCAGCTGATGATGGTCAAGTGCTGCTTGAAGGCGAAGATGCAACTAATGTCCATGTTCGCGAACGTCAAGTTGGCTTTGTATTTCAGCACTATGCTTTATTCCGTCATATGACTGTATTTGACAATATTGCTTTTGGTTTACGTGTTCGCCCTCGTGCGACCCGTCCTTCGGAAGCTGAGATTAAAAAACGTGTTACTCGTCTGCTTGACCTAGTTCAACTGGGCTTTTTAGCAGACCGCTACCCTGCTCAGCTTTCTGGTGGTCAACGTCAACGTATTGCTTTAGCTCGAGCACTCGCTGTAGAGCCTCGTGTGCTATTGCTTGATGAACCATTTGGCGCACTAGATGCCAAAGTCCGTAAAGAACTACGTCGCTGGTTACGCAACTTGCATGACGAATTGCATATCACTTCAATTTTTGTAACCCATGATCAAGAAGAAGCTCTTGAAGTGGCTGACCAGATTATTGTGATGAATAAAGGTAACGTTGAACAAATTGGTTCACCACGTGAAGTCTACGAAAAACCTGCAACGCCATTTGTATTTGATTTCTTGGGTCAAGCAAATCGTTTTGAAGGTGAACATGCTGGCGGTATTATCCGTATTGGCAATGATCGTATCAAATTACCGACTACAGTTCAGGCACCGCAAGGAAAAGTGATTGCTTTTGCCCGTCCGGATGAGTTACATATTCATTCGCAACCACAGGCAAATACAATTGAAGCAACTTTTGTACGTGAAGTCTGGATTGCTGGAAAAGTAGTGGCGGAATTACAAGATCGTAATGGACGTTTAATTGAGATTGCTCTGAGCAGTGAAGCTGCAAAACAACATGCATTTAAACCAAATCAAACTGTTTGGGTCAGTGCATCTCAACTTCATCTATTTGCAGATCAAGTTGCTTAAGGAATTATTTGGTGAGGAATCATGTCGCGGAATTTAAAGCCGTTCCTCACCTCTTTCGAGGAAAAGTGTAAATGAACTTTCAACAATTAAGAATTATCCGAGAAACAGTACGCCAAAACTTTAATTTAACGGAAGCATCTGCCGCGTTATACACCTCTCAATCAGGTGTCAGTAAACATATTAAAGATTTAGAAGATGAATTAGGTGTACAACTTTTCGTTCGTAAAGGTAAACGTTTACTTGGTTTAACTGAACCAGGCCAATCACTACTTAGCATTGTAGAGCGTATGCTTGTAGATGCGGAAAATATTAAACGTCTTGCCGATGACTTTAATAAAGTGGATGAAGGTACACTCACGATTGCAACAACGCATACTCAAGCACGTTATGTACTACCCCCGATCGTTAATCAATTTAAAAAGCTATTCCCTAAAGTACATTTGATTTTGCAACAAGCCAGCCCTGTTGAAATTGCAGAAATGCTATTACAAGGTGAAGCAGATATTGGTATTGCGACAGAGTCTTTAACAACTGAAGAAAACTTAGCAAGTATTCCATACTATCAATGGCAACACAGTATTATTACTCCGCAAGATCACCCGCTTGCAAAGCTCAATAAGATTGATCTTGATGCTTTATCTGAATATCCGCTAATTACTTATCATGGTGGTTTTACAGGTCGTTCAAAAATTGATAAGGCATTTGAAGATGCCCAAATTGATGCAGATATCGTAATGTCTGCGCTTGATGCCGATGTTATCAAGACTTATGTAGAACTTGGCATGGGCGTCGGAATTGTCAACGATGTTGCTTACGATGCAGAACGTGACTATCGTTTAAAACAAATTAAAACTGATATCTTTGGTGTTAACACCACATGGATTGCTGTTCGTAAAGGCCATTTATTACGTGGTTACGGTTATGAGTTTATTTCTTTATGCTCACCCGATGCTGACATTAAAGCCCTCAAGAAAATTGCTTATCCAGATGAATAAAAATTAAGAATAAAATAAAAGAGCTGAATAGCTCTTTTATTAAGTTCAAAAAAAAACGAGCCGAAGCTCGTTTTTTTATATTTATTACCAGAAGAAGTTCACACCAACTTTACCCACTGGTAACCATTTGTATTTGTCATCGTTACGGATTTTGTTTTCTTGATCATCTAAAGTCTTACCTAGAGTACGACCATCGCTACCAATTAATGCATCATTATTTGAAGCTAAAGTTACTTTAGGATTACCAGTATAATAGGCACCGACTTCACCAAATACGCCCCAGTTTTTATTGATTTTAGGTGCGAAACCAAAACCTACGTAAGGAGCAATATCGTTATCATACTTTAGATTACCAGCGATATTTACCCCATTAGCACCCCCATTAAAACGATTTCCATCAATTTCAACAGAAGCATTCGTACCTACTTTTTTAGTCAAGTCATATTGACTATCAACATATGCTGCTCCAGCAGCGATATATACGCCTTGCGCCCAACGATTAGTACTTGCACCCCATGGACGAATCTCAGCATTTAAATATGCTAATTTATTATCCATATCCATGTCATACTTAGTACCATTGATTGATAAATCATCAGACCAAGAAATATCACCACCGTTATAACCCAATGCTAAACCAACGTATGGGTTTGCTTGCCATAATAAAGCACCACCATAGCCTGTAGTACCAACTTCAGCACGAGCGCCTACTGGAATTAATTGGTTCTTATCGAATGCATAACTGTCATGAACAACAGCTTCATCTGCCATTGCAGCACCAGCAGCAAGTAAAGCTGTAGTTGTCACTAAAACACGTAATACTTTCATCGTTTTCTCCTCAAGAAAAGGCTCTGTTTTTAATTTTTCAGCTTGTGACAAAAATTATATTCAAGAGCATAGAGTCTTTTTTATACAAAAACTGCTAGATTTCTGTTATTTTTTGATACAAATTGAGTTAAATTTTTATTTTCAAATCATTTTTGTGTAAAAAACACTTGATTATCTAATAAGCTTTTCCACTTTAACTCTCGCTTAAAACGTAACACGTTTTTTCAAAGATTCTTGTCACAAATTAGTGTAAAATCTTTAAAATTTTTTATGGAAGGAAGATCATGTCTCAGCTTTCTACGATCATTGAGCAAGCATTTGAAGACCGCGCAAACTTTACTGCAGCAGATTGCTCAAGCGAAATTCGCCAAGCTGTTGAAGAAGCAATTGCTGGATTAGATAACGGTACACTTCGTGTTGCAGAAAAAATCAATGGTGAATGGGTTGTTCATCAATGGTTAAAAAAAGCTGTTTTATTATCATTTAAACTAAATGACAATAAACCAATCGAGTCATGTGATCTTCGTTTCTACGACAAAGTTGAAACTAAATTCTCTGGTTGGACTGAAGAGCAATTTAAAGCTGCTGGGGTGCGTGTTGTGCCTCCTGCTGTTGCTCGTCGCGGTAGCTTCCAAGCTAAAAATGTGGTGTTAATGCCATCTTATGTCAACATTGGTGCTTATGTAGATGAAGGCACAATGGTTGATACATGGGCAACTGTAGGTTCATGTGCTCAAATTGGTAAAAACGTTCACTTGTCTGGTGGTGTTGGTATCGGCGGCGTTTTAGAGCCTTTACAAGCTAACCCGACAATTATTGAAGATAACTGTTTTATCGGTGCACGTTCTGAAATCGTTGAAGGCGTAATTGTTGAAGAAGGCTCAGTTATCTCAATGGGCGTTTTCATCGGTCAATCAACTAAAATTTATGACCGCGAAACTGGGGAAATCCATTACGGTCGTGTACCAGCAGGTTCAGTTGTAGTTTCAGGCAGCTTGCCATCTAAATGTGGTACTTACAGCTTATATGCTGCAATCATCGTGAAAAAAGTTGATGCAAAAACACGTGCAAAAACTAGCTTGAACGATTTGTTACGCGCTGACTAATTTGTTATAACTCTCTTGCGGAGCCTTAATCGCTCCTCATCTCTACGATCAACACTGATCGTAGAGATTTTATTTTTTATATAATGTGGTATTTCTAGAATGGCTTCCTTACGTTCCTCTGCAATTCCTGTCTCTGACCCTGCGTCTGGTTTACGCATTACCGAGATTTTTTACTCGTTGCAGGGTGAAGCAAATGCCTCTGGTCTACCGACTGTATTTATTCGTCTTACAGGCTGTCCTTTACGTTGTACATATTGCGATACTACCTATTCTTTTGAAGGTGGTGAACGTTTATCACTTGAGCACATTATTGAAACGGCTGAAAAATATAAAACGCCTTATATTTGTGTGACTGGTGGTGAACCTTTAGCGCAGCCAAATTGCTTAATTTTATTACAACGTTTATGCGATGCTGGTTTTGACGTTTCTTTAGAGACCAGTGGTGCCCTTGATGTCTCAAAAGTAGACCCTCGCGTTTCTAAAGTCCTCGATTTAAAAACTCCAACTTCTGGTGAAGAACATCGTAATCTCATCAGCAATCTTGACTATCTAACCTCACATGACCAAATCAAATTTGTGATTTGTAACCGTGAAGATTATGAATGGTCAAAGCAACAAGTTGAACAATATCAACTGCAAACTAAAGTCAGTACCGTTTGGTTCTCCCCTGCTTTTGCAGTTGAAAAAGGTGCTGTTGGCCTACCACGTTTAGCACGTGATCTGGCACAGTGGATACTGGACGATAAAATGCCTGTTCGTTTCCAACTACAGTTACATAAACTGCTTTGGAATGATGAATCAGGTCGTTAATCGCTCAATAAAATAAATTATTCCGAATATGGAGAAAAATATGCGCCCTCGTGCCATTGTTTTACTTTCAGGCGGCTTAGACTCAACCACTTGCCTAGCTTGGGCACAAGCGCGCTATGAATGTATTGCTATTAGTTTTATGTATGGTCAACGCTCGACCACTGAACTTGATGCAGCAAAAGCATTAGCTCAACGTGCTGGTGTTGAACATCGTGTTATTAATATCGATTTAGCGAATTTAGGTGGATCTGCACTTACAGACCATAACATTGCGGTACCAGAACAATTACAAGAAGGCATTCCTGTAACTTATGTACCAGCACGTAACACAATTTTCCTTTCATATGCCTTAGCAGCAGCCGAAGTATTCAATGCTGAAGCAATTGTGATTGGTATCAATGCTGTTGATTATTCAGGATATCCTGATTGTCGCCCAGAATTTATTGATGCTTTTGCCAATATGGCTCGTTTAGCAACAAAAGCTGGCGTTGAAGGAAAACCACTTAAATTTGAAACACCCCTGTTACATTTATCCAAAGCGAATATTATACGTTTAGGGATTGAACATGGCGTAGACTATAGCCAAACGGTATCTTGCTACCAAGCAGATGCTCAAGGACGTGCGTGTGGCAAGTGTGACAGTTGCCGTTTACGTAAAGAAGGCTTTATCGATGCTGGTGTTACCGATCCAACACGCTATATACCGCAATAAGTAGGTAAAATTTATGAAGTTGTTAAAATCAAATCTTATTCTTTCATCTTTATTCTCAGCAGTTGCACTTATGGCTGGTTCAGCTCATGCAGCTGAAAACCCAGTTCAAGCGGCATATAAAAGCACTAACGTTAAAGGTGCATTAATCAACGTTTGTAAAGACCAAACTGCAAAAGGCGGTAAATTAAGTTCAGCTGAAGTTAGCAAATTCTGTAGCTGCCAAGTTGATGCTCAAGGTAAAGTAACTGAAGCTCAAAAATGGGAAATTCAAAGCGCAATCAATGCGAAGAAAAGCCCAAGCTCTTTAGCTTTTGTACAACAACAAAACCGTGATCTTAAAGCATGTTTTGGTCCTCAGTTAACAACTAAACTTGAAAAGTTAACTGAAGATGCGATGAAAGCAGCTCAACAACAAGCTCCTAAAAAATAAGCTTTTATTGAGTCAAATTAAGCCTGCATTTATGCAGGCTTTTTTATAGCTCTGTTAAAATAACACTCATTTAGTCATTCGAAATAAACCATGCAAGAACAATGGAAAACCAACGCAACTGATAAAAAGTCTATTGTCTCATTTAGTGGAGGTAAAGACAGCTCTCTTGCTCTCTACCAGGCTATGAAAACTGGCAAGGTAATGGGTTTAATTGTTATGCTGGAAGAGCATGGTCAACGTTCTCGTTCGCATGCAATGCCACTTGATATTATTCGAGCACAAGCGCAAGCAATTGGCTTACCCATATTTATGGCTTCATCTAGCTGGAATGACTATGAAAGTAAATTCATTAGCTTACTGAATGAAGCCAAACAAAAAGGTGCAGAGGTGTTGGTTACAGGTGATCTAGATATGCCTGAACATGGTTGTTGGCATGACCGTGTCACTCAAACAGTGGGGCTTAAATTAGGCATGCCACTCTGGCTACGTCCCCACCGTGAAGTTGTTGAAGAGTTCATTCAATTTGGATTTAAAAGTGTAATTGTCACTGTTAATCTTAAACTAGGAATGAAAGTAGAAGATTTAGGTAAAACTTTAACTTTAGAATATATAGAAGAGCTTGAAAACCGTGGTATTGATCCATGTGGTGAGGGCGGCGAATTCCATACCACTGTCATTGACGGTCCAATTTTTAACAAAGCTATTCCTGTAAGAAAACTCGATATTGTTTATCATGAAGAATATGCTTTTCTACCACTTGAATTAGATCAAATTTAACTTTTAAAGGATAAGAAATGTCTGAAAATATTCAACTGCCAAATCAAGTATTTCCTACTACACACGGCGAAGTTAATTTAGCTGAAGTCGATAATGAATGGCTGATTATTTACTTCTACCCTAAAGATTCAACACCAGGCTGTACCACACAAGCTGTCGGTTTTTCTTGTTTAAAAGACCAGTTTGATGCTTTGGGCGCTCGTATTTACGGTGTCTCTCGCGACTCAGTAAAAGCTCATCAGAACTTTACTGAAAAGCAGGCACTGACTATTGATCTGATTAGTGATAAAGAAGAAGTGCTCTGTAATCACTTTGATGTCATTAAAGAAAAGAATATGTATGGTAAAAAAGTAATGGGTATTGAACGCTCTACTTTTATTTTCCATAACAAAACTTTAGTTAAAAGTTACCGCAAAGTAAAAGCTGCTGGGCATCCTGAACAAGTTCTAGAAGACTTAAAAACATTACAATCAGCTTAATAAACTTAAGTAGAGAAAAGCGAGTCTAATACTCGCTTTTCTCATGTACAAAAATCACTCAACCAGTTCAATTGGGAGTATGATAAAAAATATTAAAATAATTCAAATGAAGGATGACTATGAGTCTACTAAACTTTTCTATTTTATCGGTTTGTAGTCTTATTTTAACTGCATGTTCTGTGAACTCTTCGAGTATGCCTCCGACTCTTAGCTCTTCTACTCCACAAATTCAGAAATCCCCTATAGAAATAAGCTGCCAAGATTTACAAAACCCTGCCTTTCAACAAGCTATTCTTAAAACTATTAATCAAATTCGCCAGCAATCACGCCAGTGTGGTCAGCAGTATTTTTCTGCAACTACGCCACTGAGTTGGAATAATAATTTATACCAAGGTGCACTCTCTCATAGTCAAGATATGGCAACACATAACTTTCTTGGACATGTTGGATCAACAGGACTAGATTTAAAGTCACGTTTAAAACTTTATAATTCACTTGGTAAAGCCAATGGTGAAAATGTTGCGAGTGGACAGAAAACTTTAAATGAAGTAATGACAAAATGGCTAGCAAGCCCTCTACATTGTAGTAACCTAATGAACTCTAAGTTTACAACTTATGCAATCGCTTGTGCTTCGGATCAGTCCGCTAAACAAAAGAGTTACTGGACACAACAATTTGGTACACGTTAAAAGGAAAAATGATGCAATCTGGTTCGATTACCCCTATTTTAAGAATTTTTGATGTCGCGTTAGCTCAATCATTTTATCTTGATTTCTTAGGCTTTCAGCTTGATTGGCAACACCAATTTGAAGATAACTTTCCGTTGTATTTACAAATATCCAAAGACGATTGCATCATTCATCTCTCTGAGCATTTTGGAGATGCGAGTCCTCATAGTGCAATCCGTATTTATTGGGAACATATTTATGAGTTACATAGTGAACTCAGTCAAAAAGATTATAAATTTTCTAAACCTCAGGTTGAAAAAACAGATTGGGAAACACTTGAACTCAGCATCACCGATCCTTTTTCCAACCGTATTATTTTTTGGGCAGATGCTTAATCATTCAGTCCGCTAATATTTGATAATGGAATACTTTCGATATGACCTTCCATTTCCCATCTTCAAACACAAATGTAAGTGCATCATAAAAATATTTAGGGTGGATAACGCATTCAACATGGACTAGCGCCAACCGTTCATGAATCAAATTGATTGAACTGATTTTATCCTGTCGTGTTTGTTGCTTTGAAGCTGGAGAAATCCGACTCGCAACAATCGGAAAATATTCAGCCATGCTAAGTCGTAGTACGGGTTGCTCGGTTACATTGATATATATAGCATCAGGATGAAAAACATTATTTAGAAGTTGCACATCACAAAAATACAAACCATCAAAATATTGCTCTAGTTGTTTCTGAATCTCAGTAATAGGATTATTTTGCATTTTACGTACTCCAACTTTATCTTTTTCGTATCGCAGAAACAGTTTCACCTGCAACACCCCAGTTATCTGTTTCAACTTCATCAATGACTACAAATGTAGTAGCAGGATCTTTATCAAGTATACGAACCATAAGCTCCGTTGCTTCTCGAATTAATTGTTGTTTCTGCTGTAACGAGACATTTTCTTTAGTAATTTGAATTAAGATATAAGGCATACTCATCTCCTTTTATAATTTTCTTTCATAACAAAGGGATTCGGCTGCAATAGCATCTTGAACTGTTTGACGCTCGGCGATTCTCTGCATAAAACTTGCTAAATGCATAAAATTCTTTAGATCGAGCCCAATAAAATCAGCCCAGCGAGTAACGACAAAAAGATAAATATCAGCAATCGTAAAGTTGCTTCCTGTTAAATACTTTTGTCCCTTTAGTTGTTCATCAATCCATGAATAATGCTTATTGAGGATGATGCTATATACACTTTTGCATTGTTCATTATAAGAATCATTGAAAAATGGCGAATACGCTTTATGAATTTCCGAAGCAATAAAGTTCATCCATGAGAGAGTCTTGTAACGATCGGCGGCATTTATTTCAGCTAATAAATCTTTTCGTGACGATTGGTCAACAAGAAATTGGCTAATTACAGCGCCCTCCGTTAACAATGCACCATCATCAAGCTGTAATAACGGTACTTGTCCTTTTTTATTAAGTTGGTAAAAGTCTTCACCCATTTCTGTTAAATGCTGGTGTAAATCAACCTTGATTAATTCAAATGGAAATCCTAACTCTCTTAAAACAATATGTGGCGCTAAAGAACAAGCATTGTGTGAATAAAATAGTTTCATAAAATAACTCCATACAAGGTATGAAAATCATCTTATTGTTTACTTATATGTGCTTAAATAGCCCAGAACTCAAATCATTTTTTACATGGTGTAATAAATGACTCAACAGCAAAAAAGAATGATGTTTAGTAGCGTAGAGCTATTTTGCTTAGTCGCAGAAAACGAAAGCTTTTCTAAAGCAGCACTTCATGCAGGTGTTAGTCCAGCAGCGGTAAGCCGTTCAATTGCCCGATTAGAAAAACATTTAGCAACACCACTTTTTATGAGAACGACTCGACAAGTACGTTTGACACCACAAGGAAAAATGTATTTTGAGGAATGTAAACAAGCATTAAATCAAATTTTAGAAGCTGAGCAACAACTTAAAAACCAAAAGCAACAACCCTCAGGTTTGATTCGCATCAGCATACCGACACCTTATGGGCATTACCGAATATTGCCATTATTAGCAAAATTCTCACGACAATATCCTGCCATCGAAGTTGATGTTCAACTCACCAATAAAAATGTGGACTTTATTGCAGAAGGATATGATTTAGCAATTCGTGGACGACAATTTGCTGATTCGAATTTAATTGCACGTCAGCTTGAACAAGCTGAGCTAATTGTGGTGGCTTCACCAGAATACTTAAAAAATTTCGGCACACCGCAAACCCTTAACGATTTACAGCATCATCAATGCATTCAATTTGTGCTACCTAGTACAGGAAAAAATGTACCTTGGTTATTCAACTCAAATCACCAAACTATTGAATATCAAAGCACAGGTAAGATTCGTTGTTTAGATGATATTTTAGGTACTGTCACCTTAGCAAAACATAGTGCAGGATTATTACAAACCTACCGTTTTATAGTAGAAAAAGAACTTAAAAATGGAGAGTTGCTTGAAGTTCTTACAAAATTTTCAGGAACTTCACGTCCTTTTTCTCTCCTCTACCCACATAAAAAACACGAATCTTTTCATATTCGTGTTTTTATCGATTTCTTAATTCAAGAATTAAAGCCACAAACTGATTTAATTTAAATTACTTTTATCATCTATGAGATATTTGCGTTGTAGTTCAGCATAAACTTCAGTTTCTTTAAATTCATCTAAAAATTTAATCGTTCCTACTGGAAAAAATTCCGTTTGGATTTCCCCACGATAATAAGCTTCACGCATTGGCGTTGCTGAAATAGAGTCTTTTAAGCTATCCAGTTCCACCATGATCCACTCTGGAAATAGTCTCAAATAATAAGAAGACTCATCCTTAAAATGCCCAATCAAGCCAACTTTTGAGTTCGGTTCTATTACACCATTTACCAGTGATTTGACTTGTTTTACCCACTTCTCATCATTATAAACATCTACGACATGTACAAACCGAATACGCTTTTGCTCATCCGGTGAAAAATTTGACAAGATCATTTGCTCGCGCTCTACTGCTAAGAACGGATTCTTGATATTGCGCTCCATTTGAGCAGAGCCTAATGCTAAAACGACATAATGGCTTTGCTGCAAAGCAATTTCAATTGTCTGCATATGAGCCAAATGAAATGGTTGAAAACGCCCTATAAAAACGAGATAGTCAAATGTATACATAATGAGTTTTTCACTTTTTATGAACTCACCAGTTACGCTTATTACAAAAAATATGCGCCATAATGAGAACCTAAAAATCAACAACGTGGTTTAAAGCAAGGATAGTACGATGACACTTAGCTGTATTCAACAACCTCATGAACATTTACAAGCAAATTTACAAGGTGGCGTACTCACCTTAGCCATAAATCGCCCAGAAGCAAAAAATGCATTATATGGCGAACTTTACTTATGGATTGCCAAAGCGCTTGATGAAGCTGACCAAAATAAAGATGTACGAGTAGTCGTTTTACGTGGTGTTGAACAAGATTTTACCGCTGGTAATGATATGAAAGACTTTATGGGTTTTGTACAAAATCCTAATGCAGGTCCAGCAGGTCAAGTTCCTCCATTTGTACTCCTTAAATCTGCTGCCAAATTATCCAAACCCTTGATTATTGCAGTAAAAGGTGTAGCAATTGGTATTGGTGTTACGATTTTATTACATGCAGACTTAGTGTTTGCTGACAACACTGCCCTATTCCAAATTCCATTTGTAAGTCTTGGCCTTTCTCCAGAAGGTGGTGCTAGCCAACTATTGGTTAAACAAGCTGGCTATCACAAAGCAGCTGAACTTTTGTTTACTGCGAAAAAATTTAATGCAGAAACGGCAACACAAGCTGGTTTAGTGAATGAAGTCGTTGAAGACTCTTACGCATCTGCTCAGGCAACTGCTCAACACTTAGCAGCATTACCACTTGCTTCACTGAAACAAACAAAAGCATTGATGAAGCATGATCTGGATAAGATCATTGCATGTATTGATCATGAAGCTGAAATCTTTATGCAACGCGTTCAATCACCTGAAATGCTAGAAGCTGTACAGGCATTTATGCAGAAACGTAAACCAGATTTCTCACAATTTAACTAATATCCAAAATTTGGATAAATTCAAAGGCAGGCTCTTCGTAAGGATGACTTGCCTTTAATGCTTTCGCAACCTCACTTGCCTTTTCTTCAAGCACAATTGTTTCAACGCGCCATTCTTCAACTTGTTCGAGTTCACCGAGCTGTCCAATATAAGGATCAGCGCCCTTCACTGGTTTAAACTGCCCGATCCCTTTGACTTGCCATGCGCAATGTTCATAGTTACCTATACCACCTGCACCAGCAGCAAATATGGACTGTTTAGTCGATTCAAGATGTGACTCAGGTACGTAATAGATTAACTTTAACATCTGTAAAATGACCCCAAAATATTGAACTTATGTTAAAGCATACCTTTTAAGAATACCCTAAATCAAAGTCAGCTCATGATGGCCAAATAGTTTGCTCCAATAAAAAGAATTTGAATAACAAGCGCCAAACCAAATAAACGCCAGCCTTTGTCCTTTGTATACATCGCTCTTATGTGATTTTTGTTTTTCATCATTTTGATCTCCGATTTTTATCGTTGTTACAGAGAAAGCAAAAATTGAACCAACTTCCTTAAAGTATAATTTAATATAAATTTACCTTACCCTGATCCTAGACAGTATCGTGGACAACAAATCCCTCTAAATTCTTAAAATATTTCTTCTCAAAGGCTTCAGGGCTTAACCAGCCATTTGCAGAATGTCTTCTGACCCGATTGTAATAAATCTCAATAT